>NZ_JCAFRY010000008.1:0-161957 GCF_059368675.1 Stenotrophomonas sp. YJH_SMC_120
CGTCAGAGCAACGTGATGCCGTGCTGCCTGAATGGCTGCATTACTACAACTGGCACCGACCCCACATGGGGATCGGCAGCCAACCGCCTATTTCCAGAATCCCGCTGAACAACGTGGTGGGTTTACACAGTTAGTCGACTGGCATTGCCAGTTGGGCCGGGCGGGTAGGCTGCGCAGGGGGCGCTGCAAGTACGTCCCTGTAAGCTCGGTCGCCGCATCCATGCGGCTCACGCCCCTGCGCAGCCTACCCGCCCGGCCCCTGACAGTTTCCTGCGCATGCCAGCCACGGAAGAGAATCAGAAGATCAAAAGCAAAAGCGGGTCGCTTCGCTCTGAGCCGAGCATGGCTCGGCTCTACACGAACAATTCGATCATTTCCACGCTATCCACGCAGGGCGTGGATCTACCGACAGATCGCAGGAAACTGTCGAAGGTGGGGTGGGTCCGGTTGCGGGGGTGTCCGCGGCATGGATGCCGCGGCCAAGCCCCCAGGGACGGGTTTACGGCGTCCCCCGCAACCGGACCCACCCCGCCATCCCTCAGGAAGCCCGCTTCTGCTCTGGCTCCGGCTCGTAGCGGGTGCAGGGCGCAGCCCTGCATCAAACCCGCCCCGTTACTTCTTCAGGAAGTTGTCCACCAGCAGATGCTTCACGTCGTCGAAGCGGCCGTTCAACACCGCCTTGGCTGCATACAGCGCGGTACCGGCCACCTGCTTGGCCTCGATCTGCGGCGGCATCACCAGCTCGGCGCGGCTGGTATGCACGTCCAGCAGCGCCGGGCCACGCTGCGACAGGAAATCCTGCACCGCTTCTTCCAGATCCTCGCTGCGCGTCACCGTGCGGCCGTGGAAGCCGATCACTTCGGCAAGGCGGCCAAAATCCGGGTTCTTCAGGTCGGTGTAGTTGTCCAGCAGGCCTTCCACCTTCTGCTCCAGCTCGACGAAGTTCAGCGAGCCATTGTTGAACACCACCACCTTGATCGGCAGGTTCTCCTGCACGGCCGTCAGCAGGTCGCCCAGCAGCATCGCCAGGCCGCCATCGCCGGACAGCGAAATCACCTGCCGGCCGGGGAACGCCTTCTGCAGGCCCAGTGCCTGCGGCATTGCATTGGCCATCGTGCCGTGCAGCAGGCTGGTCAGCGTGCGGCGGCGACCATTGACGCGGATGTGCCGCAGCACCCAGACCATCGGCGAGCCGCCGTCAGCGGTGAACAGCGCATCGTCGCTGGCATGCTTCGACAGCAGCGCGGTCAGATGCTGCGGGTGGATCAGCTCGCCCTCGCCCGGCTGTTCTTCCTGCTCGCGCTTCTTCAGCGCCTTGTCGCGACGTTCGATACATTCGTCCAGGAAACTGCTGTCCTCGCGCGGCGGCAGCATCGGCAGCAAGGCATCCAGCGTCGGTGCGATGTCACCGACCACGCCCAGGTTTACCGGGTGGCGGCGGCCGAGGTGGCTGCCATCGCGGTCGACCTGGATGATCGTGGCCTTGTCCGGGTAGAACTGGCCCCAGGCGAAGTCGGCGCCGAGCAGCAGCAGCGTGTCGCACTCCATCAGCGTGTGGAAGCCGGATTCGATGCCGAAGATTCCGGTCATGCCCATGTTGTACGGGTTGTCCGGCTCGACGAAATCCTTGGCGCGCGAAGTATGCGCAACCGGCGCCTGCAGGCGCCGGGCCAGTTCCAGCAGCTGCGCGTGCGCGCCCTGGCAACCGGCACCGGCATAGATGCCGATACGCTTGCCCTGCCCCAGCAGCTCGGCAATGCGCTGCAGTTCGGCGTCGGACGGGCGCAGCACCGGCTGGGTGTAGTGCACCGAGAACGGCACATCGTGCTTCACCTCAGCCTGGCTGATGTCGGCCGGCAGGATCACTACCGCCACGCCACGCCGGCTGATCGCCGCCTGGCAGGCCAGGGCCACCACGCGTCGCGCCTGCTCCGGGCTGTGCACCTGCTCGCAGAACACCGTGCAGCTGCCATAGACCGCCTTGAAATCCACTTCCTGCGGAAATTCCATGCCCAGCTCACTGGTCACCACCTGGCTGGCGATCAGCACCATCGGCGCACGGTTGCGGTTGCTCTCAAACACGCCGTTGATGAAGTGCAGGCCACCGGGACCACAGGAGCCCGCACAGGCGGTCAACTCGCCGCTCACCAGCGAATCGGCGCCTGCGGCAAAGGCTGCTACTTCCTCATGCCGCACATGCACCCATGCGATCTCGCTGCCATGCATCGCATCGGTCACATGGTTGAGCGTATCGCCCACGATGCCGTAGCAACGGCGGACACCGGCCTGCTGCAGGGCGTCCACCACGATTTCGGCCACGCGCTTGCTCATCGGATACATCCTCGAACGGGGGAACGTCCGAGGCTAGACCCGATGAAGTGATGCCTCCGCAAAAAAAGGGGACGGAGGGAATTAAGTCGTATGTGCCACAAACGACTTAATTCCCTCCGTCCCCTTTTTCTTCAATCGTTGACGTTGATCCAGCCCACCACCGCGCCCTGCTTCACGTTGCGGTAGCGCAGCTTCACCCAGCCGTCCTGTTCATCCAGCAGTTCCACGCGATCCCCCTGCACTAGGTAACGTTTGGTGCTGGACGCGCCGGGTCGGTCGAAGAGGAACAGGCGCGCGGGTACCACGGTGGCCTGCTGGCCGCGCAACGGTCCATCCGGCGGTGCGCCCAGGCCATCGGCAATGGCACTTTCCAGCACACGGCCGGCGGGATCATAGGTGCGCCAGACGGCCAGCGGACCCTGCTCGTCGGTCTGCTCCCACTGCAGCGCGGCGTTGAAGGTATCGCCCAGCATCAGCACGCTCTCAGAGCGGTACAGATGGAGCTTCGCGCCTGCAAACCGGTACTGGTCGGTGTACCACATCGGGCCACTGCGGCAACTGCTGGTCAAGGTACGAGTGGCAGCATCCACGCTCAACCCCATCAGGTCACCGCAACTGTCCTTGCCGTGGGTGTCGGCCTGCAGCGCGCGGAAACCCACAGTGGCCGGATCGAACCGGTACACCGCCACTGCTTCGTTGACCATGCCCACCGGGGCGCGTGCGACCAGTTCCGGGTAACCATCGGAATCGACATCTTCGAGCGACCATCGCGAAGTGCCGTCGGCATCCGCCGCGCCGGCCAGCGTCTGCCGCTTGCCCGACGGTGACAGCTGCACGGCAATGCTGCCGTCCTGCAGGGGATCGGCCTGCGCCTGCACATGCGCGGCCACCTGGAACCGCAGCGTTTCGCCGTCGTCGCCACTTGCCTGCGCCGACGGTGCCAGCACTCCCGCCAGCACCAGGCCCAGCACGCATTCCCTGTGATTCATCATTGCTCCCTGCGACACCGCGGCGGCACCTTCAACTCAGAACGATACCTCGACCGGCTGCCGCGACCACAGCACCGATTGATGCTTGGTCTGCTGCTTCCACGCCAGGCGGATCGCTTCGATGTCGGCGCGGCGCTGCGGGGTGTCCTCGTGCAGCACCACCAGCACCTTGGTGCGCAGGCGGTTGGGCGCGGCATCACCGCGGAACAGCCATTGGCCATAGGCATCGAACACGGTCAGGCCATCCGGGAAGCGCGGGGTCACTTCCTTGTCCAGGAAGGTGCGCCACTGCGCCTCGCTGATGGTATCGGCCTGCGGGCGGTTGCCGGCGCCCTGCTCCTCGCCCACGCCGAAATACAGCTCGCTGCGCACCCAGCCGTGGCCGGCGGACGGGCGTGCAGCATCGCCCTTCAGTTCGGCGGTGGTGGCCGTGACATAGGCGCTGGGCGCCTGCGAGGACAGGCTGGCGCAGCCACTGGTGGCCAGCAGCACGGCGAAGACGAGGCCAAGGTGTTTCATCGGTACAGCTCCGGGGAAGGGGGACAAGGCGAGCCGGCAGCGTACAGCGCCACCGGCCCGGCGTGCTGATGCCAGCAGGGCATCAACTCATGCCGGACCGGCAGGGGCTTGCATCGGCACCGGTCATCACGCGAAGATAATATATCGCTTCATCCGGATGGATGTAAGTGAAACCATCTCCCCCCTTCCCCGTCGTCGTTGTTGCTGGAGCCCCCATGTCCGTCCACCTGCCCGCGTCGCCGCTCGGCCTCGCTATCGCCCTCGCGCTTTCCTCCGCCGCCGTCCCGGCCCTGGCCCAGGACGCCACCAACCTGGACACGGTGATCGTCACCGGCACCCGTGCCGCCGACCGCACCGTGCTCGAATCCACCTCGCCGGTGGATGTGCTCACCGCCGAGGACATCCGCAAGGCCGGCGTGGTCAACGGCGAACTGGGCAGCGCGCTGCAGGCGCTGCTGCCGTCGTTCAACTTCCCGCGCCAGTCCAACTCCGGCGGCGCCGACCATGTGCGCGCCGCGCAATTGCGCGGCCTGTCGCCGGACCAGGTGCTGGTGCTGGTCAATGGCAAGCGCCGCCACCACACCGCGCTGGTCAACACCGACAGCAAGATCGGCAAGGGCACCACCCCGGTTGATTTCAATTCGATCCCGGTCAGCGCGATCAAGCGCATCGAAGTACTGCGTGATGGCGCTGGTGCGCTGTATGGCTCGGATGCGGTGGCCGGTGTGATCAACGTGATCCTCGACAACGGCGGCGACGGTGGCGAGATCGAGGCCAGCTACGGCGCCAACCACACCGACCTCAAGCCGATCGGGCGTACCCTTACCGACGGCCAGACCGGCAATATCAGCGCCAAGGTCGGTACCTCGCTGGGCGAGGACGGCGGCTTCCTGCGCGTCGGCTTGGAATACAAGCACCGCAACGGCACCAACCGCGCCGGCTTCGACCAGATTCCGCCGTGGGACCAGACCCCGGGCAACCTGGCGCTGCAGGGCAAGCGCAACTATGTGCTGGGCGATGGCAAGAGCAAGGACATCAACCTGTGGCTGAACACCGAGATCCCGGTGGGCCAGACCTCGACATTCTATGCATTCGGCACCTTCAACCAGCGCGATACCGAAGGTGCGAACTACTTCCGCTACCCCAACGGCGATGCCAACTGGAAGCAGGTCTATCCGAACGGTTACCGGCCGATCTCCGAGGGCGAGAACCGCGACGTGCAGGCCGTGGCCGGTGTACGCGGGCAGTGGGGCGAATGGAGCTACGACGGCAGCCTGGATTACGGCCAGAACGACTTCACCTACCGCCTGCGTGATTCGCTCAACGCCTCGCTGGGCCCGACCAGCCCGACCCGCTTCAAGACCGCCGATTACGAATACGCGCAGACCGTGGGCAACCTCGACCTGAGCCGCGTGTTCACCCAGAGCGACAGCATCAGCCACACGCTCGGCCTGGGCGCGGAAGCACGCCACGAGCGCTACCAGACCCGTCCCGGCGACCCGGCCAGCTATGCGGCCGGCCCGTGCACCGACCGCCCGACCGGTTCGCAGGCCGGTGGCGGATTGACCCCGCAGGACGCGGCCACCCTGTCTCGCGATGTCGCCAGCGCCTACGCCAGCCTGTCCAGTCAGTTCGGCGAGAAGTTCTCCACCGATCTGGCCGCGCGCTACGAGCACAACGACGACTTCGGCGGTGAACTGACCGGCAAACTCGGCCTGCGCTATGAATTCACCCCGGCGTTCGCGCTGCGCGGTGCCATCTCCAACAACTTCCGTGCGCCGTCGCTGGCACAGATCGGCTACGAATCCACCTCCACCGGCTACAACGCTGGCGGCCAGCTGGTGCAGGGCCGCCTGTTGTCGGTCAACAACCCGATCGCGCGTGGCCTCGGTGCGCAGAACCTGAAGCCGGAGAAGTCGATCAATACCTCGCTGGGCTTCACCAGCCGAATTGGCGAGCACTTCGACCTGTCACTGGACTTCTTCCAGATCGACATCGACGACCGCATCGCGCTGTCGGAGAGCATCACCGGCGATGCGCTGACCGACTACGTGGCCGCCAACTACGGCGTCAGCGGCCTGCAGAGCGCCAGCTTCTTCGTCAACGCCGCCGATACCCGCACCCGCGGCGCCGAGCTGGTGAGCAACTGGCGCCAGTCGCTGGGCGACGGCCAGCTGCTGCTGACCGGCACCTATGCGTACACCAAGACCACGCTGAAGAACGTGCTGGCCACGCCGGCACAGCTGCGTGCACTGAATCCGGACTACGTGCTGTTCGGCATCGAAGAAACCAACACGCTTACCGATGCCACGCCGCGTACCCGCGGCAGCTTCTCTGCCGCGTGGAGCAACGACCACTGGTCGCTGAGCAGCCGCGTGAACCGCTACGGCAGCGCCACCCGCGTGTTCAACTTCGGTGACGGCTACATCCCGCGCCAGACCTACCAGGCCGAGTGGCAGCTGGACGCGGAGGTCGAATACCGCATCACTCCGCGCTGGAGCGTGGCCATCGGCGGCCAGAACCTGACCGACAACTACCCGGATCGATCCAACAGCGACATCCACTACTTCGGCAACCTGCCGTATGACGTGCTGTCGCCGATCGGCAGCAACGGCGCGTACTACTACGGCCGCGTCCGCTATACGTTCTGATCGCATTGGGCGGGTGCGGACCGTTGGTCCGCAGGACACGGTAGTGCCGGCCGCTGGCCGGCAACTTCGTGATCCGGGTGCGGATCTGCTTTGGGTGGGTGCGGACCGTTGGTCGGCACTGCTGCCGTGCCGACCAACGGTCGGCACCCACCGAAGCAGCGCCGTAGCCTGCCCTCGACCCCGCGTACACGCCCACGCTGGCAAGCTGGGCGTCATGGCTGAACCGCTCCCCCTGCGTCCGCCACCGCCATTGCTGGACGACGCCTGTGCGTTGTTCCTCGATGTCGATGGCACCCTGATCGAATTCGCTGCACGCCCGGATGCCGTGCAGCTGCTGCCGGATGTGCGTGAAGCCATCGGCCGCATCAGCGACCGCCTGGAAGGTGCCGTGGCACTGGTCAGTGGTCGCCCGCTTGAACAGCTGGATCAACTGTTCGCCCCCCTGCAACTACCCGCCGCCGGCCTGCACGGCCATGAGCTGCGTGGCGAAGACGGTCGTGTGCTGCGCGACGAACACGACGACGACACCGCCGAATGGCTGCACGCGCTGCACCAGCAGGCGATGCGCTTCGCCCATGGGCATCCTGGCGTGCTGGTGGAAGACAAGGGCGTCGGCCTGGCCTTGCACTGGCGCGGTGCGCCGCACGCCGCCAGCGATGTCCGCGCGTTCGCTGACCGCCACGTTCGTGGCCGCACCAGCTACCGCCTGCAGCCTGGCGACCATGTGGTCGAGTTCGTGCCTGTCGGCACCGACAAGGGCCGTGCCGTGCGCCGGATGATGCAGTACCTGCCCTTCCGCGGCCGCCTGCCGGTGTTCCTCGGTGATGACCTCACCGACGAATTCGGCTTCGATGCCGCCAACGGCCAGCATGGCTGGAGCGTGCTGGTGGGTGAACGTGAACCCAGTGCGGCCGTGTTCGCGCTGCCCGACATACGCAGCGTGCACGCCTGGCTGCGTGAGAATGCCTATTGACCCGGCCAACCCCCACGGCCGCAACCGAGATGTACCGCGTGATGACCCAACCCGATCTTGATCTGGGCGTGGTCGGCAACGGCAGCTTCGGCGCCCTGGTCGACAAACATGCCCGCGTTGTCTGGAGCTGCCTGCCCACCTTCGACGGCGACCCCACCTTCTGCGCCCTGCTCGGCCCCAACCAGCAGACCGGCGGCGACTTCGCCATCGAGCTGGAGGACTTCGCGAGCAGCGAGCAGGAATACCTCACCAACACTGCGATCCTGCGCACCGTGCTGCGTGACACGCAGGGCGGCGCATTGGAAATCCTCGATTTCGCCCCGCGCTGGCGCCAGAACGATCGCTTCTACCGTCCGGTCAGCCTGATCCGCCAGGTGCGTCCGCTGGCTGGCAGCCCGCGCATCACCGTGCGTGCGCGACCCCTGGCGGACTGGGGCGCACGCGTGCCCGAATCCACCTGGGGCAGCAACCATGTGCGCTGGATCCTGCCGGAGCACGTGCTGCGGCTGACCACCGATGTGCCGGTGCGCTTCGTGCGCGACGGCCTGCCGTTCGTGCTCAACCATCCGATCCACCTGATCCTGGGCGTGGATGAATCGCTCAATCGTTCGATCAGCGGCTACGTGCAGGAAGCCTTCCAGCGCACCCGCGACTACTGGCGCGAGTGGGTGCGCTACCTGTCCATTCCACTGGAATGGCAGGACGCGGTCATCCGCAGTGCGATCACGTTGAAGCTGTGCCAGTACGAGGACAGCGGCGCGATCATCGCGGCGATGACCACTTCCATTCCGGAAGCACCCGGCAGCGTGCGCAACTGGGACTACCGCTACTGCTGGCTGCGCGACGCGGCCTTCGTGGTGCGGGCACTGAACCGTCTCGGCGCCACGCGCACGATGGAACAGTTCCTCGGCTACATCTTTAACCTGGCCACCACCGACGGCACGCTGCAGCCGCTGTATGGCATCGGCTTCGAGGCCAAGCTGGACGAAGACGAAGTGCCCAGCCTGTCCGGTTATCGCGGCATGGGCCCGGTACGGCGCGGCAACCTGGCCTGGGTGCAGCGCCAGCACGATGTCTACGGCAGCGTGGTGCTGGCCTCCACGCAGTTGTTCTTCGACCGGCGCCTGCAGGACCCGGGTGATGCACACACCTTCGCCCGTCTGGAACCCCTGGGCGAACAGGCCTTCGCCCTGCACGACGTACCCGATGCCGGACTGTGGGAATTCCGCGGCCGCACCGAAGTGCACACCTACACCAGCGCGATGTGCTGGGCCGCCTGCGACCGCCTGTGCAAGATCGCCGTGCGCCTGAAGCGTGACGACCGCGCGCATTACTGGCGCGAGCGCGCCGACACCATCCACGCGCGCATCATGGCCGAATCCTGGAACGAGGAGCTGGGCCACTTCACCGATACCTTCGGTGGCCATCGGCTGGATGCCTCGCTGCTGCTGCTGGCCGATATCGGTTTCATCGACGCGCTGGACACCCGCTTCATCGCCACCGTCGATGCCATCGGCCGCGACCTCAAGCATGGCAATTCGCTGTACCGCTATGTCGCGCCGGATGACTTCGGTGAACCGGAAACCAGCTTCACCATCTGCACCTTCTGGTACATCGACGCGCTGGCCGCGATCGGGCGCATGGATGAAGCACGTGAGATGTTCGAGCTGCTGCTGAAGCAGCGCAATCACCTGGGCCTGCTGTCGGAGGATCTGGCCTTCGACAGCGGCGAGGCCTGGGGCAATTTCCCGCAGACCTATTCGCACGTCGGCCTGATCACCGCCGCAATGCGCCTGTCGCGGTCCTGGCAGGAGGCATCGTGAGTCGTCTGGTCGTGGTTTCAAACCGTGTGGCCGTGCCCGGCGAGAACCGCGCCGGCGGCCTGGCTGTCGGCCTGCTGGCTGCCCTGAAGGAACGCGGTGGCCTGTGGTTCGGCTGGAGTGGCAAGACGGTGAAGGAAGGCAGCGGCACGCTGCACCGGCAGAAAGACGGTGACATCGACTACGTCACCATGGACCTGAGCAAGCGCGAGGTCGATGGCTACTACAACGGCTTCGCCAACCGCACCTTGTGGCCGCTGCTGCACTTCCGCCTGGATCTGGTCGACTACGACCGCGGCACCCGCGAGACTTACCACAAGGTCAACGCGCTGTTCGCCGACAAGCTCGCGCCACTGCTGCGCGAGGACGACATCGTCTGGATCCACGACTACCACCTGATCCCGCTCGGTGCGCTGCTGCGCGAGCGCGGCATCGGCTGCCGCATAGGCTTCTTCCTGCATATCCCGATGCCGTCTGCCGACCTGCTGCAGGCGATGCCCGACCACCTGCGGCTGTTCTCCGCGCTGTACGCCTACGACCTGGTCGGCTTCCAGACCCAGCGCGACGCTGATCGCTTCCAGACCTACCTGCGCCTGTTCGGCGGCGGCCGCGTGCTCGACAACGGCGAGCTGGAAGCACCGGGCGGGCGCCGCTTCCGTGCCGCCGCCTTCCCGATCGGCATCGACACCGAGCTGATCGCACGCCAGGCCGGCACCGCGGCCACCAAGGCCGCCGTGAAGAACCTGCGCGCCAGCCTGCGCGATCGCCAGCTGGCGATCGGCGTGGATCGCCTGGACTATTCCAAGGGCCTGCCCGAACGCTTCCTTGGCTTCGAGCGCTATCTTGAGCGCCACCCCGACCAGCGCGGCTCGCTGACCTACCTGCAGATCGCCCCGGTCTCGCGCGGCGACGTCACCGAGTACCGGCAGCTGCGCAGCCAGCTGGAACAGATCGCCGGCCACATCAACGGTGGCCACGCCGAACCTGACTGGACGCCGCTGCGCTACGTCAACCAGAACTTCACCCATGCCACCCTCACCGGCTTCTACCGGGCGGCGGCGGTCGGCCTGGTCACGCCGTTGCGCGATGGCATGAACCTGGTGGCCAAGGAATACGTGGCGTCGCAGGACCCGGAAGATCCCGGCGTGCTGGTGTTGTCGCTGCTGGCCGGCGCTGCCGACGAACTCAAGCAGGCATTGCTGGTGAACCCGCACGATCTGGACGGCGTGGCCGACGCCATCGCCACGGCAGCAACGATGTCACTGAGCAGGCGCAAGGAACGCTGGCACGCGATGATGGATCACCTGCGCACCTACGACATCAATCACTGGCGCCGCAGCTATCTGGACGCGCTGGAAGGTTGAGGAAAAAAGGGACGGAGGGGATCAAGGCGTTTGTGCACAAACGACTTGATCCCCTCCGTCCCTTTTTCCTTCAATCCAGGAATCGCGCTTCCTGCTCCGGTGCGGGCAGATGACAGGCGTCGTGCCGCCCGAACCAGCGGTAGCGGTTGCGCGCCAGCGCGCGATACGCGGCATCACGCCAGCCACGCGGCACTGCCCGCACCACGCCGATCAGGCGCCAGGCGCCGCCCAGCCCCGTCAGCACGCGCAGGATCGCATCGGTATCGGTCCAGGCGCCCTGCGCGTCCAGCAGCAGGAACGACATCGGGTCCTGCGGGTCCAGCCCGTGCGCGCGCAACATCGCGCTGCCCTGCTGCCCCTGCATCGCCGCAAAGCGGTAGCGCCCCGCGCGGCCGAAACGCAGCAGGAAGCGCACCCAGCGATTGCACAGCGCGCATACGCCATCGAATACGATCACCGCGCTGCCCGCCTCGGCGGCGGCCTCACTGCGGTTCGAGCCAACCTTCATAGCGGATCAGGGCTCCCGCCCAGGGCAGCGTCACATCGACCAGGAAAGTGTAACGCTCGCCCTGCCAGGCTTCGCGGCAACGCACGCCACCAAACCAGCGCCTCGGCAACGGCAGCAGCCCGAACGCCCAGACCCGGCGCACCGACCAGTCGATGCCACCCTCGCGGGCCTGCAGATCAAACTCGAAGCGCACCGCGCCCAACTGCTCGCGCAGGCAGCCCTCGTGCGCCCATAGACGCGACACCATCGGCCAGCGGCCAAAACGCCGCGCCCACTGCTCGCCCTGCCCGTGTGCACTGAACGCCACTTCGGTCGGCAACGCTCCACCGTCCTTCGGCAGCCGCGCCAACGCGGCCAGCAGCGGCACCAGCCAGTGCCGCCCCCTCACGATGTGCGCCCGCCCCACGTAGCGGCAAGGCAACGGCGCGGCATGCAGCGCCTGCACCGGCCCTGCGAGGGTGGCGAAGGCCGGCCCCAGCACGCGCGCGAACAGCGGCAAGGTCAGGGCGCGATCCAGGCCAGCGTCGCCATGCGCCCGGTGCGACGGTCGCGCCGGTGCGAATACAGGTCCGGATCGGCCATGGTCGACACCGTGCCGCCATGGACCTGCGCCGGGTCCATGCCCGCCGCCTGCAACCGCTGCCGCGCCAGCGCGAACAGGTCCACGCTCCAGTGGCCCGCGCGGGTGGCAACGAACGCCGCCTCGGCGGCCGGATCATGGCCGACGAAGGCGTGGTAGACCTCCTCGCCGATCTCGTAGTCGGCCGGTCCGGCGGCCGGGCCCAGCCAGGCCCGCAGCTGCGCCGGCGGCGTCTGCATGGCGGCCACGGTGGCCTCCAGCATGCCGTCGGCCAAGCCACGCCAGCCTGCGTGGGCCGCGCCCACCTCACTGCCATCGGCGGCGGCAAACACCACCGGCAGGCAGTCGGCAGTCAGGATCGCCAGCACCACGCCCGGCACCGAGGTCACTGCGGCATCAGCCACCGGCTCGCTTGCGCCGGGCACCGGCGGCGCGGTGAAGCGCAGCACGGTGCTGCTGTGCACCTGGCGCAGCCAGTGCGGTGTCGAGGGCAGCGCCAGCCCCTGCTGCAGCAGCTGGCGGTTGTGCTCTACGTTGGCTGGGGTATCACCGTCGGCCGCGTGCCGGTTGCCCAGGTTGAACTGCGCGAACGGCGCCGGCGAAATGCCCGCACCGTGCCGACGCGTGGTCAACGCATGGACGCCCGGCGGCGCCGGCCAGTCCGCCTGCAGCACGGGCAGCGCGGCGGCCATCACCAGCGGTCCCGCTCGCGCGCGGCGAAGGCCTCGCTGTCTTCGCGCAGCACCTTCATCAGGTGCAGCATGTCCTCCGGCACCGGCGCGGTGTTGCGCACCGGCTCACCGGTGATCGGATGGGTGAACTCCAGGGTCTCGGCGTGCAGGGCCTGGCGCTTGAAGCCACGCAGCGCGGCCACCAGCTCATCGCTGGCCCCCTTGGGCAGCTTCAGCGCACCGCCGTACAGCGGGTCACCGATGATCGGATGGCGCACATGCGCCATGTGCACGCGGATCTGGTGGGTACGGCCGGTTTCCAGGCGGCACTCCAGCGCGGTGTGCGCACGGAAGCGCTCGCGCAGGCGGTAGTGGGTGATCGCTTCCTTGCCGTCCTCGCGCACCGCCATCTTCAGGCGGTCGCGCGGGTGGCGGTCGATCGGGGCATCGGCGGTACCGCCGGCCACCAGCGCACCCATCACGATGGCCAGGTACTGGCGGTGCACGTCGCGTGCGGCCAGCTGCTCGACCAGCGCAGTCTGCGCTTCCAGGGTCTTGGCCACCACCATCACGCCACTGGTGTCCTTGTCCAGGCGGTGCACGATGCCCGCGCGCGGCAGCACCGCCACCGACGGGTCGCGGAACAGCAGGGCGTTGACCAAGGTGCCGCTGTGGTTGCCCGCGCCCGGGTGCACCACCAGGCCGACCGGCTTGTTGATCACCAGCAGGTGCTCGTCCTCGAACAGCACGTCCAGCGGGATGTCCTCCGGCTGGGCGTCGGTCTGGGTTTCCAGCACCACGTTGAGGGTCACCACCTCGCCACCGCGCAGCGGATCGCGCGGGCGCACCTGGGCGCCGTCCAGCAGGACCTCCCCGGCCTTGATCCACTCGGTCAGGCGCGAACGCGAGTATTCGGGGAACAGTTCGGCCACCACGGCGTCGAAACGGCGGCCGGCAGCGGTATCGGGGACGATGGCCTGGCGGGCCGATTCAGAGGGTTGTTCAGACATGGCAGGGGGGATTCTTTGAAATTTTGGGGTCCCGGCGGCCGGTTTCAGTCGCTGGACAGGACACTAGGCTATCATCGACCCTTCGTATTCCAGCCGCGTCCCGCCTTGACCTCATGATCCGACGCTCCTCCATGCTCTCCGCGCCCGTCCGCCTCACCGCCCTGCTGCTGGTGCTGGTCATCGCCGCCACCGGCTGCCACCGTGGCGCCAAGAAGGGCGATCGCCCCGATGAAGGGACGCCGGTCGAACAGTTGTACGAGAAGAGCCACAAGCTGATGCAGGGTGGCAACTGGAGCGGGGCTGAAACCAGCTTCCGCCGCCTCGTGGCCCAATATCCGTACGGCCCGTATACCGAACAGGCGATGATCGAAACCGCCTACGCGCAGTACAAGGCCGGCAAGCACGACGATGCAGTGTCCAGCATCGACCGCTTCATCCGTACCTACCCGACCCATCGCAACATCGCGTACCTGTACTACCTGCGCGGCCTGGCCAACTCCAACCGCAGTACGGTTTTCCTGCGCCGCGTATGGTCGCTGGATGCCAGCCGCCGCGATCTGTCCACGCCGCACCAGGCATATTCGGACTTCAACATCGTGGTCGACCGTTACCCGAACAGCCGCTACGCCGCCGATGCGCGCCAGCGCATGCTGGAGCTGCGTGACGTGTTCGCCCAGCATGAGCTGGACAACGCCCTGTACTACATGCGCCGCGGCGCCTGGGTCTCGGCCGCCGGCCGCGCCAACTACCTGCTGGAAACCTATCCGCAGAGCGCGTTCCAGTACGATGCCGTCGCCGTCCTGGCCGATTCCTACACCCACCTGGGCAACAAGACCCTGGCCGACGACGCCCGCCGCGTCCTGCAGCTGAACCAGCCGGACCACCCGTGGCTGGAAGGCAAGTGGCCGAAGTACCCGTGGATGATCCGCAAGCTGAACCCGTTCGCTGGCGAAAAGTCCGCCAGCACCGGCCAGCGCAACGCGCGACTGGAAAAGAAGTAAAAGAAGGCCCCGCAAGGGGCCTTTTCTTTGTCGGCAGATCCACGCCATGCGTGGAGGGTTCGTGCGCCCATGGACCATGACACTAGGAATTCTACGAATCCCCGGCGGATGCGACGCCGGTCCCGATCGGCGTAGGCGAGGCCATCCACACTGCGGCGCAACGGCCATCCCGGCCGTGAAGGAGCGCCCCATGACCCCACCGCCCCGCCGTTTCCGCCCGCTCGCCTGCCTCCTCGCCACTGGCCTGCTGGCGCTGTCCTCGGGCCCCGTGGCGGCTGCCTCACCCGCACCGGGCGATCTGCTGTCTGCTGCCCCCTATCGCGCGTCATGGGTGCCGTCCAAGGCCGCGCAGGCCTACAAGCTGCGCTACCGCACCCCGGATCATCGCGGCCAGCTGGCCGAAGGCGCCGGCCTGCCGTACCTGCCCGCCGGCGCGGCGCCTGCAGGCGGCTGGCCGGTGGTGTCCTGGGCACATGGCACCCAGGGCATCGCGGATTACTGTGCGCCCTCGGTCTCCGGCCCCTACCAACCCGAACGCGACGGCCGCTTCCTCGATCAGTTCCTGGCACAGGGCTATGCGGTGGTTGCTGCGGACTACCAGGGCCTCGGCAGTCCAGGTGACCATGCCTATCTGCATGTGCGCGCTGCCGCGCGCAATGCCATCGACCTCGTCAAAGCCAGCCGCCAGTACCTGGGCACCGCAACGCTGTCGCCGCGCTGGGTCTCGGTCGGCCATTCGCAGGGTGGTGCCGCCGCGCTCACTGCCGGGCATCTGGCGCCCACCTATGCTGGCCCGTCGCTGCACTACCGCGGCAGCTTCACCACCGGCACGCCCACCGCCGTCGAGCTGACCGCACTGGTGATGAAGCCGGACAACCGCATCGCCAATCCTGGCGCGCTCAGCGCGTATCACGCGTATCTGCTCGATGGTCTGTTGCAGGTTGCGCCGCAGATCGACCGCGTCCTCAGCGACACCGGCCGCGCTCGCGTGGCAGTGGCACGCGAGCAGTGCCTGGGCGAACTCGCCACCACGCTGGACGGCGCGGATACCGGCAGCATGTTCACCGCACCGCTGACCAGCGTGCCAGGCATCTGGGCCGTGTTGTACGACTATCTTGGCGTACCGCGCCGCGGTTTCAGCCAACCGCTGATCCTGGGCCACGGCAGCGAGGACCGCGACGTGCCCTATCTGACCACCCTGCTGTATGCCGCAGGCCTGGCGCTGCGCGGCGAGCCGGTAGCGTTCCGGCGCTACCCGGTCGACCATCGCGGCACGCTGGACGCGGCGGCGGATGGCCTGGCGTTTGTGCGTGCACGGCTTGAAGACGGCCACTTCAACGACGCTGCGGAAACCGCCGGCCTCGAACAGCTGCTCGACGACGCCCGGTAGATCCACGCCATGCGTGGATACGCGGGATACGGGTTGCCGGCCAGCGGCCGGCACTACCTGCCAACGGCTACCTCAACCCTTGTAGCCGTTGCTAATCGGGTAGCGACGCTCGCGACCGAAAGCGCGGCGCGACACCTTCGGGCCTGGCGCGGCCTGGTGCCGCTTCCACTCGCTGATGCGCACCAGGCGCAGCACGCGGTCGACCACGGCCGCGTCATAACCGGCGGCAACGATCTCCGTGCGCGACTGCTCCTGGTCGATGTAGCGGTACAGGATGCCGTCCAGCACGTCATAGGCCGGCAGCGAGTCCTGGTCCAGCTGGTTCTCGCGCAGTTCGGCCGACGGCGGCCGGCTGATCACCGCCGGCGGGATCACCGGCGCACCGCCCACTGTATTGCGCCACTTGGACAGGCCGAACACCTCGGTCTTGTACAGGTCCTTCAACGGCGCATAGCCACCGCACATGTCGCCATAGATGGTGGCGTAGCCGACGGCGTACTCGCTCTTGTTGCCGGTGGTCAGCAGCAGGCCACCGAACTTGTTGGCCAGTGCCATCAGGATCACGCCACGGCTGCGCGACTGCAGGTTCTCTTCGGTCACGTCCGGCGCAGTGCCTTCGAACATCGGCGCCAGCGATTCCATCAGGCCCTTGAACGCCGGCTCGATCGAGACCGCTTCCAGCTTCACGCCCAGTGCCTGGCACTGCTCGGCGGCCAGGTCGTTGGACATGCCGGCGGTGTAGCGCGACGGCAGGCGCACAGCGGTGACGTTCTCGGCGCCGAGCGCGTCGACCGCCAGCGCCAGTACCAGCGCCGAATCGATGCCACCGGACAGGCCCAGCCAGACCTTCTTGAAACCGTTCTTGCGGCAGTAGTCCTGGATGCCACGGGTCACCGCGCGCCAGGCCAGCGCGTCCATGCTCTCGTCGCCGTCGTCCATCCACACGTGCGGCATGAAGCGGCGCGTTTCGCCGTCGTACTCCACCACCAGCCACTGGTCGACGAAGGCGGCGGCGGCGGGGTGCACCGTGCCATCACCATCGGCCACCACCGAGGCGCCATCAAACACCAGCGCATCCTGGCCACCGACCACATTGAGATAGGCAATCGCTGCCCCGCTCTCGCGGGTGCGTGCGGCCAGCACCGCATCGCGCTGGGCGTGCTTGCCGCGCTCGTACGGCGAGGCATTGGGTACCACCACCAGCTGCGCGCCGGCGCGCACGGTGTCGGCCAGCGGCTCGGCGAACCACAGGTCCTCGCAGATCAGCAAACCCACCGGAATGCCGTTGACCTCGAAGACGCAGCTGCCACCGTCCGGATCAACATCGAAGTAGCGGCGTTCGTCGAACACGGCGTAATTGGGCAGCTCACGCTTGCGGTAGGTCTGCTCGACCAGGCCATCGCGCAGCACGCTGGCGGCGTTGTAGACCACCGCGCCAGCCGCCTGCGGCCAGCCGACCACCGCGGTGATGCCGCGGCAGGCTGCGGCGATGCGCATCATTGCCTGCTCGCACTCGTACAGGAAGCCCGGGCGCAGCAGCAGGTCTTCCGGCGGATAACCGCTCACCGCCAGCTCGGGGAACATCACCAGCTCGGCGCCGTACTCGTCGCGCGCCTGGCCGATCATCTCGATGATGCGCTCGGTGTTGCCGGCGACGTCGCCGACCGGGAAGTCGAACTGCGCCATCGCGATGCGGATCGAAGCCATGGGAATCCAGCCTGTGGTTGCAATGCCGCCATTGTAGCGCTGCGCCATGCGCGCGCCGGGCGCGCTCGCTGCGTGGACAGCCCCGGCTCAGTAGACCCACGCCATGCGTGGATGAGCTTGCCGGGATGGCCAGGGCGCCAGACGCAGAAAGGCCGCCCGGAGGCGGCCCTTCTGTTTCAGCAGCCGGCCAGCGGCCGGCTCTACAGCACCGTCTGCCGGAGGCAGTCGATCTTATTTCACCAGCTTGGCGATGGCAGCGCCCAGGTCGCCCGGCGAGCGGACGGTGACAACACCGGCAGCTTCCATGGCGGCGAACTTGCCTTCGGCAGTGCCCTTGCCGCCCGAGGCGATCGCACCGGCGTGGCCCATGCGCTTGCCGGCCGGAGCCGACGCACCGGCGATGAAACCGACGACCGGCTTCTTCACGTGGTTCTTGATGTACTCGGCGCCGGCTTCTTCGGCGTCGCCGCCGATTTCGCCAACCATGATGATGCCTTCGGTCTGCGGGTCTTCGTTGAACAGCTTCAGGCAGTCGACGAAGTTCAGGCCGTTGATCGGGTCACCACCAATGCCGATGCAGGTGGACTGGCCCAGGCCGACTTCGGTGGTCTGCTTGACCGCTTCATAGGTCAGGGTGCCCGAACGCGACACGATGCCGATCTTGCCCGGCTGGTGGATGTGGCCCGGCATGATGCCGATCTTGCACTCACCCGGGGTGATGACGCCCGGGCAGTTCGGCCCGATCAGCACGGTGTCCGGATGCGAACGGGTCAGCACGTTCTTGACGCGCAGCATGTCCAGCACCGGGATGCCTTCGGTGATGCAGACGATGACCTTGATGCCGGCAGCAGCGGCTTCCAGGATCGCGTCAGCCGCGTACGGCGGCGGCACGTAGATGACCGAGGCGTTGGCGCCGGTGCTCTGCACGGCGTCGGCAACGGTGTTGAAGACCGGCAGGTCGATATGGGTGGTGCCACCCTTGCCCGGGGTCACGCCGCCGACAACCTGGGTGCCGTACTCGATCATCTGAGTGGCGTGGAAGGTGCCCTGCTGGCCGGTGAAGCCCTGCACGATCACCTTGGTGTTCTTGTTGATCAAAACAGACATTGGAATTCCTTGGTGTCGGTATCAGGCGGCGTTCTTGACAGCTTCAACGATCTTCTTGGCGCCATCGTTGATGTTGTCAGCCGGGATGATGGCCATGCCGCTGTCACGCAGCAGCTGCTTGCCTTCTTCCACGTTGGTGCCTTCCAGGCGCACCACGACCGGAACCTTGACGCCCACTTCCTTCACGGCGGCGATGATGCCTTCGGCAATCATGTCGCAGCGGACGATGCCGCCGAAGATGTTGACGAAAATGCCTTCGACCTTGTCCGAGGACAGGATCAGCTTGAAGGCTTCGATGACGCGCTGCTTGTTGGCACCGCCGCCCACGTCCAGGAAGTTCGCCGGCTCGCCGCCGTTGAGCTTGATGACGTCCATGGTGGCCATGGCCAGGCCGGCGCCGTTCACCATGCAGCCGATGTTGCCGTCCATGGTGACGTAGTTGATGTCCAGTTCCGAAGCGATCACTTCGGTCGGATCTTCCTGGGTCTTGTCGCGCATGGCGACCAGGGCTTTCTGGCGGAACGCGGCGTTGTCGTCGCTGTCGAACTTGCCGTCCAGCGCGTACAGGTTGCCGTCGTCCAGGATGGCCAGCGGATTGATTTCAACCAGGGCCAGATCCTTTTCGTTGAACAGGCGGTACAGGTTCACCATGATGCTGGCGAACTGGCCGGCCTGCTTGGCGGTCAGGCCCAGCTTGAAGCCGAAATCGCGGCCGTGGTAACCCTGCACGCCTTCGACGAAGTCGACGTTCAGCGAGTGGATCAGCTCCGGGGTTTCAGCAGCGACCTGCTCGATCTCCACGCCGCCTTCCGAAGAGGCGATGTAGGTGATGGTCTTGGTGCCACGGTCGACCAGCACCGACAGGTACAGTTCCTTGACGATCTCGCCGGCGGTGGTCACCAGCACCAGGTTGACCGGCAGTTCAACGCCAGCGGTCTGGTAGGTGGCCATCTTGGTGCCGAGCATCTTGGCTGCGGCGGCCTTCACGTCGTCGGTGGTCTTGCAGAACTTGACGCCGCCAGCCTTGCCGCGGCCGCCAGCGTGGATCTGCGCCTTGACCATCCAGGGGCCCTGGCCCAGGGAGTTGGCAGCGGCAACCGCTTCGTCCGGGGTCGCAGCGACCTTGCCGGCCGGGACCGGGATGCCGTACTCGGCAAGCAGTTGTTTTGACTGGTATTCGTGGAAATTCATGCGTCACCGTGGGAATAGGAACGACCGCACGCAATTCCTCAGGGCCCCGGCGGGGCGCCGGCATGGACCGCGGCGGGCCCACTATTGTGGCCGAGCCAGCGCCGGGGCGCAAAGAAGTCTGTACAAAACGCCAGACGCGGGCAGATTTCCACGGTCATTCAGGCAGTTGCACCCGGGCCGGGGCTGGCCACCGGTGTCCGCACCGGGCCAAATGCGCGATCCGGGTCACTTCGGCGGCGCCCGGCCGGGGGCCCTATACTGCCCTTTGCAAACGCGACGTGCCGGCCCGGCTTCAGGGGACGCCGGGCAGGCCCGCCGCAGAATCCAGACCCAGGCAGCCAGAAGGGGAGTTCCGGCGTGTCACCCAGTGCTTCATTGATTGACCGCATCGAATCGATTCCGCGGCGTGAACTGTATTTCTTCGCGCTGTACCGGGTGCTGATCGCTACGGTCATTGCCGCCCTGCTCTACAGCCCGTTGTCGGCCATGGTCGGCGAAGCCCACCACCCGCGGCTGGCCGATGTCGTTGCGGTCATCTACCTGGCCCTGTCGCTGCTGGCCCTGGTGGTCGGCCGCAACGAACGCTGGCTGCGCCCGATCGTGGTCAGTGGCGTGCTGGTGGATATCGTGGCCGCCACCCTGCTGTCGCACGCCCTGCCCGGCGCCAGTGCCGGTATCTCGATGTCGCTGCTGTTCAACATCGCCGCCGCCGCCACTCTGCTGCCGCTCAGCCTGGGGCTGGGCCTGGCGCTGGCCGCCAGCCTGGCCACCGGCGTCGAGTACACCTGGAAGCTGCTGGAAGGCGGCGACCCCACCCGCACCCTCGCTGAACTGGCGATGTTCGCTACCAGCTACCTGGCACTGGCCTTCATCAGCTACCAGGTGGGCAACCGCGCCCGCCGCAACCAGCAGCTGGCCAACCAGCGCGGCGATGAAGTCGCCAACCTGTTCCAGATCAACGAACTGATCATCCGCCGCATGCGCACCGGCGTGCTGGTGGTGGACGCCGACAACCGCATCACCCTGGCCAACGAAGCCGCCTCGATGCTGCTGGGCGACAACGACGGCAATGGCGAAAGCGGGCGCCTGGACCTGGCCAGTGCCGCACCGGAACTGGCGCGCCGGCTGCAGCGCTGGCGCAATGGCTGGGCACAGGACGAACTGCCGCTGCAGCTCAACCCCGACCAGCCGGAAGTGCAGCCGCGCTTTGCCCGCCTGCTGGCCGGCAGCGACCTTGCGCTGGTGTTCCTGGACGATTCCAGCGTGGTCTCGCGCCGCGCCGAATCGCTCACTCTGTCGGCCATGGGCCGCTTCTCGGCCAGCCTGGCGCACGAGATCCGCAATCCGCTGGCGGCGATCAACTATGCCGTGCAGCTGCTCGAGGAAGGCACCGGCTTCAACGAAAGCGACCGCCGCCTGCTGCAGATCATCCGCCAGCAGTGCCAGCGCACCAACGGCATCGTCGAGAGCGTGCTGGGGTTGGCACGGCGCGAACGCGCAACGCCCGAGAACGTGGACCTGGTCGCCTTCGTGCGCCGCTTCGTGCTGGAGTACAAGCAGGGCCAGACCCTGGAGACCGACAGCATCGAACCGATCATCAGCGACACATCGGTGATGGCCCAGGTCGACGCCAAGCATCTCTACCAGGTGCTGACCGTGCTGGTGCACAACGCACTGAAGTACGGCCGCATCGGCCAGCAGCCTGCACGGGTGCGGCTGCGCGTGGCCCAGCACGAACGCAGCGCGGTGATCGACGTGATGGACCGTGGCCCGGGTATCCCGGAGAGCGTGGCTGCGCAGCTGTTCCGGCCCTTCTTCACCACGTCCGAGCATGGCACGGGACTGGGCCTGTACATCGCGCGCGAGCTGTGCAGGGCCAACCAGGCCCGCCTGGACTACATCGCGGTGCCGGCCGGTGGCTCCTGCTTCCGCCTGGTGCTGCCCGGTCCACATACGCTGCTGCCGAGCTGATCCCCATTCTGTGCGTCAAACATTTGTCGCTTCCAGCCCCCTCGTTTATCTTTCACGCCCATGAATGAAACCCGCAGCGCCCTCGTCGTCGACGACGAACGCGACATCCGCGAACTGCTGGTGCTGACCCTCGGCCGCATGGGGCTGCGCATCAGTACCGCCGCCAACCTGGCCGAGGCACGTGAGCTGCTGGCCAGCAATCCGTACGACCTGTGCATCACCGACATGCGCCTGCCCGATGGCAACGGCATCGAGCTGGTCAGCGAGATCGCCCAGCACTACCCGCGCACGCCGGTGGCGATGATCACCGCATTCGGCAGCATGGATCTCGCTGTGGAGGCACTGAAGGCCGGTGCGTTCGATTTCGTCAGCAAGCCGGTGGACATCTCGGTGCTGCGCGGACTGGTCAAGCACGCGCTGGAACTCAACAACGCCGAGCGCCCGGCACCGGGCCCCAACGCCGAACAGGGCGGGCGCCTGCTGGGCCACTCGCAGGCCATGGATGTGCTGCGCACCACCATCGGCAAAGTCGCGCGCAGCCAGGCGCCGGTCTACATCCTCGGCGAGTCGGGCGTCGGCAAGGAGCTGGTTGCACGCACCATCCATGCCCAGGGCGCGCGCGCGGCCGGCCCGTTCGTGCCGGTCAACTGCGGTGCCATTCCCGGCGAGCTGATGGAGAGCGAATTCTTCGGCCACCGCAAGGGCAGTTTCAGCGGCGCACACGCTGACAAGCCTGGCCTGTTCCAGGCTGCGCACGGCGGCACCCTGTTCCTGGACGAAGTGGCTGAACTGCCGCTGCAGATGCAGGTGAAGCTGCTGCGCGCGATCCAGGAAAAGTCGGTGCGCGCGGTGGGCGCGGCCAACGAGGAGCCGGTGGATGTCCGCATCCTCTCGGCCACCCACAAGGACCTGGCCGAGCTGGTCGAGGACGGGCGCTTCCGCCACGACCTGTACTACCGCATCAACGTGATCGAACTGAAGGTGCCGCCACTGCGCGAACGCCGCCAGGACCTGCCCGAACTGGCCGCCGCCGTGCTGGCCCGCCTGGCCCGCAGCCACGGCCGCGCCACCCCGCTGCTGGCGCCCTCGGCGCTGGAAGCACTGGCGCAGTACGCGTTCCCGGGCAATGTGCGCGAGCTGGAGAACATCCTGGAACGTGCGCTGGCCCTGGCCGAGGAAGACTGCATCGGCGCCGACGACCTGCGCCTGCCACAGCACGCGCCGCGTGCTCCCGGCAGTGCCGCGCCCGCCGAAGCCGTGGCCGACCTGCAGCCGGGCAGCGCCGCCCTGCCCTCCTACATCGAGCAGCTCGAGCGCAGCGCCATCCAGCGTGCGCTGGAAGAGAACCGCTGGAACAAGACCCGCACCGCCGCGCAGCTGGGCATCACCTTCCGTGCGCTGCGCTACAAGCTGAAGAAGCTGGGGATGGAGTAGAGCCGAGCCCATGCTCGGCTGCGCGGTGGACGGAACCGCGCCATCCACGCATGGCGTGGATCTGCCGTAGAGCCGAGCACGGGCTCGGCTCTACGGAAAACCGCGTTGCATCAATCCTTGGTGACGCGGTTGATCTCGGCCAGGCTGGTGATGCCCGCCGCCGCCTTCTTCAATGCCGACTGGCGCAGGTCATTCACCCCGATCTGCTGCGCCGCCTCGGCGATCTGCAGCGCATTGCCACCGGCCAGCACGATGGTGGCGATCTCATCGGTCATCGGCATGACCTGGTAGACGCCGGTCCGGCCCTTGTAGCCCTCGGTGCATTCGTCGCAGCCCACGGCCTCGTACAGCTCGATGCCCGCATCCAGCTGCGCCTGGGTGAAGCCTTCGGCCAACAGCGCATGTTCGGGCAGGCTGGACGGACGCTTGCAGTTGCCGCACAGGCGGCGCGCCAAGCGCTGGGCGATCACCAGCGTCACCGAGCTGGTGATGTTGTAGGGCGCGATACCCATGTTCATCAGGCGCGCGATGGTCTGCGGCGCATCGTTGGTATGCAGCGTGGACAGCACCATGTGGCCGGTCTGCGCGGCCTTGATCGCGATCTCCGCCGTTTCCAGGTCGCGGATTTCGCCGACCATGATGATGTCCGGGTCCTGTCGCAGGAACGATCGCAGTGCCGCGGCGAAGGTCATGCCGCGCTTGTTGTTCTGCTGTACCTGGTTGACGCCGGGCAGGCGGATTTCCACCGGGTCTTCGGCAGTGGAGATGTTGCGCGTCTCGTCGTTGAGGATGCCCAGCGCGGTATACAGCGACACCGTCTTGCCCGAACCGGTCGGGCCGGTCACCAGCACCATGCCGTAGGGCTTGTGGATGGCATCCAGGAACAGCTTCTGCTGGTCCGGCTCGTAACCCAGCTTGTCGATGCCCAGCTTGGCCGCGCTGCCATCGAGGATACGCAGCACCACCTTCTCGCCGAACAGGGTCGGCAGCGTGCTGACGCGGAAGTCGATCTGCTTGGTCTTGGACAGGTTGAGCTTGATGCGGCCGTCCTGCGGGACGCGCTTCTCGGCGATGTCCAGCTGTGCCATCACCTTCAGGCGCGCGGCGATGCGCTGGTTCAGCTTCACCGGCGCGCGCGCCACCATCTTCAGCAGGCCGTCGATGCGCAGGCGCACGCGGTAATCGTCTTCGTAGGGCTCGAAGTGGATGTCCGAGGCACCCTTGCGGATCGCATCGACCAGCACCTTGTTGACGAACTTCACCACCGGGGTGTCGTCACCCTTGGCGTCGATGCCGGAATCGCCGCCGGTGGCGCCGAGATCCTCGTCGCCGGCCGCCACGTCCAGGTTGCCCATGCCATCGTCATCGCCACCCAGAGCATCGCCGAGGGTGTCATGGCTGGCGTGCCACTGCTCCAGCGTGCGCCGGATCTGGTCCTCGTCGACCAGGATCGGCTCGACCACCAGGTTGGTGTGGAACTTGATCTCGTCCAGCGAGTGGGTCGGGTTGCTGGTGCCGACGAACAGCTTGCCACCGCGCTTGAACAGCGGCAGCACGTTGTGCTTGCGCAGCAGCTCCTCGCTGAC
This sequence comes from Stenotrophomonas sp. YJH_SMC_120, assembly GCF_059368675.1. Taxonomy (NCBI): domain Bacteria; kingdom Pseudomonadati; phylum Pseudomonadota; class Gammaproteobacteria; order Lysobacterales; family Lysobacteraceae; genus Stenotrophomonas; species Stenotrophomonas sp. YJH_SMC_120. Next base: position 24,804 of record NZ_JCAFRY010000008.1, read on the forward strand.
CAGGCTCATCGCGTTCTGGCTGGCGTCGAAGGTGGACACGTCGAACAGCGGCATGCCGAACTCGACCGCATTGGCGGCGGCCAGCTGCGAGGCATTGACCAGCTTGTTCTGCGCGAACCACGTCGGCAGCGGCTGGCGCGCGGCGGCGGCCTTGGCCATGGCGTCGCGGGCGGTGGCCTCGTCCAGGGCCCCGTCCTGCACCAGGCGACGGGCCAGGCCGGTGATGCCGACAAGATTGGCGGTGGTAACAGCGTTCATATGAATCCTTGGCTCATGGGGTCATGCCATGCCGTGCGTCTTGCACGGACACCGCACGGGGCAGCAGAACCCGCCGCGACCCAATGGCCGCTGGCATCGCCAATCCATGAGCAACACTGCCTTGCCCGGCACTCCCGGCCCGGCAGGCACGATCCTGACTCCCCCGGGGATGATAGCCCCGTCAAGGGGCAGCCAGCATCCCATCGGAGCGCTGAAGTGTGATCAGCAGCCGGTCGGGCGATAGCGCGCTTCGAACGCGCTGCCATCGCAGCTCCAGATGCCCTCGGCGGAGCGGCGCAGGATCAGGTCCTTGCCGTCCAGCACGCTGTGCCCCTTCAAGGTGCAGCTGATGTGGCCGACACCGGATTCGCTGAGTTCGGCTTCGACGTTGGAGCAGTGGGCGTTCTGGGCACCGCCGATGAACTCGGGGGTGACCAGACTGGCCGAGCGGTTTTCATAGACGACCGTTTCAACCAGCATCTTGCCCGGGCTGATATCGGCCAGCGCGGCCGTCAGCTGGGTACGAATGATGTAAGGCTGAAATACGACTGTCCCGATCGCTGCAAGGATGGCGATGATGGCCACCACGATCATCAATTCGATGAGCGTAAAGCCCTTCTGTGTGTACATGACTCCCCCTGTTTGATCCAGCAATCCCCATTGCTGTGTGCTGCCTAGAATTCGTACTCCAGTCAGCACAAGGCCCGCCGAAGCGGGCCTTGTGTCAACTCTGGTGACAGCTACAGGAGCAGCAAACTCCCATGCCTGTCAGGTCAAGAGTATTAGGTACCAGTGCAACCTGCCGGACGGTACTTTTCCTTCACGTCCGTGACCTTGCAGCTGAAACCACCGGCCTTCGTGATTGCACCCTTGTCGTCCACAGCAGCTTCAGCGTATGCCAGCTTGAGGGAGGAGGCATCACCAATGCGGCCCGGATCACGAATGGTGCAGGTCATGCCATCCTTGTCGACAACGATTTCCTTGCAGCTACCAGTTTCCTTGCTCTGGAAACCAGCAGTCTCCAGCGACGGCGTCTTGCCGTTGCTGACTTCCATCTCGAACTGGGTCTTGTGCGAGGCCAGGTCGGCCAGCGCAGCGGTGACCTTCGACTTCGAGGTGTAGTCCTGGTAGGCCGGCAGCGCGATGGCGGCCAGGATGGCGATGATCGCGACGACGATCATCAGTTCGATAAGGGTGAAGCCCTTCTGGTTCTTCATTGGTACATCCCCAAGATAGTGGTGGTTGAGTTCAGTGCACGGGATCGGACCGGGCTGCGCCGGTTGAGCGGGCCCCATGCCCTGCGGGTGGATCAACGCAGGTTGCGTGCCAACCCCGGCACGCCTCCCCCTGGATTTCCCCGCGCCCATCATGGCAGCAATTTCGCGGATGGGAACCCCCCGCATCCGAATCTGCGATGGACGCGGCAATGTGACGCAGTACGTCACCTTTGGTCGGCACCCGGCACGAAATCGCACGCTGGGCCGCCTGCCAACTGCCCATCCGGCCTTGAACCCGCTACCATCAATGGCTAGTTACCCGCCTGGGGATGGCGGGTCTTGGGGAGCCAACATGTCTGTCAGTCGCAGTGCGATCAAGAAAGAGCCGGTGGCGCGTGCCACCATGGAACTGCAGCCGTTTGTCTGGGAGGGGACCGACAAGCGGGGCGTGAAGATGAAGGGCGAGCAGCTGGCCAAGAACGCCAACCTGCTGCGCGCCGAGCTGCGCCGCCAGGGCATCAACCCGGGCCAGGTCAAGCCCAAGTCGAAGCCGCTGTTCGGCGCCGCCGGCAGCCCGATCAAGCCCAAGGACATCGCCTTCTTCAGTCGGCAGATGGCCACGATGATGAAATCCGGCGTGCCGATCGTATCGTCGCTGGACATCATCGCCAGCGGGCACAAGAACCCGCGGATGAAGAAGCTGGTGGACACCATCCGCACCGACATCGAAGGCGGCTCTTCGATGCATGAAGCCATCAGCAAGCACCCGGTGCAGTTCGACGAGCTTTACCGCAACCTGGTGCGGGCCGGCGAAGGCGCCGGCGTGCTGGAAACCGTGCTGGACACGGTGGCCACCTACAAGGAAAACATCGAAGCGCTGAAGGGCAAGATCAAGAAAGCGCTGTTCTACCCGATCATGGTGGTGGTGGTGGCGATGCTGGTCAGCGGCATCATGCTGGTGTTCGTGGTCCCGCAGTTCGAGGACGTGTTCAAGAGCTTTGGTGCCGAGCTGCCCGCCTTCACCCAGATGGTGGTGAACCTCTCGAGATTCATGGTGTCGTGGTGGTGGCTGATGCTGCTGGTCGCGATCGGTACGGCGGTCGCTCTGGTCATGTCCTACAAGCGCTCGCCGAAGATGCAGCATGCGATGGACCGGTTCGTGCTGAAGGTGCCGGTGATCGGGCAGATCATGCACAACAGCGCCATCGCCCGCTTCTCGCGCACCACCGCGGTGACCTTCAAGGCCGGCGTACCGCTGGTGGAGGCGCTGGGCATCGTGGCCGGCGCCACCGGCAACACCGTGTACGAAGAGGCGGTGCTGCGCATGCGCGACGACGTCTCGGTGGGTTACCCGGTGAACATGTCGATGAAGCAGACCAACCTGTTCCCGCACATGGTCATCCAGATGACCGGCATCGGCGAAGAGGCCGGTGCGCTGGACGCCATGCTGTTCAAGGTGGCCGAGTACTATGAGCAGGAGGTCAACAATTCGGTGGATGCCCTGAGCAGCCTGCTGGAACCGATGATCATGGTGTTCATTGGTACCATTGTGGGCGGCATGGTGATTGCCATGTACCTTCCCATCTTCAAACTCGGCGCCGTCGTCGGATAACACATACATGGCTTTTCTCGACCAGCATCCTGGCCTCGGCTACCCCGCCGCGGCCGCCTTCGGACTGCTGCTGGGCAGTTTCCTGAACGTCGTCATCCTGCGCCTGCCCAAGCGGCTGGAGTGGCAGTGGAAGCGCGATGCGCGCGAGGTCCTGGAGGAGCCGGACTTCTATGAACCGCCCCCACCGGGGATCGTGGTCGAGCCGTCGCACTGCCCGCATTGCAAGCACAAGCTGAGCTGGTACGAGAACATCCCGCTGTTCAGCTGGATCATCCAGGGCGGCAAGTGCCGCCACTGCAAGGCACCGATCTCGCTGCAGTACCCGCTGGTGGAGGCGCTGACCTCGCTGCTGGTGGTGGCCTGCGTCTGGCAGTTCGGCTTCGGCTGGCAGGGTTTCGGCGCCATCGTGCTGACCTGCTTCCTGATCGCATTGTCCGGCATCGACCTGCGCACCCAGCTGCTGCCCGACCAGCTCACCCTGCCGCTGATGTGGCTGGGGCTGATAGGCAGCATCGACAACCTGTACATGCCGGCCAAGCCCGCCCTGGTGGGCGCGGCGGTGGGCTACCTGTCGCTGTGGACGGTCTGGTGGCTGTTCAAGCAGCTGACCGGCAAGGAAGGCATGGGCCACGGCGATTTCAAGCTGCTGGCAGCGCTGGGCGCCTGGTGCGGGCTGAAGGGCATCCTGCCGATCATCCTGCTCTCGTCGGTGCTGGGCGCCATCATCGGCTCGATCTGGCTGTACAGCCGGGGCCGTGACCGCGCCACGCCGATTCCGTTCGGCCCTTACCTGGCCATTGCCGGCTGGTTGTACTTCATGTGGGGGGCGCCGCTGGTGGAGCAGTACATGGTGATGAGCGGGCTGCGCTGAGGGGATGCCCCATGAGCCGCTATGTGGTTGGCCTGACCGGCGGCATCGCCTCGGGCAAGAGTGAAGTGACCCGGCGCTTCGAAGCGCTGGGCATCGTGGTGGCCGACGCCGACCTGGCCGCCCGGGCCGTGGTCGCCGCCGGCAGCCCGGCGCTGGCCCGCATTGCCGAGCGTTTCGGCGCCGACATGCTGCTGGCCAACGGCAGCCTGGACCGGGCCCGCCTGCGCGCCCACGTCTTTGCCGATCCGGCCGAGCGGACGGCGCTGGAAGCCATCACCCACCCGGCCATCCGCCTGCTGATGCAACAGCAGTGTGAGCAGGCTGAGAGCCCCTATGCGATTGCGGCCATTCCGCTGCTGACCGAGGTGGGCGGGCAGAAGGCCTACCCTTGGTTGGACCGGGTATTGCTGGTGGATGCACCGGAAGCCGTGCAGCATGCCCGGCTGATGCAGCGCGACGGCATTGATGCTGCGCTGGCCGACCGGATGATTGCTGCGCAGGCCAGCCGTGCGCAGCGCTTGGCGCTGGCCGATGACGTGGTGGTCAATGATGGGCAGCCGGAGGACCTGCAGGTGCAGGTGGAACAGCTGCATGCGCGGTATCTGGGCTTGGCCGGGGCTTGAGGCTTGGTTGCCGGCCAGCGGCCGGCACTACCAAAGCGCGTCCATGTGTGACGTGGATCTACTGGCCGATTCGATTTCCGGCCAGCGGCCGGCACTACCAAAGCGCATCCATGCGTGGCGTGGATCTACTGGCCGATTCGATTGCCGGCCAGCGGCCGGCACTACCGAAGCGCATCCGTGCGTGGCGTGGATCTACTCCAGCTGCTGGCGGGCGTAGCGGGCCAGTTCGCGGGCGCCCAACAGCAGGCCGTCGACCACATCGGGATTGAGCTGCTGGCGGGCGCCACCCTGCTCCCGCGCGATTTCGGCAGCGTGCAGCAGCTGGATCAGGGTATTCAGGCCGGCAAGCGTGCGGCTGAGACCGGCCATCGTGGCGGCCTGCGCCGGGCTGGCCCCCTGCACATCCAGCCGCTGGCCGTCGGCGGCGTCGCGGCCATCCATGCGCGCCAGCAGGGCGGGCAGCAGGTCTCTGGGGTCATCCAGCAGAACTTCGACCCGCTCGGCGACGTCGGCAGGCAGCAGGTGGGCGGCATCGCCGATCAGGGCGTGCAACTGGGGGAACAGCGGGCGGGTGGACATGATGAAGCTCCTCGCAGACGGCAGGCCACCTGCAGATGCAAGGTGGCGGACGGTGCGGGTTGGCGTACCGGAGACCCAACAACTCAAAAGCGAAGGAAAAAGACTCCAGCGGATTCTGGCGAATCCCCACGCACCGTCCGCCAAAACGAGGGCAGACGATGCATTTTCCATGATGAGCTAGAGCACATCCGGAGCTTTTGATTTGTTGGTTTTTTTCAGGACGCCAATCCCGGCCAAGGCACCTGCCCCGGCCAGGTCATCAGGCCATCACCGCGCACGGCAATCTGTAAGGAAATTCCCAAGTGCAGCGCGGGCTTGCGAATGCGTGCGTTGGAACACGCGCCGGGCGCGGCAGCGATCACGGTGGTGTCGTGTCGGGCCTGCGATGGGATGTTCGCGTGCGGTGGATTCAGTGGCACAAGCGACACAGGGCGTGATGCAAGGTCGGCAGGGTCCGTGCCGACCAAGGTCGGCACCCACCAAAGCAGGGGTGCTTACAGCGGCTTCGGCGAGAACGTCAGGGTGGCGATCACGCCACGCTCGCCACCGGGGCGCACGCTCACCTGCCAGCCGTACAGGTCGCACAGACGGCTGACGATCGACAGGCCGATGCCGCCGCCCTGCGAATGACCGGCGTGCGTGCCGCGGTAGCCACGCTGGAACAGCTTGGCCGCGTCTTCCTCGCTCAGGCCCGGGCCGCTGTCGGTCACCGACACCGAATTGGCGCCCACGAAGACGCGTACTTCGCCATCCTGTGAGTACTTCACCGCGTTGCCGATCAGGTTGCCCAGCGCCACCGACAGCGCCGCCTCGGGTGCATCGATCACCAGGTTGCGCTCGCCTTCCAGCAGCAGCTCCAGCGGCTTGCCACCCAGCTGCGCGCGGTGCGCATCCAGCAGCTGCTCGGCCACGCGGGCCACGTTGCTGGTGCCCTGCCCGCGCTCGTTGCGCGACAGCAGCAGCAGTGCGCCGATCAGGTCGCTGCACTGCTGCTCGGCACGCTGGATACGCTGCAGGCGCTGCAGCACCTTCTCGTCCAGGCCGGGCCGGGTCAGCAGCAGCTCGGTGGCACCGCGGATCACTGCCAGCGGCGTGCGCAGTTCATGGCTGACGTCTGCATTGAACTCGCGATCGCGCTGCACCACTTCGGTCAGCCGCGAGGAATAGTCGTCCAGCGCCTGTGCCAGCTGCCCCACCTCGTCATCGGGAAAGCGCGGCGCCAAGGGCTCGGGCTCACTGGTACCGCCGCGGTACGCACGCAGCCGCGCGGCCAGGTCCGACACCGGCTTCATCACCTTCGACGCCGACCACCAGCCCAGCACCAGCGACAGCACGCTGAACACCAGCACCGACAACACCAGCGCGCGGTTGAGCTGCTTGCCGCCGCGCACGCTGTCGGTCATGTCATAGGCGAGGAAGAACCAGGCGTCGTCGGCCTTGCGTACCGCCAGCTTGTAGGCATACGGCTGCCCCTGCTCGTCGGTGCCACTGAGGTTGTAATTGCCGTTCTGCAGGTCGGCCCACTGCGGCCACGACTCGCGGGCCTTGTCGAACTTGTCAGCCGAGTAGGCGTACGCCCGGATCTGCTGCACGGGCACTGCCGGATTGCGCCCCGGATGCTCGTAGAAGCGCCGCGCATACTCTTCGATGTTGTGGTTGATCACGTCTTCCACCAACTGGTTTTCCACCCGCATGCGGGCCCAGTTGGTGGCGAACGCGAACAGTGTCGTCAGGCAGAAGCCCAACAACACGAACGAGACGATGATGCGGCTGCGCAGGCGCCGCCGGTATGGCGTGCGCCGGCGCTCCCCCTTGGCTGCCACGGAATCAGGCTTCCGGGGTGGCGATGCGGTATCCGATGCCATGGCGGGTCTGGATCAGCGGCACTTCAAACGGCTTGTCGACCACCGCACGCAGGCCATGGATGTGCACGCGCAGCGAATCCGAATCGGGCAGTTCCTCGCCCCACACGCGGGTTTCCAGCTCCTGGCGGGTCACCACCGCCGGTGCCGCTTCCATCAGCGCCTGCAGGATCTTCAGCGCGGTCGGGTTGAGCTGCAGCAGCTTGCCCTGGCGGCGCACTTCCAGCGTATCCAGGTTGTATTCCAGGTCGCCGGTTTCCAGCACGCGGGTCTGCACGCCCTTGCCGCGGCGCGACAGGGCGTTCAGACGCACTTCCACTTCCTGCAGCGCGAACGGCTTGATCAGGTAGTCATCGGCACCGGAATCGAAGCCGGCCAGCTTGTTGTCCAGCGAATCGCGGGCCGTCAGCATCAGCACCGGGGTCTGCTTGCGCGCTTCATTGCGCAGCTTGCGGCAGACTTCGATGCCGTCCATGCCTGGCAGGTTGAGATCCAGCACGATCGCGTCGAACTCGTGCACCACGGCCAGATGCAGGCCGGTGACCCCGTCAGCCGCGAAGTCCACCGTATGCCCCCGGTCCTCCAGATAGTCGCCCAGGTTGGCCGCAATGTCGCTGTTGTCTTCGATTACCAGGATTCTCACTGTCACCTCTAATTGACTGTACTGCCGGCGCGCATGACCTGCCTCATGTCCTGCTGTGCCCGTTCCTTCTGCCGAGCGCGCTCGGCAACGGTCATGCACTGCGTCGTGGTCCGGTTGGAACCGATGGGCTTTTCACGTTGGCATATTAGACGACTATCTTCACGCGCCTGTGTCAAAACCGTGTTCACGACCTGCTGATCGTTGAAGACCTGGGTTTGCACCGGTTCAGGCATGGAATCGCGTGCCGGGTACTGCTCCACCGCTGCGCGCATGCGTGCCAGGGCGTCGTTGACGCGGGTGCGCTCGTCCTGCTTGAGTTCCGAATAGGTTTCGCCGTCCTTGAGCTCCACCTCGATACGCGCGATCTGCTGCTGCAGCGGCTGGCCGGGCACGAACACGTCCTTGCCCCTGGATGCCGATGCGGTACTGACCAGGGCGAGTCCTGACAACAGGACGGCCGACATCAAAGCCTGTTTCATGGCAAACAAATCCTTGTCTGTGGCGAATCCCGACTCTATTCGCACCCCCTTCACGCCAGCAAGTGCCAATGGTCGGGGCAGCGGAAGCCCTACCGCGAGCTGGCAGGGTTGAAGTTGTTGAAGGTGCGCTGGTCGTTCAACAGCGCCTTGCCCTTTTCCTCGATCCGGCGGCGCTCGGCCACCGTCAGGCAGCGGCTTTTGGGCATGTTGCTGCCGGTACTGCGCGTGTGCTGGCAGATCTGCCGGCTGTCCTCGTGGGCGCGGGTGAGCAGGGTATTGATCCGCTCCTGGTCGTTGAAGACCTCCCCCTGCACCTGCGGCGGCAGTTCCTGCACGCTCTGGTGGCCGCCCATCCTCGCGGTGATCCGGGCCAGCGCTTCGCGCACGGTGCTGCGGTCATCAGCGGAAATCTCGCTGTAATCGCCATCATCCAGGGCCTTTTCGACCTGGCGCATCTGCTCGGCCACCGGCGACTGCCGGTCCATCTGCACAACGGCTTTCTCCGGCTTGGCCGCAGCAGATCCGGCCAGGCCCAGCAACAACGCGATCATCGTGATGCGGTACATCGCCAGCCTCCGATCCATCCAGGAACGATGGGGGCCACTCTACGGCCGTCACGCCACCTCCACAAGGGACAGCGGGCAGGCATAAAAAAGACCTAGGCGGTGCCCCCGCCTGGGTCTGAAGTTGTATCCCGATACCGATCCTGCTGAGAGGCAGAGCTGCGGTTCGCTGAAGCCTACGCGTGGGCCGATTAAAGGCTTGTTAAAGCCGGCCTCATCCGCCTGTGAGAATCTCAAGGCGCTGAATAATCAGGGTTTTTTAAGCTTCTCGACGTGCTCGATGATGCGCGTGGCCACGTCCACCCCGCAGGCGGCCTCGATCCCTTCCAGCCCCGGCGTTGAATTGACCTCCAGCACCAGCGGGCCGCGCTCGGAGCGGATCAGGTCCACCCCGCACACTGACAGTCCCAGCGCCTTGGCCGACCGCACCGCCACCTGCTGCTCGGCACGGCTGGCCTTGGCCGCCACCGCCGTACCCCCGGCATGCAGGTTGGAGCGGAAGTCACCTTCCGGCGCCTGCCGCTGCATCGAGGCAACCACCTGGTCACCGACCACGAAGCAGCGCAGATCGGCGCCCTTGGCCTCGCCGATGAATTCCTGCATCAGGAAATTGGCGTACAACCCGCGCAGGGCCTCGACAATGCCGCGCGAGGCGCTGGCCTTCTCGGTCAGGATCACGCCGCGCCCCTGGGTACCCTCGTTGAGCTTCACCACATGCGGCGGTGGGCCCAGCATGGATAACAGGTCGACGGTGTCGTCGGGGTTGTCGCCGAACACAGTGACCGGCATGTCGATGCCCTTGGCCGCCAGCAGCTGGTGTGCGCGCAGCTTGTCGCGCGAACGGAGGATCGCGTCGGACGGATTCGGGGTGCGTGCACCCATCAGTTCGAACTGGCGCAGCACGGCCGTGCCATAGCGGGTGATCGAGGCACCGATGCGCGGGATGACCATGTCCACGCCGGTCATCGGCCGGCCCTTGTAATGCATCGAAAAGCCATCGGCGGCAATGCGCATGTAGCAGCGCAGCGGATCGAGGATGCGCACGGTGTGGCCGCGCGCGCGCGCCGCCTCGACCAGCCGGCGGGTGGAATACAGGGAACTGTTGCGGGACAGGATGGCGAGCTTCATCGCGGCAGGATCGGGCGGCAGGCGCGCAGCATAGCGCGGGCGTGTGGCGGGCGGATGATGCCCTGCGGCGTGGCTTGCTCAGGCGCAGACGGCACACTGCGGGGCAGGCCAGACCGCAAGGAAACCCGATGTCGATCACCGTATTCCCGCGCTTCTCCGAAGTGGATGTACTCGGCCACGTCACCAACACCGCCCTGCCCGTCTGGTTCGAGGAAGGCCGCCAGGAGATCTTCCGGCATTTCAGCCGCGAGGCCAGCATGCGCGACCTGGCACTGATCCTGCGCCGCTACGAGATCGACTTCCTGCAGCAGATACAGGCGGGACACGAAGTGCGCATCGAGACCCGGATCGAGAGCATTGCCCGCTCCTCGCTGTCGATCGTGCAACAGGCGTTGCAGTTCGAGGCCCTGGTAGCCAGCGGGCGCTGCGTGATGGTTCATTTCGACTACACGGCCAACGCCTCGCGCGAGATCGATGCGGAGCAGCGCCAGGCGTTGTCGGGGCTGTTCACCGAGGAATATGCACAGTCACTGCGGGAAACGAGCGCGCGCGCCGCCGAGGCCTGATCAGCGCGAGGGAAGGCGCAGCCTGAAGCGCCCATCACGGGCGCGCAGCGCCAACCCGGTTTCACGCCATTCCACAGGCAGCTCCAAGGCTGTGTGGCGCGTGGGGTATCGATGGACGGCATCGAACTCCCAGCGTTCCTCATAGGCTTCGCACTGCAGTGTGCCGTCATCGTCAGCATCGATCACATTGATCCAGGCCATGCTCCGGGCCTTACCGAAGCCCCCCATCGCTTGACGGGCAAAGGCTTGCCAACGACCCTGCCAGCAGACAAGCCACACGCCCTCGATGGGTCGCAGGTTCTCATCAAGCACACTGCCGGCCACCACCAGGCAGCGTCCCGACGGGCTCGCGATCACCGTCTCCAGATCACAGGCGTGGCGACCACTGGAGGCATCGTCAAGGTAAAGGGCATACGGGCAGATGCACGCGAACAGCGCCGGATGCGCGGTCACGCGCAGATCCTCGGGAAGCAGCGGGACCGCGCGCAGCACCCGGGCATCAGGCAGGACGTGCCTCAGCTCCCGCGGCACTCCGGCGGCCAGCGCCGGATGTCCCTGCTCCAGCCATAGGCCCCGGCAGGGATGCAGCTGGGTCATGCCGCCGGGCTGGCTGCGCAGCCACGCCTCCGCACCGGCGTCCCCATCGGACTGCTGGCGCTCGCTCAGCTGCTGCCGGAACAGGCCGGGAGCAGCCGCAAGCACCTGCACCGTCTTTTGGCGCTCGTCGTAGACGATCACTGCTTCGCATCGATCAACATACCCGCTGGCCAGGCGCAGCGCGCCTCCCGGCAGGTCCTGCCATTCACCACTGGCATCACGACTGCCTCCAGTGGATACGCCTTCGACGATGGCGCCATCGCGCAGCATCTGCGTGCTGTACGCCGGTCCGCCCATGCCCAGCTCGCCCCAATCCAACAGCACATCATGTGCGGGCGGCCGTTCGGCAAAGGGCTTCATCGATCGCGAGCGCAGGCGTGAACCGCCCACCGCATCGCCGACCAGATCGATGCGCTGCAGCGCGCCCCCCAGCGCAAGGCACACGGCAAGGCCGACAATCACTCCCAGAGGCGACCACCAGGCCACACAGACGGCGACCAGGGCCAGGAACGGCAACCACTGGGTGTAGCGCCGCAGGGCGGTTCGATCAAGGGACATGCGGATGAGAGAGGCGCCCCAGCGAACCGTCCACGCCTTCAATGCCGATCCGATCGATTGCGGCCGATGCCGGTTCAAGCATCCTGCGCTCCTGGAACTGCGCCAAATCGATTCTCTTCCTCGCTCCCGGGAAGCAGCATGACCGGAAAGAGGACGAACACCCCCAAGGGAATGAACGCGATCACGGTGTACCAGCCTGACTCGTCGATGTCGTGCAATCTCCGCACGGTCAGGGCCAGCATCGGAGGCAGGAAGACGATGACAGCGCAGACGGTCATGACCCATCCCAGCTTCCACAGGATCTCTGACGTTTCCCAATCGAACGACAGGTAGCCGACCAGCCAGTAACCGCGATCCATCACGCTGTAGCTCACCGCTATGACGAACCCGGCAAGCAGCGAATACGACCAGAACTCCCGCCGGTCGGATCGCCCGGAAAAATCAAAGCATCGCCTGATGGGCACAAGTGCAGCGATCATTCACGCTCCGGGCAACGGATGATGGGCGTCAACAGCTAACGATCTTTTAGCATTCCCAAGCCAAGCATCAACTGAACCCTGCAGCCTGACCAAGCCCGGAAGGCCACAGCGCTGGGGCAGGGGAATTCCTGTCCTGCAGGCTATGCGCAAGGATGCATTCGGACACGACCGATCCGGCCGAGGGATGTTTGCGAAGCGACGTCCAGCCCTGGCATTCACCGGGCATCTCGACCGGGATCCATGCGCGGAAAAGCGGGGTTCGGATATCGCGGAGCGTCTGCCTGATACAGACCGCTGGAGACATGGAGCGGGCGATGGGAATCGAACCCACGTCAGTAGCTTGGGAAGCTACAGCTCTACCATTGAGCTACGCCCGCGTTGCGGTGGAAAGTCTATGCGCTGGGCCCCGTGTTGCGCAATGGTGCCCATCGCATCAGGCCGGGGGTCAAAGCCCTCTCGTTGCCGAGAGGGCCGGCCCCGCTTGGTTTCTGCTTAGAAGGTGCCGCTGAAGTTGGCGAACAGCGTTGCGTCCTGGGCACGCTTCTGCCCGGCCGAAGCGCTCAGGCCGAAGTTGCTCTGCAGCCCGAACAGTTCGGTGCGGGCGCCCAGCACGACGGTCGCGTAGTCCTTGTCGAACTTCAGGCCCGGCACACGGTAGCTGCCCAGTTCCGGCAGGGTCTGCAGCCACGCGCTGCCCTGCTTGGTGTCTTCGAACTCATGGTCGTAGGTCAGCTGCGCGTACGGCTTGAGGGTGCCGCCATCGAAGCGGGCCTGCCAACCGATGCGACCAACGGTCGAATCAACGTTCTGGCGGTCGTAGCCCAGCGCGGTGGCCAGGGTGCCGGCCGCAGCGCTTTCGGTGTAACCATCGATCTTCACCTTCTGCCAGATCACCGAAGCGATCGGGCCGTGGCGGAAGCCGCCTTCGGTGCCGAACTCGTAACCGGCGTTCAAGGCGGCGGTCAGGTTGCTGCCGTCCGGCGAACCACCGTGCTCGCGGGTGGCCGGGCCGAGCTGGACCTTGCGGTTCACGTCATACGACAGCCAGGTGTAGCTGACCTGGCCGTTCACCCAGATGCGATCGCCGTACCAGCCGGCGAACAGGCCGGCGGTGGTGTCCTTCTGGGTGAAATCGCCACGGCTGTTGCCGAAGTCGGCGTTGAGGCGGCCGAAGCCAGCGAAGCCGCCGACCACCATGCCGTCGCGCGCCCAGTCGATGCCGAACAGGCCGGCCGGCGCCAGGCCGTCGTACAGATCCGCGTGGTCGTAGCGCTGCAGGTCACCGCGGACGCCGCCCCACCAGGACAGGCCGTCGGCCGGACGACCGCCCAGGTGCATGCTGACCTGATCGGCACGCGAACGACCGATGGTCTGTGCCGAGTGGCTCAGCACCTGCTGCAGGCGCGGGGCTTCCAGCACCGAGACCGCGTACTGGCCCAGCAGCTGGTGGCCCGCCGTGGTCGGATGCACGCCATCGGCGAACAGATAGGTGTTGGCCGCATCCGGGCTGACGTAGCTGGTCGGATTGCAGGTCAGGATGCTCTGAGTCGAATTGGCCGGATCGATCTTGCAGGCGGTGCTGGTGACGTTGGTGAAGCCGTACATGGCCGGATTGGCGGCGACTTCGCCCAGCACGGTGAAGGTATCGAGCGGGATGAACTCGATGCCGGCCTGCTTCAGGCCACCATAAAGAGCCTTGTTGTAGCCGGCTGACAGCGCGGTGGCGGTGGCCGCGTTCGGGCCGCGGAAGGCCGGAGTCAGGCCGACGTTCGGCAGGTTCGGCACCAGCACATACTGCGCACCGGCCTGCTTCAGCGCACCCACCAGAGCGATCTGGTCGGTGACGGCGGCGCCGATGATGGCCTGTGCCTGCGCCGGTGCAGCTGCGGCGGCGAACAGGTCATTGGCGCCGCCCCACACCGTGTACAGGACATTGCCGTCAGCCTTGCCGCCGTTGGCGGCCAGATAACGGGCCGCCTGCGACTTCAGCGAGGGGATAGTCCCCATTGCGCTCGGCACGTCCACGCCAACGCGGGCACCACCGACCGCGTAATTGTCACCGCTCTGGCCGTTGCCATTGGCGGCGCCATTGAGGCCATAGTAGTTGGCGACCTGCTGCGACCACACCCAGCCCGGGTTGGTGGTGAACTGGCCGGTCACCGGACGCACATCGGCCGGCAGCAGCGGGCGGAAATAGCCGGCATCGGTCAGGCTGTCGCCGAAGAACACGGCCTTGGAATACGGGGATTCGCCTGCCATGGCCGGAAGCGCGGCCAGCGCGATCGCGGCCGCCATCAGGGTGCGGATCGGGCGTTTGCTGAGCAGCATGAAAAAACTCCTGTGGGGATATCGTTGAGGACCCGGCGGACGTACGCCGGCGCACGGTGAATGGTTTCACTGCGCCGCGTTTTGCTCACGCTGCGCCGCCGCATGGATTGTCGCCCGATCACCGGAAAACCTGCTGTGCCGGAGCTGGCGCCCCGCTCAATTTGCAAGTGTTCCGATCCCGGCGGGCTATCGGCGACAATGCACGGATGAACATCCAGCTCAATGGCGAACCCCGCGCCCTGCCCGCTTCGGCAACCCTCCACGACCTGCTCGAGGCCGAACAGTTGCTGCAGCGCCGGGTGGCGGTCGAGGTCAACGGCGAGATCGTCAGCCGCAGCCGCCACGGCGAGCACGTCCTGGCCGAAGGCGACGTGGTGGAGATCGTACACGCGTTGGGCGGGGGCTGAGACCTCCGGGTGGTGCCGGCCGATGGCCGGCAATCCGACGCTGTCAGGCACCCTGCATGTGCTGGCCAGCGGCCGGCACTACCCTCGCCCTCCTGCGGACAGCACCGCCTTGCGTGATCCCATCTTCAGGCGGATAGGCGATAATCGCGCCATGAACGTTCATGTCTCCCCCGATTCGCTGGTGATCGCCGGCAAGACCTATGGCTCGCGGCTGCTGACCGGCACCGGCAAGTTCAAGGATCTGGAAGAAACCCGCCTAGCCACCGAGGCCGCGGGCGCCCAGATCGTCACCGTGGCGATCCGCCGCACCAACATCGGGCAGAACCCGGGTGAGCCGAACCTGCTCGACGTGCTGCCGCCGGAGCGCTACACCATCCTGCCCAACACCGCCGGCTGCTACACCGCCGAAGACGCCGTGCGCACCTGCCGCCTGGCCCGTGAGCTGCTGGACGGCCATAACCTGACCAAGCTGGAAGTGCTGGGCGACCAGAAGTCGCTGTACCCGGACGTGGTGCAGACCCTCAAGGCTGCCGAGCAGCTGGTCAAGGACGGCTTCGAAGTGATGGTCTATACCTCTGACGATCCGATCCTGGCCAAGCGCCTGGAGGAGATCGGTTGCGCTGCGGTGATGCCGCTGGCCGCGCCGATCGGTTCGGGCCTGGGCATCCAGAACAAGTACAACCTGATGCAGATCATCGAAGACGCCAAGGTGCCGATCATCGTTGACGCTGGCGTCGGTACCGCGTCGGATGCCGCGATTGCGATGGAGCTGGGCTGCGACGGCGTGCTGATGAACACGGCCATTGCCGGTGCGCGCCACCCGGTGCTGATGGCCAGTGCCATGCGCAAGGCGGTCGAGGCCGGCCGCGAGGCCTTCCTGGCCGGGCGCATCCCGCGCAAGCGCTACGCCAGCGCCTCCTCGCCGGTGGATGGGCTGATCGGCTGATGACCAATCCTTTCGACAGCGCCGGTTCCAAGGCTCCGCCCAAGCCCTTCACCGTAAACGAGGGCCGCCGCGAGGTGCGCAGCTTCGTGTTGCGCCAAGGCCGCTTCACCCCCGCCCAGCAGCGCGCGTTCGACGAACGCTGGCCGCGCTTCGGCCTCGACTACACCGGCCAACCGCGTGACCTGGACGCCACCTTCGGCCGCCCGGCACACAAGGTGCTGGAAATCGGCTTCGGCAACGGTGCCGCGCTGCGCTTCGCCGCCCAGCACGACCCGTCGCGCGATTACATCGGCATCGAGGTGCACGCCCCGGGCGTGGGCCGGCTGCTGAACGCGCTGGCCGACGACAACGCCGACCACGTGCGCCTGTACCACCACGACGCGGTGGAAGTGCTGCAGAACGAGATCGCCGATGGCGCGCTCGATGAAGTGCGCATCTACTTCCCGGACCCGTGGCACAAGAAGCGCCACAACAAGCGCCGCCTGCTGCAGCCGGCGTTTGCCGAACTGCTGGTGCGCAAGCTGCGCCCGGGCGGCCGCCTGCACTGTGCCACCGACTGGGAGGACTACGCCGAGCAGATGTGGCACGTGCTCGATGCCACCGCCGGCCTGGTCAACCGTGCCGGCCCGCGTGGCAGCGTGCCGCGCCCGGACTGGCGCCCGCAGACCCACTTCGAGACCCGCGGCCAGAAACTCGGCCATGGCGTCTGGGACCTGCTGTACGACCGCACCTGACGATCGCCTGAGGACGCCGCGCCCCACATGGATACCGCGCTGACGCTGACCAACGACATGAAGCTCGTGCTCGGGCTGGTCGGCTTCACGATGGCGATGTTCCTGTTCGAGCGCATCCGCGCCGACGTCGTCGCGCTGGTGGTGCTGGTGGTGCTCGGTGTCACCGGGCTGATCGCGCCGGAGGAAATCTTCGGCGGCTTCTCCGGTAACGCGGTGATGAGCATCATCGCCACCACCATCCTCGGTGCCGGCCTGGACCGCACCGGGGCGCTGAACCGGCTGGCCGCGTGGCTGCTGCGACGCGGTCATGGCGTCGAGCAGAGGCTGCTGATGATGACCACGGCCATTGCCGGCCTGAACTCGTCCTTCATGCAGAACCCGTCGGTGATGGCGCTGTACCTGCCGGTGGCTTCGCGACTGGCAGCGCGCACCGGCCTGACCCTGCAGCGCCTGCTGCTGCCGATTTCGGCGGCGATCGTGATGGGCGGTGCGCTGACCATGGTCGGCAATTCACCGCTGATCCTGCTGAACGACCTGCTGGCCTCGGCCAACAACAACCTGCCCTCGGGCCTGGCCACCATCGAGCCGCTGCGCATGTTCGCGCCGCTGCCGATCGGCGTGGCGCTGCTGATCGCCTCGCTGATGTACTTCCGCTACTACGGCGACCGCAAGCTGATCGAGGAAGAGAACCTGGCCAACGACGGGGTCACCCCGGCGCGCACCGAAAGCTACTTCGCCAAGACCTATGGCATCGAAGGCGATGTGTTCGAGCTGGTGGTCAGTGCCGAAAGCCCGCTGGTCGGCATGACCCTGGGCGAGGCCGAGAACCTGCACGATGCCCCGCTGCTGCTGGCCCTGAAGACCGGCAACGACACGCGCCTGGCGCCGCCGGCGGAGATGCGCATCTGGGTGGGCAGCGTGCTCGGCGCAATGGGTCCGCGCGAGCAGATCAACGACTTCGCGCAGAACCAGTTCCTGCGCATGTCTTCGCGCCTGAAGCACCTGGGTGACCTGTTCAACCCGAGCCGCGCCGGTATTTCCGAGGCGGTGGTGCCGCCGACCTCGAACGTGATCGGCAAGAGCGCGGCCGACCTGCGCCTGCGCAAGGAGCGCGGCATCAGCCTGCTGGCGATCAACCGCGACAAGCAGGTGATCCGCGAGGACGTGCGCGACGTGCAGTTGCGTGCAGGCGACATGCTGGTCTTCCACAGCATCTGGACCGACCTGGCACAGGCGGCCAAGAGCCGCGACTTCGTGGTGGTGACCGACTACCCGACCGGCGAACAACGCCCGCACAAGTTCAAGATCGCCATGGCGATCTTCGCGTTGACCATCCTGATCGCGCTGACCAGCAAGCTGCCGGTGGCGCTGACGCTGATGACCGGCGTGGCCGGCATGCTGCTGACCGGCGTGCTGCGCATGGACGAGGCCTATGCCTCGATCAACTGGAAAACGGTGTTCATGATGGCCGGGCTGATTCCGCTCGGCTGGGCGATGGACTCCAGTGGTGCGGCGGCGTGGGTGGCCGGCCATACCATCGACAAGCTGCCGACCGGCATCCCGGTGTGGGTGCTGGAGGTGGCGCTGGCGCTGCTGACCACGGCGTTCTCGCTGGTGATCAGCCACGTGGGCGCGACCATCGTGATGGTGCCGATCGCGGTGAACCTGGCACTGGCGGCGGGCGGCAACCCGACCGCGTTCGCGCTGATCGTGGCGCTGTCGGCGTCCAACAATCTGATGACGGCCTCCAACCCGGTGATCTCGATGATCACCGGCCCGGCCAACTACACCCCGCGCGAGATGTGGCGGGTCGGCGGCCCGCTGTCGCTGATCTACACCTGCGTGGTGGTGCTGATGATCAACCTGATGTTCTGAGAGTTGGGTTTGTTGGCAGGGCTGCGCCCTGCACCCGCCGAATCAACGTCAACGTCAAAGGCTGGCATTCCGTGGGATGGCGGGGTGGGTGCCGACCGTTGGTCGGCACGGATCTCGCTCTGGTAGGTGTCGACCTTGGTCGACACGGCTTTTGTAGAGTCGAGCCGTGATCGACTGTTTCTGGCCTCAAGCCAGGTAAACCTGCCCGTCGCGCACGTCCACCGGCACCACGCGCAGGCGGTCGCCCTTGCAGGGGCCGGCGATGCAGTCGCCGCTGTCCAGCGCGAACGAGGCGCCATGCGCGGCGCAGACCAGGTGGCCTTCACGGCTCTTCAGGAACTGGCCCGGGGCCCAGTCCAGGCGGCGGCCGGCGTGCGGGCAGATGTTCAGGAACGCACGCACCTGCGCACCGTCGCGGTACAGCACCAGCGATTCGGCATCGCCATCAACCACCGCTTCGACCTCGGCAAACGCGCCATCGGCAATGGCATCAAGGGCGATCAGGGCGGCAGAGGCAGTCATGGCGAAGGCTCGGACAGTAAACCCGCATTGTCGCACGCCCACTCAGGTGACTGGCTGCGACATGAACACAAGTCATTGATCCGTAATAAGCACAGGCTATATTTAACGAGTTTTTCACTCAATGACAGTGGCGCGTCCCGATACTCTGGTTTCGCTGATCCCAGCCTATCGAGCCGCCATGTTCAATCGCGCATCCGCCTTCAACCAGTTCCGCACCCTGTTCGCGCCGCGCAAGCCGCGCCATCCGCTGGTGCGCGTTGCCGTGGGCCTGCTTGGCCTGGCGATCCTGGCCGCGATGGTGTTCATCGGCGTGTTCGTCGGTGCAGCGATGATCCTGGTCGGCCTGGCGTGGAAGCTGCTGGCCTCGCGCAAGCCGGGCGTTGCCCGTCCGGTCGATCCGACCGTGGTCGAAGGCGAGTACCGCGTGGTGCGCAAGCCGGTGCTGCCGGCCTCGCGCTGATGCGGGTCTTCCGCGCCCGCTGACGGCGGGCGCCATGCGTTCTAGACTGCGGGCACGCCCTTCCTGGATGCCCGCATGTCCGATGTCTCCGATGTGATCCCTGCCGTAGCCCTGCCGCGTGTACCGGTGGTGGGCGGTGGCAGTTTCCCCGTGCACCGCATCTACTGCGTCGGCCGCAACTTCGCCGACCACGCCCGCGAAATGGGCGCGGCGGTGCCGGCGGCCGATGACCGTGGCCGCCCGATGTTCTTCAGCAAGCCGGCCGATGCGATCGTGGTCGGCCATGACGACGCCATCCCCTACCCGCCGGCGACCGCCAACCTGCACCACGAAGTGGAGCTGGTGGTGGCGATCGGCCGTGATGCGCCCGCAGGCGAACTGGCCGTGGCCGATGCCGAAGCACTGGTCTACGGCTACGCCGTCGGCCTGGACCTGACCCGCCGCGACCTGCAGGCTGCGGCCAAGGACAAGGGCCACCCGTGGGATGCCGCAAAGGGCTTCGACGCCTCCGCGCCGATCAGCGAGATCGTGCATGCCGCCGAAGTGGGCGATCTGGCCGCGTTGAATCTGTCATTGGAGGTCAACGGCGAGGTGCGCCAGCAAGCGCTGCTGGACCAGATGATCTGGAACGTGCCGGAGATCCTGCACGAGCTGTCCAAGCTGTGGCAGCTGCGTGCCGGCGACCTGGTGTTCATGGGCACCCCGTCAGGCGTGGCTGCACTGAAGCCCGGCGACCGCTTCAGCGCGCGCCTGGAAAACGTGGCCGAGCGCCACGGCGTGATCGCCGGCTGACATTACCTGCGCTACCCTGCGCGCTGTCCACTTCCCCACCGGAGAAAAACAACAATGGGAATGCTCACCGAGTTCAAGGAATTCGCGATGCGCGGCAACGTCATCGACCTCGCCGTCGGCGTGGTGATCGGCGCGGCCTTCGGCAAGATCGTGACGGCGCTGGTCGAGAAGATCATCATGCCGCCGCTGGGCTACCTGATCGGCCGCGTGGACTTCTCCAGCCTGGCCTGGACCCTGTCGCCGGCCCACCTGGGTCCGGATGGCAAGGAGATTCCGGCCGTGGTGGTTGGCTACGGCGACTTCATCAATACCATCATCCAGTTCGTGATCGTGGCCTTCGCCATCTTCATCGTGGTCAAGGCGATCAACCGCCTCTCGCGCAAGCAGGAGGCTGCACCGGCCGCACCGGCCGAGGAAGTGGTGCTGCTGCGCGAGATCCGCGACAGCCTGAAGAAATAAGGCCGCAGAACGGTAGTGTCGGCCGCTGGCCGGCAATATCGGAACATGCGGAAGCCGGCCAGCGGCCGGCACTACCGCGACTGCGCGAAAGCCCCGCTCCGGCGGGGCTTTCGCTTTGCCGGACATGGCGGAAAACAGCGTTCGCGCCAGCCATGACCTCCCGCCCATGCGCCGGGCTGAACGACTGTTAAGCTCCAAGGCTTGGTCCCTTCCCGGAGCTGTCCATGCGTCGCCGCGTCCTTGCCATCGCATCCTCCCTCGCCCTGCTGGCCGCCCCGGCCTTCGCGGCGCCGCATACCACCACCCTGCCCCCGGCGTCGCTGGCCACCGCCGCACAGCTGCGTGACCAGGCGCTGGCCGATGACACCGGCTGGAAGGTGGTCGAATCGCTCACCACCGAAATCGGCCCGCGCATCGCCGGCAGCGAGGCCGACGCCCGCGCCGTGGCCTGGGCCGAAGCCAAGTTCAAGGCACTGGGCTTCGACAAGGTGTGGAAGGAACCGGTGACCTTCCCGAAATGGGAGCGCCGCAGTGAACACGCTGCCGTGACCGGCAGGAACCAGCAGCCGCTGCAGATCACTGCGCTGGGCGGCAGCCCGGGCGGCACGGTGGAAGCGGAGGTGGTGCGCTTCGCCGATCTGGCCGCCCTGCAGGCGGCACCGGCCGGTTCGCTGAAGGGCAAGATCGCCTTCGTCGATTACCAGATGCTGCCGTTCCGCGATGGCCGCGACTACGGCCGCGGCGGTGCAATCCGCAGCAAGGGACCGTCAGAAGCGATCCGCAAGGGCGCGGTGGGCTTCCTGATGCGCTCGGCCGGTACCGACTCCCACCGCGTGCCGCACACCGGCATCACCCGTTTCGATGACGGCCTGACCCCGGTGCCGTCGGCGGCACTGTCGGTGCCCGATGCCGACCAGCTGGCGCGCCTGCTGGCCCGTGGCAGCACCACGGTGAAGGTGGCGCTGGACTGCGGTTGGGATGGCACGGCCACTTCGTACAACGTGATCGGCGAGATCACCGGCCGCAGCCTGCCGAAGGAAGTGGTGGTGATCGGCGGTCACCTGGATTCGTGGGACCTGGGCACCGGCGCTGTCGATGACGGCGCAGGCGTGGGCATCACCATGGCTGCAGGCCACCTGATCGGCCAGCTGAAGCAGGCACCGAAGCGCACCATCCGCGTGATCGCCTTCGCCAACGAGGAGCAGGGCCTGTACGGCGGCAAGGCCTACGCCGAAGCACACGCCAAGGACGTGGCCCTGCACCAGCTGGCCGCCGAGAGCGACTTCGGTGCCGGCCGCATCTATGCCTTCAATACCGGTTCGCCGAATCCGGAAGGCTCACGTGAAGCGACGAAGCAGATTGCCGAAGTAATGAAGCCGCTGGGCATCGAGTACCAGGCCGACAAGGGTGGCCCGGGCCCGGACGTCGGCCCGCTGGCCGCCAAGGGCGGTGCGTGGGCGTGGCTGGCGCAGGACGGCTCGGACTACTTCCACCTGCACCACACCGCCGACGACACGCTGGACAAGATCGACCCGAAGGCACTGGCGCAGAACGTGGCCGCGTATACGGTGTTCGCGTACCTGGCGGCGGAAGCCGATGGTAGTTTCGGCAGCGAAGCCAAGGCGACCACGCCTCCGAACGAGTGATGCGGTAGTGCCGGGCCATGCCCGGCGAGCGCAGCGGCAGGAGCGGTGCGAACCAAGGTTCGCACCCACCAAGGCGGGTCCTGAATCAGGAACCCGGCAGGGTCAGAGCCCTCGCCTGCGGCGAGGGATCCGACCCCGATCATGCGGGCCCGGATACGGGATCACCCGCGTCGACTGGCCCACTGCGCCAGCAGCACCGCCGTGGCCGAGGCCACGTTCAGGCTCTCCACCGCGCCACTGCCGGGAATCGAGACCTGCAGGTCGCACTGTCCCGCCAGATTGCGGTCCATGCCCTCGCCTTCGGCGCCCATCACGTACACCAGCCGCTCCGGCAGCGACGCACGGAACACGTCGTCGCCACCCTCAACGAGGGTCGCCGCCAGCCCGAAACCGGCACTGCGCAGCTGCGCCATCGCCTGAGCAGTCTCCGGCAGCTGCACCAGCGGAACCGACTCCGCCCCGCCTTCGGCCACGCGTGCGGCAGCACCGGACAGCGCCAGCGTGCTGCCGGCCGGCAGCAGCAGCGCCTTGACGCCGAAATGCGCGGCCGAGCGCAGGATCGCGCCGAAGTTGTGCGGGTTGCCGACACCATCCAGCCACAACGCCAGCACCGGGCCCTGCTCCAGATCGGCCAGCCACTGCGCCAGCGGCACGACCGGCGCACGCAGCACGTCGGCCACCAGGCCTTCGTGATGGGTCGTGGCAGCCAGCTTGTTGAGATCGCCTTCCTCCACCACGCGATAGCCCACGCGGTTGGCCACGCACCACTTCAGCACCGGCTGCATGCGCGGAATCAGCGCGTCCACCAGGTACAGCTTGCGCAGCGCCTGCGGGCGCTTGGCGAACAGCGCCTGTACGGCGTTCCAGCCATACAGGCGCAGTTCGTCGTTGCCGCGCCCCGGCGGCGGCGGGGTGCCGCCCTCACGCGGTGGCAGCGGGGTGGCCCGCGGCGGTCGCGACGACGGGCGGCGGGCATTCTTCCAGGGATCATTCACTACGGGACAACTCCAGCTTGCGTTGACGCCAGAAATCGGCGTTTTTGATGCCCAGGGCATCGGGGTCGAAGATTGGATCGAGGCCGAGCTTCTTCTGTCGTTCGTAATCACGCAGGGCGAGCATGGCCGGCTTCTGGATGATGAGGATGGCAATGATGTTCAGCCAGGCCATCAGGCCGACGCCGATGTCACCCAGCGCCCAGGCCAGGGTCGCATTATGGAACGCGCCGAACACCACCATGCCGATGATGCCCAGGCGCAGCACCAGCACGGTCAGCGGGCGCTTCCTGTTGTGGTTCACATAGCTGAGGTTGGTCTCGGCCATGTAGTAGTACGCCATGATGGTGGTGAAGGCGAAGAAGAAGATGGCGATGGACACGAACGCCGAACCCCAGCCCGGCAGCACGGCTTCCACGCCGGCCTGGGCGTAACCGGCGCCTTCGGGAATGCCGGCCAGGCCCTGGAAGATCGGCGGGGCGCCAGCACCTGCCGGCGAGTACACGTTGTAGGTGCCGCTGGCCAGGATCAGGAAGGCGGTAGCGGTGCACACCATCATCGTGTCGAAGTAGATGGCGAAGGCCTGCACGTAGCCCTGCTTGGCCGGGTGCGAGACTTCCGAGGCGGCCGCTGCATGCGGGCCCGAACCCTGGCCGGCTTCGTTGGCGTAGATGCCGCGCTTGATGCCCCACTCAACTGCCAGGCCCATCATCGCGCCGAACGCGGCGTGGGTGCCGAAGGCGCTGCTGAAGATGATGTTGAACATCTCCGGCACGCGGTCGTAGTTGATGATCATGATGACGATGGCCATCAGGATGAAGCCGGCGGCCATGAACGGCACCACCACTTCGGCGAAGTTGGCGATGCGCTTGACGCCACCGAAGATCACCACGCCCAGCAGCAGCGCGACCACGATGCCGATGCCCAGCTTCAACGCCTGCACCGATTCCATGCCGAAGGCCTGGCCATCGAGCGGACCGCACAGGGCGGTGCCACGGCAGGCGTTGATGATGCTGTCGGCGATCGCGTTGGCCTGCACGCCCGGCATCAGGAAGCCGGCGGCGATGATCGTGGCGATGGCGAAGGCCAGCGCGTACCACTTCAGGCCCATGGCCTTTTCGATGTAGTAGGCCGGGCCACCGCGGTAGCGGCCTTCGGCGTCCTTGGTCTTGTAGATCTGCGCCAGGGTGCATTCCACGTACGAGGTGGACGCGCCGAGGAAGCCCATCACCCACATCCAGAAGATCGCACCGGGGCCGCCGAAGGCGATGGCGGTGGCCACGCCGGCGATGTTGCCGATACCCATGCGGCCGGCCATCGACATGGCCAGGGCCTGGAACGAGGACACGCCGGCGTCGGATTTCTCACCCTTGACGGTGAGGCGGCACATCTCGAGGAAGCCGCGGATCTGCATGAAGCGCGTGCGCAGGCTGAAGAACAGGCCGGCGCCCAGGCACACGAAGATCAGTGCCTTGCTCCAGATGATGCTGTTGATGAAATGTACGGTTGCTTCCACGCGCGCTCTCTCCAGTCGGCGGGTTGTAAGGACGTCCCGTCGGCTGGAAGGGACCGGTCGATTCTCCCTGATCGAAGGCCGCTGCGGTAGCGCCAAGAGGATGGGGTCACGGCAGCTGGATGCGTACCCGGGCGAAGCGGCGCAGGTCGTGCAGGACGCCGCGCTTGTAGACCGCACAGCGCTCCACGCCCTCTTCCTGGAAGCCGTTCTTCTCCAGCACCCGGGCCGAGCCGAGGTTGAAGTCGACCACGGTGGCCTGCAGCCTGAACAGGCGCAGTTCGTTCATCACCCACGGTGCGAACAGGCCAACCACGCGGGTCATCACGCCCTGCCCCCAGTAGGCCTGGCCGAGCCAGTAACCCAGTTCGGCGGTGTGCCCACGCTCGGCCACGCCCTGCTGGGCGCCGACGCTGCCGCAGGCCTGGCCGTCGATCTCGATGGCCAGGTTCAGCGTGCCAGGGGCCAGCACGCGGCCGGCGAGGAAGGCCTCGCCATCCTCGCGCGTGTACGGGTACGGGAAGCGATCACGCAGGCCGCGCGATACCTCGGCGTCGTTGGCATGGCGCAGCAGCGATTCCAGGTCTTCCGGGCGCCAGGGGCGCAGGCGGAAACCTTCTCCCTGTAGTGGCGGGGTCAGAGCCCTTTCCGTTCCGGAAAGGGCTCTGACCCCTGGACCGACCCCGTCGGCAGGCCGGTCAGGCATGCCCGCCCACCGAGGGCGATTCGGCTTCCTGCTTCTCCAGCTCGCGCTTCACCGCTTCCGGCGAGCGGGTGTACGGGGCCAGCCGCGCGTAGAACGCCGGCACCACGAACAGCGACAGGAACGTCGAAAGAGTCACGCCGAAGATGATCACGATGCCGATCGTGCCACGGCTGGCCGAGCCGGGGCCACCGGCCACCACCAGCGGAATCGCGCCGACCACGGTGGCGATCGAGGTCATCAGGATCGGGCGCAGGCGCACCATCGCCGATTCGATGATCGCCTCGCGCACGGTTCTTCCGTCGTCGCGCAGCTGGTTGGCGAATTCGACGATGAGGATGCCGTTCTTCGCTGCCAGGCCGACCAGCATGACGATGCCGATCTGGCTGAACAGGTTCACCGTGCCGCCGCTCACCCACAACCCGACCAAGGCACCGAGCACGCCCAGCGGCACGGTCAGCATGATGGTGAGCGGGTGGATGAAGCTCTCGAACTGCGCGGCCAGCACCAGGTAAACCACCAGCAGGGCCATGGCGAAGGTCAGCAGCACCGCGCCACCCGCACTCTGGTACTCGCGCGATTCGCCCTTCCAGTTCACCTGCGCGTACTGCGGCAGTTCCTCGCGGGCCACGTTCTGCGCCCAGGCGATGGCCTCGCCCAGCGGATAGCCCGGTGCCAGGCCGGCGGTGATGGTGATCGAGCGCAGGCGGTTGAAGCGGTTCAGCGTGCCCGCCTCGGCCACTTCACTGAGCGTGACCAGGTTGGACAGCGGCACCAGTTCGCCGGAGGTGGCGCGCACGCGGATCGCAGCCAGGTCGGCCGGGCTGGCACGGCCATCGCGACCGGCCTGGACCAGCACGTCGTACTCCTCGCCGTTGTCGACGAAGGTGGTGACGCGGCGCGAGCCCATCATGGTTTCCAGTGCCGAACCGATCGCGGTGACCGGCACGCCGAGATCCGCCGCACGCTGGCGGTCGATGTTTACCCGCATCTGCGGCCGGGTTTCCTTGTAGTCCGAATCCGGGCCGACCAGGCCCGGGTTGTCGGCCATGCGCAGCAGGATGCGGTCACGCCACTGCGCGATCTCGGCGTATTCCGGGCCGCCCAGCACGATCTGGAACGGCTGGCCGCCACTGCGCACCAGCCCGCCACCCACCTGCGTACGCACGCGCACGCCGCGGATGGTGTCCAGTTCCTTCTGCAGTGCGTTGGCCACGTCCGGCGTGGCCTCGCTGCGCTGGCGCCACGGCTGCAGGAAGATGCTGACGCGGCCGGTGTGCATTTCCTCGCTGGCACCGAAGCCGCCGGGCACGCGCGGGTTAGCACGCACGATCGGCTTGTCGGCGCCCACGTGCGGGGCCAGCAGTGCCTCCACCTGCTGTACCTGCTGCACGGTGTAGTCGTAGCCGGCGCCTTCCGGGCCGTCGATCATGATCTGGAACGAGCCGCGGTCTTCGGCCGGCGCCAGCTCCGACGGCAGCAGTTTCAGCAGGCCCCAGCTGGCGGCCAGCGCGGCCACCATCACCAGCAGGTAGATCCAGGTGCGGTCCACGTGATGGTCGAGCACGCGGCCATAGCCGGAGGCCAGGCGCTCCAGGTTGCGGTTGACGAAGCCATGCAGGCCGCGCGGTGCCTGCCCGGTGTGCGGCTTGAGCAGTTTGGAGGCCATCATCGGCGTCAGCGTCAGCGCCACGAACGCGGACAACGCAACCGCTGCCGCCAGCGCCACCGCCAGTTCGCGGAACAGGCGGCCGGTATTGCCTTCCAGGAAACCGACCGGCAGGAACACCGCCACCAGCACCGCGGTGGTGGCGATCACCGCGAAGGCGACCTGCGTGGTGCCACGCTTGGAGGCCACCAGCGGGGGCTCGCCCAGGTCGATGCGGCGCTGCACGTTTTCCACCACCACGATCGCATCGTCCACCACCAGGCCGATGCACAGCACCAGGGCCAGCAGGGTCAGCAGGTTGATCGAGAAATCGAACGCATACAGCGCGATGAACGCCGCGACCAGGCAGACCGGCACCGTTACCGCCGGGATCAACGCGGCGCGGAAACTGCCGAGGAACAGCCAGATCACCGCCAGCACCAGGATCATCGCTTCCACCAGCGTGGCATAGACGCGGTCAACCGCGGCTTCGATGAAGGTGGTGTTGTCGAAGGCGACGAAGATCTGCGTGCCCTTGGGCAGGGTCAGTGCCACCCGCTCGGCTTCAGCGCGCGCGGTACGCGCCACGTCCAGCGAGTTGGCGGTGGAGGTCTTGACGATGCCCAGGCCGATGCCCGGCTCGCCGTTGCTGCGGTAGTACGCGCGACGCTCGGCCGAAGCCAGTTCGATCTTCGCCACGTCGCCCATGCGCACCACGTAGCCGTCGCGGCCCTTGCCCAGCGGGATGGTCGCAAAGTCTTCCGGCTTGATGTAGTTGCGCTCCACGCGCAGGGTGAAGTCACGGTCGGTCGACTCGATGCGGCCGGCCGGCAGTTCCACGTTCTCGTTGCGCAGTGCGGTTTCCACATCGCCAGTGGTCAGCCCGCGCGCGGCCAGCTGGTCACGGTCCAGCCAGATGCGCATCGCATAGCGCTGGCGGCCACCGATGCGGACCTGGGCCACGCCATCGAGGCTGGAGAAACGATCGACCACGTAGCGGTCGGCGTAGTCGCTCAGCTCCAGCGTGTCCATGGTCGAGGACACCATGTTGAACCAGATGATCGGGTCGGCATCGCTCTCGACCTTGGCGATCTCCGGCGGACGCGCTTCTTCGGGCATGCGGTCGGCGACGCGGCTGACCGCATCGCGCACGTCATTGGCGGCCGCTTCGATATCGCGGTTGGAGGTGAACTCGATGCTGACCTGCGAGCGGCCGTTGGTGCTGCGCGCATTGATCGTATCGATGCCTTCGATGCCGGCCAGCGCATCTTCCAGCACCTGGGTGATGCGGCTTTCGATGACCGCCGCCGAGGCGCCGGTGTAGTCCACCGACACCGACACGATCGGCGGATCGATGGCGGGCAGTTCGCGCAGGGTCAGGCGGGTGAAGGACATCACGCCCAGCACCAGCAGCAACAGGCTCATCACCACGGCGAACACTGGCCGCTGGATGGAGATGTCGGACAGCTTCATCCGCCGTGGCCCTCGGCCGCGGCCGGCGCCGGTGCATCCGCCGGTTTGGCACCGCTGGCCGGGGCCGCATCCTTGGCCGCGACCTTCAGGCCCGGGCGCAGCTTGCCGGTGCCATCGACCACGATGCGCTGGCCGGCTTCCAGGCCCTGTTTGATCTCAACCACGCCGGCGCGGCGCGCACCGGTCACCACGTCCACGCGTTCGACGCTGTCGTCGCTCTTGATGCGGTACACGAACGTGTCGCGGCCCACCTGCACCACGGCGATTTCCGGCACCACCAGCGCCGGGCGCTCGGGGCGGAACAGGCGCACGTCCAGCAGCATGCCCGGGCGCAGCGCGTGGTCGCTGTTGGCGAAATCGCCGCGCACGGTCACCGCACGGGTCGCCGGGTCGATGCGTGCGTCGATGGTACTGACCACGCCCTCGAAGGTGCGGCCCGGCCACGCCACGCTGGTGGCGCTGACCTTGTCACCGACGCCCAGTGCGGCCAGTTCCACTTCCGGCACCTGGAAATCGATGTGCATGTGCTCGATGTCGTCGAGCGTGGCGATGACCGTGGTCGGGGTCACCAGCGAGCCCGGGCTGACCTGGCGGATGCCGAGCACGCCGGCGAATGGTGCGCGTACACGGCGATCACCGATGTCGGCCTGCATCTGCATCACGCGCGCCTCGGCGGCATCGCGGATCGACTTCTGCGTATCCAGCGTGGCACTGGACACCAACCGCTGGGAGGCCAGCTCGCGCTGGCGCTTGTACAACTGGTCGGCCTCGTGGAAGGTGGCCTGCGCCTGCACCAGCGCCGCTTCCTGGGCCTGCCCGCGCAGCGTCACGATCGGGGCACCGGCGGCGATGTGCTGGCCGCTTTCGAAATGCACCTTCTCGACGATTTCGCTGACCTTGGCGGTGACGCTGATCGACTCGCGCGCCTTGGCCGTGCCCAGCGCCTGCAGGGTGTCATTCCACTGCGTGGGCTGCACCACCTGCGCCGTGACCGGCACTGCTTCGCCCTGCCGACGCGCGGCGGCCTCCTGTTTGCCTGCGCACCCGGCCAACACGGCCAGGCTGAGGCCAAGGGCCAGGGTCGAAGCGATACGAGCCAACATGAAGGGTCCTGATTGATCCACGGCCGCCGAGTGTAGGCAAGGCCCCGCAGAAGCGGTATGTGCCAAGCGTTTACCATCGTGGAACCGAAGCCGTGATAGCGCCTTGAACCCGTTCCGTGCAAGGCTGCCCTTGGCGGTGTCGGCGTGTGTCGGGTTGTATCCAGCCGTGCACCACGGGCGTTGCCATCGTAGAGTCGAAGCTGCCCGACAGAGGGCGTCGGGCGGGGACGGATCCTGGCGGGGATCCGGCCCCGGTTTTTTTTGCACCCGGCGGATCAGTACCGGTAGTTCACCTTCATCCACAAGCTGCGCCCGGGCTCGTTGATGCGCACCGGGTCGGCCGGGAAGCCGAAGTCGGCACTGCCGGCCAGGTTCAGGTGCTCGCTGTAGGCGCGGTCGAACAGGTTGTCGACGCCCGCGCTGAGCTGCAGCTGCGAACTGAAACGGTACGCGGCGTTGAGCGCGAACGTGGCGAAACCGGCACTCGGCCCCAGGTCCTGCGCAACGACATTGCCTTGGCCATTTGCGACACGATGCTGGTGGATCACCGCACGCAGCAGTGCCCCGGCGCTCCAGCGCTGGCCTTCCCAGTTCGCACTCAGGCGCGTTTCCAGCGGCGGCATCTGCGGCAGCGGACGCTGCTGGTCGCGGTTCTCGCCCCAGGCATAGGCCAGCGTGCCCCCCAGTTTCCACTGCTCGGCCACGCTTACCTCCAGCCCCGCCTCGGCACCGGCGATGCGCGCGTCGACATTGCGGGCCTGGCTCATGCCCATCATGCCGCTGCCGTGGTACGTGAACAGGATGTAGTCCTGGATCTGCCCGGCGTACGCCGAAACCCACGCCTGCACGCGCGGTCCCTTGTACTGCAGGCCGACGTCGAGCTGGGTGGTGCTTTCGGGCTGCACGCCGGTGAACGCGTTCACTGCGCCGGCCGGGCCATGGTTGGGCGAGAACAGCTCCCAGTAGTCGGGCATGCGTTCACTGTGGCCGAGCCCGGCGTACCAGGTCAGGCCGTCGGCCAGATCCTGCTCGTAGCGCAGGAAGCCGCTGCCGAGCCAGTCCTTGCGGCGCTGGCCCGCAGTCGGATTGGGCCTGTTCCCCATCATTCCGCGGATCGATTGCCGCTCATCTCGGACGCTGGCGCGGTCGATGCGCAGGCCGCTGATCCAACGCTGATCGGTGCCGGCGCCGAGGGTCAACTCGGTGAACACGCCATAGCGGCGGAAGTGGGCATCGGTCCCCCAGGCGGCCTGGCGGTAGGTGTCGCGGCCCATGCCCATGCGGCCACGATGGCGGCTGTCTTCGCCGTCCACACCCGCCACCAGTTGCACGTCCTGCCAGTGCCACTCGGAACTGACCCGGCCGCCCTGGGTACGGCGGTCCACGTTCGACGCCATCGGCATCGGCATCATGCTGTTGGGATTCGGCGTGCGCAGCGTGTAGTTGTCCATCACGTGGTCGGCTTCGTTGTAGTACACGTTGGCCTGCAACGTGTCCCACGCACCGGGCAGATTTCGTTTTTCGAAGCGCGCGGCATAGCTGGTGCGTTCGAACGCGGCACCGTCCATGCCGCGCCCGGCGTAACGCGCGATGGCATCGCCGGCACCGGCGGAAATCTCCAGCAGCGTGTCGGCATCCGGCGTCCAGCCGATGGCCACGTCGCCATTCCACTTGCGCCACTTCGACGGCACCACGTCACCGTGGCCGTCCTTGTAGTCATCGGCCTCGGAGCGGTTGCCGCTGGCGCGTACATAGCCGGTCGGATTGCCCAGGGTCAGGTCCAGTACCTGGTCATTGCGGTTGCGCGAGCCGACCAGCGCACTGGCATCGGCACGCAGGCCGGGTTCATCGAAGCGCGGCGTGTCGCGCTCGAAGCGCACGGTACCGGCCGAGGCACCTGCGCCCCAGCGCACGCTCTGCGGGCCCTTGATGATGGTCAACCGGTCGAAGCTTTCCGGCGCGATGTAGGACAGCGGATTGTCCATGCGCGACGGGCAGGCACCGATCAGGTTGCCGTCGTTGCTGAGGATGTTCAGGCGCGAACCGAACATGCCGCGCAGCACCGGGTCGCCGTTGGTGCCGCCATTGCGGATGGCAGAGAAGCCGGGAACGGTTTTCAGGTAATC
Organism: Stenotrophomonas sp. YJH_SMC_120; assembly: GCF_059368675.1. NCBI lineage: Bacteria > Pseudomonadati > Pseudomonadota > Gammaproteobacteria > Lysobacterales > Lysobacteraceae > Stenotrophomonas > Stenotrophomonas sp. YJH_SMC_120. The sequence goes on from NZ_JCAFRY010000008.1 coordinate 56,566, forward strand.
GGCACCATCACTGGCCGGCACCGGCTGCCGCGGCAGGCGTGGGTCGGTCACCCAGTGCAGCGGCGAGGACGGTGCGGCGGCGGTGACCACCATCGTATCGAGGGTACGCGCCTCGTCGGCGGGCGCAGCGTGGGCCAGTGACGCGGCCACGGCCAGGCCAAGGGCAACCGGCAGGCGCGCGCAGGCGCCCGCGGGGCGGGAAGTCATTTTCATCGGAACAGCTCCAAGGTACGCACGCGCGCACGGCGCCCGGTCAGGCGCGTCGTGCGGCAGATTCACGGGGATATCAGCGGACGATGGAGACGCGCGGTGGCCCACGTGCGGCATGTGCGGGCCAGTGCGGTGCGGGCAGCACCCGTTGCGACCACGGGAACACCAGGCGCGGCCGCCACAGCAGCGGCAACAGCAGCACCAGCACCGCCAGCCATGGCAGCAGGCGCATGGCCAGTACGCAGTATTCGCAGGCTTCGCCATGCATGGCGTGGGGATCGGCCGGGCGGTCAGGCGCTGCCGGCGCGGCGCCGTGCTGATCGTGCCCGGCCATGGCCATGTCATGCATGTCGTGACCCATGGCGGCGTGGTCCATGCCCGCCATTGCGGTGTGGTCCATCGGCGGCGCCTGCAGCGCGCGGCTGACCAGGGGCGCAAGCACCATCAGCAGCGTCGCCAGGATGGCGAGCTGGAGCAGAAGGGGCTGCGGGCGGGACAGGCGGGGCACCCCGCTAGTGTAGAGGCGGGTCCAGGGTTGCCCGTGCGACGAACGGTCGCAGGAGGGGGTTTATCGGCAGGGCTTGCAGCCCTGCACCCGCTGAATCAACGTCAACGTCAACGTCAAAAGCGGGCAATCCGTGGGATGGCGGGGTGGGTCCGGTTGCGGGGGACGGCGCAAGTACATCCCTGTAGCCTTGGCCGCGGCATCCATGCCGCGGACACCCCCGCAACCGGACCCACCCCGCCTTCGACAGATTCCCGCGATCTGCTGTAGATCCACGCCATGCGTGGATGAATCTCCATCGGAATCGAATATTTCGAACTGGAATCGAAAAGCATCCACGCATGGCGTGGAACTATCGTGTCGACCAAGGTCGACACCTACCAGCAGCCATCGGGATCTGTCAGAGGTGTGGCGGTGTGGGCAGGCAGGACCGTTGGCGCCATGGATGGCGCCATCGAGCCCCCAAGGATGGGTTTACGGCGTGTCCTGCCTGCCCACACCGCCCCGCCCCCAACGGAAGCCAGCTGTTGCTTCGGCTGTTGCCATTGATTCGGCGGGTGCAGGGCTGCAAGCCCTGCTCGCCCCCCCTCACACCGTGATGGTCTGGGTCAATGACTCCCACGTCGGCGGCACCGGCCAGGCGGCGGCCTGGTTGCCATCCAGCACCCTGCGCAGATCGCGCGGATCAATCTGCGGTGCCAGCACGTGCACCAGCTCCAGCGCGTAATCGCGCAGCACCCGGTCGCGCGGCAACACCGCCCAGGCAATGCACTCGCTGATCGGGCCCGGCGCCGGCCACGAGCGCAGGTCTTCGTCGCTGGAACTGACCGCCATCTCGGCCAGCAGGCCTACGCCCAGACCGGTACGCACATAGGTCTTGATCAGGTCCGCATCGAGCGCGGTCAGCGCCAGGTCCGGCGCCAGGCCGTTTGCAGCGAAGGCGCGCTGCAACGAGGAATTCGGGCGGGTCGAGGATTCGTAGCTGATCAGCGGCTGCCGGGCCAACGCGGCCAGGTCCGGTGCGCAGCCGGCGCGGTCCAGCGGGTGCCCCTTGGGTACCACCACCAGGCGTCGCCAGCGGAACAGCGGCACCGCGATGCCATCGGTGGGCTCACTGCCGGCGGTGCTGATGATCGCGATATCCGCGTCACCCTGGTTCAAGCGGTCCAGCGCGTCGGTTTCACCGGCCTGCTGCAGGTGCACGCTCACCTGGGGATAGGCCTGCTTGATCGCTGCCACCGCCGGCGGCAGCACGAAGCGCGCCTGCGTGTGGGTGGTGGTCAGGATCAGCTGGCCCTGGCTCTCGCGGCGCTGGTTGGCCGCGTAGGTACGGATGTTGTTGGCCTCGGCCAGCACCGCGCGGGCGCGGGCGATCACCTCGGTACCGGCCGGGGTGACCGACTCCAGGCTGCGGCCCTTGCGCACGAACAACAGGAAGCCGAGCTCGTCTTCCAGCTGCTTGAGCTGCTTGGACAGGCCGGGCTGGGTGGCGTGCACGCGCGAGGCGGCCAGCGTGATGTTCAGCTCGGCGTCGGCGATGGCGACCAGGTAGCGCAGCTGGGTCAGCGTCATGGGAGGCGGGCGGCGTGGGGCGGAGGTCCACTCTAGGGTCAATTGCCGTCACCAGCTTATAACCAAAGGTTGTTTAAGAAAGGTATCTGGTCATTTCCGGGCGTCATATGCCGGCGCTACGGTCAGCCGGCAGCCGCTGGCCTGAACAGCCAGCCCTCCCCTTTTGCCCGCCGGCGTCCGGCGCGGCCCTGTTTCCGGAGCGCTTCCATGGCCCTGTACGACTCCATCCTCGATACCGTCGGCAACACCCCCATCGTCAAGCTGCAGCGCCTGGCGCCGCCGCAGGTCAGCGTCTACGCCAAGGTCGAGTCGTTCAATCCGGGCGGCTCGGTCAAGGACCGCCTGGCGCTGGCGATCATCCTCGACGCCGAAGCGCGTGGCCTGCTCAAGCCGGGCGACACCATCGTCGAAGCCACTTCTGGCAACACCGGCGTGGCGCTGGCGATGGTCGCCGCCGCGCGCGGCTACAAGTTCGTGGCGACCATGGTCGAGACCTTCTCGGTGGAGCGCCGCAAGCTGATGCGCGCCTATGGCGCCAAGGTGATCCTGACCCCGGCCGCCGAACGCGGCAGCGGCATGGTGCGCAAGGCGCGCGAACTGGCCGAGCAGCACGGCTGGTTCCTGGCCAGCCAGTTCGCCAACCCGGCCAATCCGGCGTATCACCGCAACACCACCGCCGCCGAGATCCTGCGCGACTTCGCCGGCAAGCGGCTGGACTACTTCGTCAGCGGCTGGGGCACGGGCGGCACGCTCACCGGCGTGGGCGAAGTGCTGAAGGTCGCGCGTCCGCAGACCCGCATCATCGCCACCGAGCCAGCCGGCGCCGCACTGCTGAAGGGCGATGACTGGAAGCCGCACAAGATCCAGGGCTGGACCCCGGACTTCGTGCCCGACGTGCTCAACCGTGATGTGGTGGATGAACTGCTGACGGTGGAAGATGACCGCGCGATCGCCACCGCGCGCCGACTGGCCGCCGAGGAAGGCATCTTCGTCGGCATCTCCGCCGGCGCTACCGTGGCCAGCGCACTGGACGTGGCCGCACGTGCCGAACCGGGTTCAGTGATTCTGGCGATGCTGCCGGACACCGGTGAACGCTACTTCTCCACGCCGCTGTTTGCCGACGTGAATGAGGGTTCCGACGACGACTGGTTGGCCGGCCTGCCGTGACACCCGGGGTCAGAGCCTCTTCCACCCGGAGAAGGATCCGACCCCATCCTGTTACATGCCGGGGGCGGATCCCTTTTCCGCAGGGAAAGGGCTCCGACCCCCTTCTGCTTCAGCCTGCATGAAGGCGTCGCCCGCCATCGTGCGTGAAGGCCGTCGGATCGCAGCGCGTGAGACGGTCATGACGCAGTATCGATGCCCTGTCCCCTACCGTGGGAACAGCCGGCGCAGATGCTGCGCGGATCACCTCACAGGCAGGAGACGGACGCATGAAGATCGAAGTTTGGCAGGGCGACATCACGACCCTGGCGGTGGATGCGATCGTCAACGCGGCCAATGAAACGCTGCTCGGTGGTGGCGGTGTCGACGGCGCGATCCATCGTGCGGCCGGGCCCGCGTTGCTGGCCGAATGCGCGCAGCTGCCGGAGCTGCGCCCGGGCGTACGTTGCCCGACCGGCGAAGTGCGCGCCACCAGTGCTTACGCTTTGCCTGCACGCTACGTACTGCACACGGTGGGCCCGGTCTGGCACGACGGCCAGCGCGATGAACCGGCGTTGCTCGCCAACTGCTACTGGAAGTCGCTGCAGCTGGCCGAATCGCTGGGCGTGCAGTCGATCGCATTCCCAGCCATCAGCTGCGGCGTATACGGCTATCCGCTGTACCAGGCCGCGCAGATCGCAGTGACCGAAACACTGGCCTGGCAGCGCAGCCACGCGCAACCGATGCGCATCGTGCTGGTGGCGTTCAATACCGCTACGGCCAAGGCCTACCAGCAGGCGTTGAGTGCCGCCGGGCAAAGCGCCGACAGCGAACCGCGCGGGTCGATGCTGCCGCCCCTGGGTGACGCGGGTTTTGCCGCCGCGCATTGAATCGCAACGCAGCGCGGAAAGGAAAAGGCCGGGCATTGCCCGGCCTTCTCAGTTGCACCGTTGATGTCATCCACGCATGGCGTGGATCACGCTCAACGACTGGCAGCTTCCACCGCAGCGGCGTCATCGGCCACGGCGGCTGCAGCGTCGGCAGCGGCACGTGCAGCCGAGGCGGCAGCACCCTCGGCGCTGGCTCCTTCCACCTGCACGCGCACCTCGACCATGCCTGCACCATTGTTCAGGCTGGACACGTCGACGGTGTAATGACCGGCCGGCAGAGTCTCTTCCAGGCGCGAGTTGGTACCGTTGCCACCGTCGTCGTCGGTCAGCTCGACATCGCCACCGACCACGCGCAGCACGGTATCGACCTGGCTGGAAATCGCATCCAGGCGCACGTCGGCCGGCCGGTCCAGGGTCAGCAGGAAGCGGCGACGGCCTTCGTTGTCCAGCATGGTGTACACGCTGCCCGACTTCGGCAGGGCGGTGCCATCGCGCTCGACCAGATTCCCCGGCAGTTCGATGCGGGTGGCAGACAGGGTGAACATGCCATTGACACCGCTGCCGAGGCCGCGCGCGGTCAGGGTGTACTTGCCCGGCTTCAGCGACAGGGTCAGCCGCGAGTTGGTGCTGTCGTTACCATCGTCGTTTTCGGCTTCAACGCCCTGGCCCGACAGCTTCAGCACCGGATCGAAGACATCCGACACCAGGCGGATTTCGTACAGGCCGGCCTTGTCCACCTGCAAGGTGTAGTCCTGCGAGTCACTGGCCAGCATGTCCACGATTTCGCCACTGCCCGCCAACGGCTTGCCGTCGTAAGGTTTCAGCTTCTCGGCTCGCAGGCGATACGGACCAAAGGCGGTCGGGCCATCGGCATTGACCGCCACCTGGTAGGTGCCGCCGCCATTGGCACTGAACGCCAGCGAGACGTCGCCTTCGCGTTCGTAACCGGTGTTGCTGGTGGAAACAAGACTGCCGTTGTTGAAAACGGCGATCGAGCCGCTGAGGGCACCAGTGAGCTTCAGGCCGACCAGATCCTTGTCTTCCAGCTTGATCTGGTAGAGCTGGTGATGGCTGCCATCATTGAAGTTGATGCCGCTGCGCGAGGTGATCTCGCCGGACACCGGCTTGTCGAAATCGAGCGACGCGGCCTTGCCTGCCTCTGCGCCGCCGCCGATACGGTTGCACCCGCCGGCGACCAGGACCGTGGCTACGGCCAGTGTGATTGCTGCCAAACGCATGTTGTTTCTCCTTGGCCTTCCATGTGGTTCCCGCGTACCGGCCGGGCACGCGGGGGCGGAAAAGATACCCGCAAAAGCAAACGCCGGCGTGATGCCGGCGCTGCCTTGTTCATCCAGCGATGGGACGGATCAGCCGTTCCACTTGCCCAGCGCAGCCAGGCCGTTGTCCTTGGCACGCTCGTACACGGTCTTCTGGGCGGCTGCGTAGTTGCCCTTCATGTCCTTGGCCCACAGCTTCAGCGCGGCCTGCTGCATGGCGCGGCCGTAGGAGAAGCTCAGCGGCCACGGCAGGTTGCCCAGCTGGTTCATCGCGTTCAGGTGCTCGGTGGACTGCTCGTCGCTCTGGCCACCGGACAGGAACACCACGCCCGGCAGGATGGCCGGCACGGTGCTCTTCAGGCACATCACGGTCGACTCGGCCACTTCCTCGACGTCGGCCTGCTCATCGCAGTTCTTGCCGGAGATGACCATGGACGCCTTCAGGATGGTGCCTTCCAGCAGCACGTTCTGCTGGTACAGCGCGTCGAACAGCGAACGCAGGGTGGCTTCGGTGACTTCGTAGCAGGTCTCGATGTCGTGGTCGCCGTCCATGATCACTTCCGGCTCGACCATCGGCACCAGGCCGCATTCCTGGCACAGGGCGGCATAACGGGCCAGCGCATGGGCGTTGGACTCGATGCAGGTGCCCGACGGAATGCTCTCGCCGATGTTGATGACCGCACGCCACTTGGCGAAGCGCGCACCCAGCTTGTAGTACTCCTGCAGGCGCTCGCGCAGGCCGTCCAGGCCTTCGGTGACCAGCTCGCCCGGGCAGCCGGCAAGCGGGTGCGCACCCTTGTCCACCTTGATGCCCGGAATCATGCCGTGGTCGGCCATGTACTTGGCGAACGGCACGCCGTCCCTGGTCGACTGGCGGATGGTTTCGTCGTACAGGATGGCGCCGGAAATGTGCTCGTTGAGCTTCGGCGTGGTCAGCAGCAGCTCGCGGTAGGCACGACGGTTCTCCTCGGTGTTCTCGATACCGACGCCGGCGAAACGCTTGGCGATGGTAGCGGTGGATTCGTCGATCGCGATGATGCCCTTGCCCGGGGCGACCATGGCCTGGGCGGTTTCGGCCAGCTGTTCGATGCTCATGTATTTCCTGTGGCGGGTGCGGGAAAAACGTAAGTATAGCCCCGCTGCCCGTTGCCCCGGTGTCGAGGCCAGGATGGAAACGATTCCAATGTCCGCGCAGGACAAGGGATGTCCTGCGGCATGGGGTCAGAGCCCCTTTGGGGATCTGACCCCGGGTCGGATCCGCGCAGCGGCTCCGACCCAAGACCGACTGGGTTTACAGATCGCCCAGCCCAATGGCGCGGCCGTCTTCACCCACTTCCAGCAGGCGCAGGGTATTGGTGGCACCGTGGGTTTCCATGTGCTCGCCGCTGGTGAACACGACGCGGTCGCCGGCCTGCAGCAGTTCGGCTTCCACCAGCAGGCGGATGCTGCCGCGCGCGGCTTCGCGCGGGGTCAGGCCGCGGCTGTCGAAGTTGATCGGGAACACATCGCGCATCAGCGCCATCTGCCGGCGCGCGCCATCATGGCGGGTCACCGCGAACACCGGCGCCTTGGCGCGGAAACGCGACAGGTAACGCGCGGTGCCACCGGACTCGGTCATTGCCACGATCGCGCGCACGCCCACGTGCTGGGACAGGAACATGGTGGCCATGGCAATGGCCTGGTCGGCACGCTCGAGGTTGCGCGGCGAAGCGTTGAAGTCGGTCTCGGTCTGGAACTGGCGCTCGGCCCCCAGGCAGATGCGCGCCATTGCTTCGACCGCCTTGACCGGCCAGGCACCTGCAGCGGTTTCGGCCGACAGCATCACCGCATCGGTGCCGTCGATGACCGAGTTGGCCACGTCCAGCACTTCGGCACGGGTCGGAATCGGGCTTTCCACCATCGACTGCAGCATCTGCGTGGCGGTGATCACCACCTTGTTCTGTGCCAGCGAGGCCTTGATGATCTTCTTCTGCAGGCCCGGCAGTTCGGCATCGCCGATCTCCACGCCAAGGTCGCCACGGGCGACCATCACCACGTCGCTGGCCTCGACGATTTCTTCCAGGTTCTCGATGGCCTCGGTGCGCTCGATCTTCGACACCAGCGCAGCATCACAGCCATGCGAGCGGGCGATGTCACGCGCATCGTTCATGTCCTGTGCGTTGCGGCAGAACGACACGGCGATGAAGTCGACACCGATCTTGGCGACGATGCCGATCAGTTCCTTGTCGCGCTCGGTCAGCGCGCCCAGCGAGAGGCCGCCGCCCTGCTTGTTCAGGCCCTTGCGGTCGGACAGCACACCGTCGTTCAGTACGGTATTGATGATGCGTTCGCCCTGCACCTCCACCACCTGCAGCTGCATCAGGCCGTCGTCGAGCAGCAGGACGTCGCCCGGACCCACGTCCTGCGGCAGGCCGAGGTAGCTCACACCCACCTGGGTGGCATCACCCGGGCCGGCGCTGGTGCTGGCGATCAGGTCGAAGCGGTTGCCCGCCTTCAGCTGCACCTTGCCTTCTGCGAAGCGCTCGATGCGGATCTTCGGGCCCGGCAGGTCGGCCAGGATGCCCACTTCCACGCCGACGCGGGCGGCGGCGGCACGCACTTCGGCGGCACGCTTGGCCTGGCCGGACGGGTCACCATGGCTGAAGTTGAGGCGCACCACGTTGACGCCGGCGCGGAAAAGATCCTCCAGCACGCCCGGCGGATCAGTGGCCGGACCGAGGGTGGCAAGGATCTTGGTGCGACGCTGACGCTCGAACATGGTGAATGGGCCTCTCCCGATAAAGAACGGAAATTAGCACATCCTTCACGCCGCATGTATACGGTTACAGCCTTGTGCTGCCTGACTTCGCGGGTCATGGAACGGACATCACCCGGACATACGCTGGCGCAGGGTGTTCTGTAGAGCCGGGCCATGCCCGGCTGCACCGTGGGCCGCAATCAGCCGAGCGTGGGGCCAGCTCTCCAGGCGGGGTGGCTAGGCCAACAGCGTCGTCAGCTGTGCCGGCTCGCGAGCCAGCTGGCCCGCACCGGCTTCGGTCAGTTCGGCCTCACCGCCAAAGCCCCACAGCACGCCCACGCTGCGCAGGCCGTGGTGGCGTGCGCCCTCGATGTCCATGCGGCGGTCGCCGATCATCCAGCACTGTGCGGGCTGCAGCTGCAGGCGGCGCAGTGCCTCCCCGACCAGCTCGGGCTTGTGGCTGCGCGAGCCGTCCAGGGTCGAACCGACGATCTCCTCGAACAGCCCGCCAAACGGCAGGTGCGCAAGGATGCGGCGCGCATGCGGCTCGTTCTTGGCGGTGACCACCGCCAGGCGGTGGCCTCGGCCATGCAGCGTGCGCAGGGTGTCTTCCACCTGCGGGTACACCGTGTGTTCGCGCCAGCCTTCGGCATCGAAGCGCTCGCGGTAATAGCCCACCGCCTGCTCCACCCGCGCTGGTTCGACGAACAGTGGCGTGAAGGTGGTACGCAGCGAAGGACCGATCCAGCCCAGCAGCGTCTCCTCCGGCGGCACCGGATGGTCCATCTTCTGCAGCGCATAGGCGATGCAGGCGGTGATGCCCACCTGCGAGTCGATCAGCGTGCCGTCCAGGTCGAAGAACAGGACATCCTTGCCGTGCCCGGCACTCATGCGCCGCGCGCGTCGAGTGCGGCCACCGCCGGCAGGGTCTTGCCCTCCAGGAACTCCAGGAACGCGCCGCCGCCGGTGGAGATGTAGCTGACCTGCTGGGCGATATCGAACTTGTCGACCGCCGCCAGGGTGTCGCCGCCACCGGCGATGGAGAACGCCCTGGAGCTGGCGATGGCGCGGGCCAGCGCTTCGGTGCCCTTGCTGAAGGCCTCGAACTCGAACACACCGACCGGGCCGTTCCAGACCACGGTACCGGCCTTGTCGATCAGCTGCGCGTACTGCGCCGCGGTCTGCGGGCCGATGTCCAGGATCAGATCATCTTCGGCAACGGCGTCGACTGCCTTCACCTCGGCGACCGCGTCGGGCATGAACTGCTTGGCGGTCACCACGTCCACCGGCAGCGGGATGTCGGCGCCGCGCGCCTTGGCATCGGCCACGATCTTCTTCGCGGTGTCCAGCAGGTCCGGCTCGTACAGCGACTTGCCGACGTTGTAGCCGGCGGCAGCGATGAAGGTGTTGGCGATGCCACCACCGACGATCAGCTGGTCGACCTTGCCGACCAGGTTGGCCAGCAGTTCCAGCTTGGTGCTGACCTTGCTGCCGGCGACGATGGCCAGCAGCGGCTTGGCCGGTGCATCCAGCGCCTGCGCCAGCGCGTCCAGTTCGGCCATCAGCAGCGGGCCACCGGCAGCAACCGGGGCGAAGCGGATGACACCGTGTGTGGAGGCCTGCGCACGGTGCGCGGTGCCGAAGGCGTCCATCACGAACACATCGCACAGGGCGGCGTACTTCTTCGACAGGGCTTCATCGTCCTTGCCCTCGCCGACGTTCATGCGGCAGTTTTCCAGCAGCACCAGCTGGCCCGGCTGGACCTCTACACCGTCGACCCAGTCGCGCACCAGCGGAACCTCGCGACCGAGCAGCTCGGACAGGCGCTGGGCCACCGGCGCCAGCGAATCGGCTTCGCTCCACACACCTTCCTTCGGGCGCCCCAGGTGCGAGGTGACCATCACCGCCGCGCCCTGCTCCAGCGCGCGCTTGAGCGTCGGCAGCGAAGCGGTGATGCGCTGTTCGGAAGTGATGCGGCCATTCTCGATCGGCACGTTCAGATCCTGGCGGATCAGCACGCGCTTGCCGGAGAGGTCGAGGTCGGTCATGCGGACGATGGACATGGGCAACTCTTTGGCTCGGGGACGGGATGCCGGAATGCGGCAGGCGGCCATTGTATCGGGTGCGGGTGGTGGGAGGGTCGATGCCTGCGGCAGGCAGAGGCGTAACTGCAACTGCAACTGCAACTGCAGCAGCAACAGCAACAGCACAGCCAGAGCCAAAGCGCTGGCGCTTCGTGGTGCCGTGAGTGGGCCGGGGCGGTGTGGGCTCGCGGGGGACGCCGTGAATCCATCCCTGGAGGCTCGGGCGCGCCATCCATGGCGCTTACGCCCCCGCGAGCCCAGACCACCCCGGCCTCGACAGGTTCATGAGGCGGAGCGGACGGCGAAAGCAAAGGCGGTTTCTGGTGTCGGAGGGAGATGGAAGGTTGAGCCGAGCTGATGCTCGGCTGGAGATCTCTTGGAGAGCAGCCGAGCGTGGGCTCGGCTCTAGAAAGAGCGCCCAGCCAAGCAGCTTTTGCTCTTCTTTTTTTCTTTCCGTGGGTGGACGCACACGGAAACTGTCAGAGGCCGGGCGGGTGGGCTGGGCAGGGGTATCCGCGCCATGGATGGCGCGGCTAAGCCTCCAGGGACGGATTCACGGCGTCCCCTGCCCTGCCCACCCGCTCGGCCCATCCCCGGGATCGCGCTTTGCAGCCACCCACGAGGGGCTGCGCCGTTCGCTGGAACCTATTCCGAAGGCGCCGGCTTCTGCCGAAGCAGGCTGACCGCCAGGCCGCCAACAACCAACACACCCAGCCCCAGCAACGCCCACAGCAACCACGCCTTCCAATCGTGCTGCGGTTTCAGCGCCGCGTCACCGGCCAGCGGCTCCGGGCTGCCCTCCAGGCGCGCCAGCGTCGGCTGCCACGACGGATCATTGCGCTGCCGCAGTTCCTCGATCAACACACCGATCGGCGCTTCCATGCGGCGCGCGGTCGCGCTGCCCACTGCCAGTGCATACGGCGCTGCCCCCTGGCTCAGGAACACCAGTACTTCCGGCTGGTAGCCCAAGCGCAGGGTCGGTGCGGTCGCAGTTACCGCCGGGTTCGCCACCAGCTTCCAGTAGCGGTCACGATGCACGCCCCCCAGCGGCTGGGCCGCTGATTGCTGGCGCTGGCCCTGCGCGCCCTGCTGCAGTTGGTACGCAATCCATGGCGCACTGCGGCGCTGCCATTCCGCACGCTCGTCATCGCGGCTGAACAACGTCCACTGCACCAGGCTGTTGTCGGTGCTGGTCACATCCACGCGCGCTACCGGGAAACGGCCGTCGAGTTCGAAGGTGTATTCACCCTTGCCCTTCGAGACCGGTTCCAGCGACAGCCACTCCCACGGCAGCGTGGCCGGCGCCGGCGGCAGCTCGGCCAGCACGCTGCGCAGCGTCGGCAGGCGCGCATCGCCCTGCGCCAGCACGCGCAGATAGCGCGCCTCGCCGTCCACCTGCAGGCGGCGCTGCAGCAGGCGCTTGCCAGCACGCTGCAGGTCGACCAGCGGGATGTCACGCCCGATCGGACGCCAATGCTGCAGGTCGTCGCTGGCATCCAGCTGCACCTGCGCTTGCAACGGCTGTCCGCTGTCAGCCCAGTCCAGCACCAGTGCCGCCAACGGTTGCTGGCCGAGCACGCTGGCATCGATCAGCCAACCACCCTGCCCGTTCGCTGCCGCACCGCCGCTCACGCGTGCTTCGACGCGACGGACACGGCCATCGGTATCGCGCTCGGTCAGCAACTGCAGATCGTTGCGCTGTGCTTCGGCCAGCGGCGGCAGCGCGAACCACGGCAGCTCACGCTGCACCGGCGGCTGTGCCAGCGGCTGGTCCGGCGCCAGCAATGCCGATGGCAACGATTGGCCGGCGGCGTTGAACACCTGCAGGTCACCCAGGTCTGCGGCACCTGCACGGCGATAGATCGCCGGCTCCAGAACCACCCTGTACGCACCGGACTGTGCGCTGGACAGCGTCAACGGCCACTGCTCGGCGTACTGCGTGCGGTAGTCGGCGGCCTGCACCGCGACGGCGGCCAGCATGCCGAACATCGCCGGCAGCAGCGCCCTGCTCCACTTCCTCATCGTTTTTCCTCCATGGACGGCGCCGCGCTGGGCGGTGCCGGTGCCAGATAACCCACGACCGTGCACAGCAGGCCGTAGGCGATGAACGATGCGATGCCCAGCAGGTTGCCCAGGTGCTGGCGATCGACGATGACCAGCTTGGCCAGCACCACGCCCATCAGCACGGCACCGACCATCCACAACACGCGCTGGCCACGGCGCGATCCCCACACCCAGGCAATCACGCCAAGCACGCTCCACAGCACGGTCAGGCTGGTCTGCGCCAGGCTGGAACGCATCATCGACGCACTCCACGACAGGCCGCCCCACTGATGCACGCCATGCAGCACCACGCTGGTCAGCGCGACGAACGTTGCCAGTGACAGCAGCGGCATGCGGATTCCCGACAGGGTCTTCGGCGCCTGATCGCTGTACAGCCAGCGTGCAAGCAGCAACAGGCTCAGCCACTGTCCGAGCTCGGCCGGATTCAATACCGGCAGCCAGAGCAGCGGCGCAGCATCGCCCGGCAGCAGCTGTCCGAACAGCCAGCCGATCGACAACAGGCCGAACAGCACGCACTGCAGCGGCTGGCGCACGCGATCGAACGCTGCACCCAGCGGCCAGCGAAGCGCATTCCAGCGCCACAGCGACAGCGCCGCCATCAGCAGCCACGGCACCGTCACCAGCAACGTGGTCCAGCCCTGTGCCAGCCCGGCCTCGCCACCGCCCCACAGGGCCAGCAGCGAAAGCAGAGACGGCCACAACAGCCACCACAGGAACTGCGCGATGCTTGCCACGCTGTCGCCCCCCTGGCGCAGGCAGAGCAGCGTGCGCACGCCCATCACCGCGAACACCGCCCAGGCCAGCGCACCGTAGCCGGCGAATGGCTGATGGTGCGCGTCGCTCTGCATCAGCGCCAGCGGGAAGCCCAGCGCCAGCATGGCCAGCGCGGTCACGCCCAGTGCGCGTGCCGGCTGACGGCGCTGCATTTCGGCGGCCAGCCAGGCAGTGACGGCGGCCAGCACCAGCAACGCGTCCACTTCGGCGCGGTACGGGAAGAAGCGGGTGATCTCATGCACCATGCCGCCCAGCCACCACAGCAGGCCCCACAGGTAGTAGACCAGGGCGATCTCGTGGCGTGACCTGCGCTGGTAGCTCCAGGCCGACGCGAAGCCGGCCAGGGCCAGCAGCAGCGCCCCGATGGCAGTCGGATTGATCAGGAAACGCAGGTCCTCATGCCAGTGATCGCCACCGGCCACGAAGGCGAACGCAGCGCCCATCTGCAGCAGCGCGCCGGACACCTGCGGCAGCCAGCGCTTCTGGCGCAGGCCCAACCAGGCCAGTCCGGCGCCTTCCAGCGCGAAGACCGCGCCGGTGGCCCGCGCCGACAAGGCCAGCGGCACCGCCAGCGTGGCAAAGCCCACCGCCAGCACCGCGTGCGACTGCGCCAGCACGGTGTACGACGCGCGCCTGATCAACGCCCACGCCAGCGCCGCGTAGATCGCGGCCAGGCCCACTGCGCACAGCGCCAGCGTCATCGGCTGCTGGTACAGCATCCCCGCCTGCAACGAGAACGCGACCAACGGCGTACCGAACACCAGGCTGCCATCGACCAGGTCACGCTGCCCGGCGGGCTGCCGGCGTGCGTAGAGCAACGGGATCAGCAGGTAGAAGGCGAAGAACAGCAGCAGGAACGGCTCGGTGCTGCTGAACTTGTCAGGCGCGTACTGCAGCACGCCCCAGAACGTGCCGATACCGAAGGTGAAGGCGAAGCCCAGCAGGTTCAGCGCGCGCCACGGTCGGAACCAGGCAATGGCGAAGATGCCGGCGTTGAGCACGGCGTAGTAGCTGAACAACCCCACGTGGTTGCCGCTGCCGGTGGACAGCCACAGCGGTGCCATGAAGCCGGCGAGGATGCCCAGCACCGCCAGCGTACGCGAGTTCTGCACCACCGCCAGCACGCACAGCGCGGCCACCAGTGCAATGGAGCTGACGAAGGCGAAGCCCGGCGGAATCAGCTCGAAACGCTTGAAGGCCGCGAAGATGGTCAACAGCAGCACGCCGATGGCACCGCCCTGCAAGGCCAGCGCAAACAGGCGCCGGCGCTCGCGCTGGTGCCAGCCGAACGCCAGCAGGCCCAGTGCACCGACGGTCACACCGGCCAGGCGCAGCTCGATCGGCAGCACCAGCCAGCCCTGGTCGCTGACGTACTTCAGCAGCGCAGCGACACCGGCCAGCAGCACCAGCATGCCGATCTTCACCGGCACGTTGCCCTCGGTGAACCAGCGCTTGACCGCGCCACTGCCGCGCTCGATGAAGTTCGGCAGCGCCGGTCCGGAAGGCAACGGTGGCTGCATCGGCGCGGGTGGCACCGGCGGTGGTGCGATCGGGCGCGGCGCCTCCGTTGCCGCAGGCACCGCTTCGCGCACCGGCGTTGGCTGAGGCGGAGGCGGAGGCGGAGGCGGTGCAGCAGCCGCCACCGGCCGCAGGAACGGTGGATCGGCACTGGCCACAGGGGGGGCCGCAGGCCGTTCAGGCGCGTGCATGGCGGCGACCGGCGCGGCAGCCATGGCGCTTTCCAGCGCGGCGACGCGGCGGCGCAGGCCGGCAATCATCACCAGCGCCACCACCAGCAGCAGCGGGATGGCCAGCAGGACCAGTACGACCAGGGCAATCAGTGCTTCCATTGCGTGCTTCCATAGCGTTCCCGCGCCCCAGCGGCAGCGGTCGACCGGCCCATGCTACGACAGGGCCGGCCCCATAAACGACGAACCCCGGCCAGGCCGGGGTCCGTGTGCGATCTTCGCCGGCCTTACTTGGCGGCGATGACCTTGGCCATTTCCAGGCACTTGTTCGAGTAGCCCCACTCGTTGTCGTACCAGGTGACCAGCTTGACGAAGGTGCCGTCCAGGGCGATGCCAGCGTCGGCGTCGAACACCGAAGTGCAGGTTTCGCCGCGGAAATCGGTGGCCACCACCTTGTCTTCGGTGTAGCCCAGGATGCCCTTCAGCGGGCCTTCGCTCTGTGCCTTCACTTCCGCGCAGATCTCGGCGTAGGTGGCTTCCTTTTCCAGTTCGACGGTCAGGTCGACCACCGACACGTCAGAGGTCGGGACGCGGAAGCTCATGCCGGTCAGCTTCTTGTTCAGTTCCGGGATGACCACGCCGACGGCCTTGGCCGCACCGGTGGACGACGGGATGATGTTCTCCAGGATGCCACGGCCACCGCGCCAGTCCTTGTTGGACGGGCCATCGACGGTCTTCTGGGTGGCGGTTGCCGCATGCACGGTGGTCATCAGGCCGCGTTTGATGCCCCACTTGTCATTGATGACCTTGGCCAGCGGGGCCAGGCAGTTGGTGGTGCACGAGGCGTTGGAAATGATCGCCTGGCCGGCGTAGGTCTTGTCGTTCACGCCGTAGACGAACATCGGCGTGTCGTCCTTCGACGGCGCCGACATGATGACCTTCTTGGCGCCGGCATCGATGTGCTTCTGCGCGGTTTCCTTGGTCAGGAACAGGCCGGTGGCTTCCAGCACCACGTCGGCACCGACTTCATCCCACTTCAGGTTGGCCGGGTCGCGTTCCTGGGTCAGGCGGATCTTCTTGCCGTTGACCAGCAGGTCGTTGCCCTGCACTGCCACGTCGGCCTTGAAGCGGCCGTGCACGGAGTCGTACTTGAGCATGTACGCCAGGTAGTCCGGCTCCAGCAGATCGTTGATGGCCACGATTTCGATGTCGTCGCCGAAGTTCAGCACCGCCGAGCGCAGGACGTTACGCCCGATGCGACCGAAACCGTTGATACCAACCTTGATTGCCATTTCTCAAGCTCCTGCGGCCGCTACGGGTGCGGCGGGATGGATAGGGCCCACAAGTCTAGCAAACCGGGGCTGGCCACCGTGGGCCAGCGCCCGGGCCAGAGGGCCGGCGGACAGGATTTGATCCGGATCAAAGCGTTAGCACGGCGTGAGGCCGAGACTGTCGCCATCCACCCAGCAACGAGATCACCCCCATGCGCAAGACCTCCCCCCTGATCCTGGCCGGCCTGGCCGCCGCCCTGTCCCTCGCCGCCGCCCCGGCCATGGCCCAGTCCAAGGGCGACTGGACCGTCTCGGCCGGCGTCCACCAGGTGGCGCCGAAGTCGAACAACGGCTGGCTGGCCGGCCACACGCTGAAGGTCGACGTCGACAACGACGTCAAGCCGACCATCACCGGCGAGTACTTCATTGCCGACAACCTGGGCATCGAAGTGCTGGCCGCGCTGCCGTTCAAGCACGACATCAACATCAATGGCCTCGGCCGCGTCGGCAGCACCAAGCAGTTGCCGCCGGTGGTGACCCTGCAGTACCACTTCAACAGCAAGGGCAAGGTCTCGCCGTTCGTCGGCGCGGGCGTGAACTACACGACCTTCTTCAGCGAAGACACCACCGGTGCGCTGGCCGGCAGCAAGCTGAAGCTGCAGGATTCGTGGGGCCTGGCCGCGCATGCGGGCATCGACTTCGCGATCGGCGAGAAGGGCGCCCTGCGTGTGGACATGCGCTGGATCGACATCGACAGCAAGGTGAAGTTGAACGGCGAGAAGATCGGCACGGTCAACATCGATCCGCTGGTCTACGGCGCGTCGTACGTCTTCAAGTTCTAAGCGGTGTGTTGGGCGCGGGGGCTTCGCCCCCGCTCCCCCGCCATACGCAAAACCCTCGCAGCATGTTGCCCCGGTGATTGCCGGGGCTTTTTTTGTGCCTGGGACTGAAGCGGTTCCGGAGCTGGGGCGAGGCGGGGAGCAGAGCCGGGACACGCCGCGCCTCCCGCTGCGCTCCCGCTTCGGAACTGGGACGCACCGCTTTTCAATCCACCTACCCCGCTAGAATGTGCACATGAAAGCCCTGCATTCCCTGTTCCTCGCCGCCGCCCTGGCGCCGGCCCTGCTGTCCGCTTCCGCCCCGGCCCATGCCTGGGGCGCACAAGGCCACCGCCTTGTCGCCGAAGTCGCCGACGCCCGCCTCAATCCCACCGCCCGTGCCGAAGTGGATCGCCTGCTGGCCACCGAACCGGACGCCACGCTGGCCAGCATCGCGCCCTGGGCCGACCAGTTGCGCGCCAAGGATCCGGGCCTGGGCCGTCGCTCGGCCGGCTGGCACTACGTCAACATCGCCGAAGACAATTGCCATTACGAAGCACCGAAGCACTGCAGGAACGGCAACTGCATTGTCGAGGCGCTGAAAGCACAGAGCGCCATCCTCGGCGACCGCAGCCTGACCGATGGCGAGCGCCTGCAGGCGCTGAAGTTCGTCGTGCACCTGGTCGGCGACATCCATCAGCCGATGCACGCCGGTTACGCGCACGACAAGGGCGGCAACGATTTCCAGCTGCAGTTCGGCAACCGCGGTACCAACCTGCACTCGCTGTGGGACAGCGGCATGCTCAACACCCGCAAGCTGGACGACGCGGGCTACCTGCCGCTGCTGCAGAGCCAGCGCGCGCCGAAGCTGGCGCGCCAGTCCAACCCGCAGCGCGACCCGCAGACGTGGGCCGAGGCCAGCTGCCGCATTTCCATGCAAGCTGGCGTTTATCCGGCCACGCGTAAAATCGGTGACGAATACACCGAGCGCTACCGGCCGCTGGCCGAAGCGCAGCTGCGACTGGCCGGTGAAAACCTGGCGCAGTTGCTGAACCGCGTGCTCGGCGCGCGCTGAGGAGGATTCCAATGTCAGTCCAGGTGCAGTCGTTCTTCCACCGTGACAGCAATACCTTCAGCTACCTGGTCAGCGACCCGGCCAGTAGCGAGGCAGCGCTGATCGACCCGGTCCTGGACTACGACCCGGATACCGACGCCAGCAGTGAAGCGCCGCTGCATGCCGCGTTGCAGGCCATCGAGCAACACGGCCTGCAGCTGCGCTGGCTGCTGGAAACCCATGCCCACGCTGACCATGTGTCGGCCGGGCGGCGCCTGAAGCATCGGTTCCCGCAGGCCACGCTGGCCATCGGCGAAGGCATCCGCGCGGTACAGGCAACGTTTGCACCACGCTATGGCCTGCAGCTTCCTGCCGCAGATGAAATCTTCGATCACCTGTTCAGCGACGGCGAAACCTTCGCTCTGGGCGAACTGCGCTGCCAGGTGATCGCCGTGCCCGGCCATACCAGCGACAGCATCGCCTACCTGATCGACGATGCGCTGTTCACCGGTGACTCGCTGTTCATGCCCGATGGCGGCACCGCCCGCTGTGACTTCCCGGGTGGTGATGCCGCGCAGCTGTACCGCTCGATCCAGCGCCTGCTGGCCCTGCCCGATGCAACGCGCGTGTTCGTCTGCCACGACTACGGCCCGGGTGGACGCAGTTTCGCCAACGAAACCACCATCGGCGAACAGCGCGCGCACAACATCCACGTGCATGACGGCGTAGCCGAGGCGGAGTTCGTCAGCGTGCGACAGGCCCGTGATGCCATGCTGGAAGAACCGAAACTGATGCAGCCCGCAGTGAAGGCCAACATCCAGGGCGGGGCCTGATCGACGCCGCTGTACTGGCCGGGCATGGCCCGGCGCCACCCGGCATCACGCGCGATCATTTTCCCTGCGTGCGGACCGTCTGCCGGCCCTTCACGACCTCGAAGGTGAAGGCGTACTGCAGGGTGACGGCCACCGGTTCGACCCGCTCGGCACTGCGGCAGTCGCCGCGATCTGCCGGCACTTTACCTGCCGCGAAGTGGCAGACTGCGGCAGACGAGTACTTCCACATGGCAACCGCCTCCTGCGCTGCCTGCAGCAAGGGCGCATTCTCCGGTGCCTCACCCGCACTGCATTCGCTGCGGTCGGTCAGCGGGATGCTGCGCTCAACGCTGCCCTGCGCATCCACCACCACCTGCAGGCAGACCGTAGTCGGCGGCAGCGAGGTGCGTGGATCACGCTCGCCCACTACCGGGTCCGGTGCCGTATGCAGTTGTGGCATGCGGTAGCCTTCGCTGGCGGCCAGTGCGTAGGGCTGGATCTGGCCGGTCCCTCCCCCCGCATCGGGTCGCAGGCGCTGGTGACCGACATTCTCGCTGCGGGTATCGGCCGTGGTCAGGCGATCCTGGGTTGCACATCCCGCCAGGAGCACGGCCATCATCAGCAGCGGCGCTCGCTTCACTTCGTGTCCTCGGTGTCATCCATGGCGTAGGTAATCGGGACGCGCACGGCACCGGCCACCGGCTTGCCGTTCTTCACTGCGGGCCGATAGCTCCAGCTGCGCGCCGCAGCAATCGAGACAGCATCGAACACCCCCGGATTGGTGGCGCTGAGCACCTGGACGTCGGTGGGATGGCCTTGGGCGTCCACTTCCACGCGCAGGTTCACCACGCCCACCTGGCGCTGCTCGACCGCAGATTTCGGATAGGACGGTGGCGGCATCTTGTCGACCTGGATCTCCCGGTCCATGACGGACCCTGCCGCGCCTCCCGCGCCTCCGCCCTGGCTGGCCCACGCCACCGCTCCCATTCCCAGGCACACCCCGACCACCAGTACCTGTCCCGACACCCACGGCAATGCCTTCCGCTTGGACTGCTTCAACATGGCGATGCGCTCCTTCAACACGGGTTGGCTGCGCCAATGGCAGACCGCGGGCGCAACCGGTTGGACCAGCTGCGCCTTCAGCAGCGTGCTGGCGTAGAGGCCGCGCAGCGCAGGCTGCGGGCCGATGGTGCGGGCATCGCAGGCCAGTTCCTGGTCGCGCAGGAAGCGGCGTGCGGCCCAAGGCAGCAACGGGTGGAACCAGAACACCGCGCGCACCAGCAGCAGCGCGCCGTTGGCCCAGTGGTCGCCATTGCGACGGTGGCTGCGTTCGTGCTGCAGGATCAGGTGCTGTTCCTGTGCACTGAAGTGCTGGTCGAAGTCAGGGCCGACCACGATGCGCGGCCGCCACAGGCCAACCAGCGCTGGCAGGCCCGGGTCGCCGCTCGCCTGCCAGCTACCATCGGTGCGCGGCGTCAGTGGACCCATGCTCCGTTCGAAACGGCGCTGCGCACGCAGGTCGCGCAGCAGGCAGAGGCCCATGCCCACGGCCCAGAATGCCAGCAACAACCCGGCCCATGGCAAGGACTGGCCGGCCGCGCCATCAATGGCACCGGGCAGCACTTTCAGCGGCAGCGTGGGTACCTGCTGCAACAACGCAACCTGCGGCAACGGCAGCATCAGTGCCACCAGCAGCATCGGCAGCAGCCACCAGCTGCGGTATGCCAGACCAGCGCCCCCCAATCGCACCAGCAGCGGCCGCATCACCGCCAGCAGGACCGCGCCCACCGCCAACCACAGGCTGGCCTGCCACACTCCGTTGAGCAGCTCAGTCATGGTCCAGCTCCTGGATCAGTTTCTTCAGTTCGGCGATGTCCTGCGCACTCAACTGGCCGCGTTCGCTGAAGTGCGCGACCAACGGCGCAACGCGCCCTTCAAAGACACGGCCGATGAAGTCCTGGCTCTGCGCCTCCACCCACGCCTGGCGCTGCAGCAGCGGCCGGTACAGGTAGCGCCGGCCATCACGTTCGGCAGCAATCGCGCCCTTGGTCAGCAGACGATTGAGCAGGGTCTTGATGGTCGGTTCGGCCCAGTCGCGGTGGGCCAGTGCGGCTACCACTTCATCGGCGCTACGCGGTGCCTGCTGCCACAGCACATCCATCACAACGGCTTCGGCTTCGCTGATCGGGGTCATGGTTTACATCCGTAATCGACGCAACGATTACGCGCGTAATCGAATCGTCTGTCAAGCCCCTCGACTCCAGGTTCATCCCGGCTGCGCCAGCATCGATGCCTCCCGCTCCAGGCCCCGGATGAAAGCGCTGCCCAAGAAGGATTTCCCGGTCGAGCAGGCCCGCCGCTTCCTCGAACCTGGCCCGATCGTGCTGGTCAGTACCGCCTGGCGTGGCCAGCGCAACCTGATGACGATGGGCTGGCACATGGTGATGGGCTTCTCGCCGTCATTGGTCGCCACCTACCTGTGGGACGCGAACCACAGCCACGCGCTGGCCCGTGGCAGCGGCGAGTGCGTGATCAATGTGCCGGGCGTGGAACTGCTCGACACCGTGGTGGACATCGGCAACTGCAGCGGCCGCGAGGTCGACAAGTTCGCCCGTTTCGAGCTCGATGCGCTGCCCGCGCGCGAGGTCGGCGCGCCGCTGGTCGGCCAATGTCATTCGAGCTTCGAATGCCGACTCTACGACGACAGCCAGGTGCAATCGAGCAACCTGTTCATCTGGGAAATCGTGCGCGCCCACGTCGCGCCCCGGCCGAAACTGCCGCGCACGGTGCATTACCGGGGCGATGGCCAGTTCATGGTGTCTGGCACCGAAGTCTCGCGTCGACGGCGGTTCAAGCCCGACATGCTGTAATGCCAGCACTCCCCCACACGCAGGACCGCCGCGCATGACCGAACACCTCACCGACCTGGACGCCGCCGTCGACTGGTTGTTTGCGCGCGTGGACGGGCCGCTGCGGATCGGGGCACCGCTGGCACTGGGCAAGCCGCATCGGCTGCTCAATGCCCTTTATGCACGCGTCGAGCACGATCCATCGCGACCGCTGCAGCTGTATACCGCGCTGTCGCTGAACCCGCCGAAGGCGCGCGGCAACGGCCTGGAAGCGCGCTTCATGGCGCCGTTCGCGCAGCGCCATTTCGGCGACGATTTCCCGCGCCTGGCCTATGCCGATGCGATCGCGCGCGATGCACTGCCGGCACATGTGCAGGTGGAAGAGTTCTACATGCAGTCCGGCGCCCTGCTCGGTTCGCGCCAGGCGCAATCCACCTATACCAGCCTGAACTACACCCACGCCGCCGATGCGGTCGCGCAGCGCGCGCCGCAGGTGATCGTGCAGAAGGTGGCGATGCGGCCGAACGATCGCCGGCTTTCGCTGTCGTGCAACAACGACATCACCCAGGACACGCTGGATGCGATGACCGCGCGCGGGCTGCCGCGCCCGTTGCTGATCGCCGAGATCGATCCGCAGCTGCCTTACATGGGCGGCTCGGCCACGGTCGATGTGTCGTTCTTCGATCTGGTGATCACCCCGCCGCCGCCGTACCCGGCGCTGTTCGGGCTGCCGCGGCAGCCGGTGGGCGATGCCGACTACGCCATCGGCCTGTACGCCAGCACGCTGGTGCGCGACGGCGGCACCCTGCAGATCGGCATCGGCACGCTGGCCGACGCGCTCAGCCATGCGCTGGTGCTGCGCCACACCGACAACGCGCGCTACCGCCGCGTGCTGCATGCGCTGGATCCACAGCTTGCCAGCCACCCGCTGGTGCAGGAGATCGGCGGACTGGATCCGTTCGAGGTGGGCCTGTACGGCTGCAGCGAGATGCTCAACGAAGGCTTCCGCCGGCTGGTGCAGACCGGGGTGATCAAGCGCAAGGTGCACGACGACCTGGCGCTGATGCAGCGCATCGAGAACGGCAGCACGCTGTCCATCGACCACGCCACCCTGGCCGCCGAGGGCGAGTACCTGCACGGCGCGTTCTACCTGGGCTCGCCGGAGTTCTACGAGTGGCTGCGCACGCTGCCGGAAGACGAATGCCGTGCGATCGGCATGCGCCGCATCAGCGAAATCAACCAGCTGTATGGCGGCAACGAGACGCTGGAGCGCCTGCAACGCCGCCATGCGCGCTTCTTCAACTCCTGCATGATGGCCACTGCACTGGGCGCGGCCGTGTCGGATGCGCTGGACGACGGACGTGTGGTGTCCGGCGTGGGTGGCCAGTACAACTTCGTGGCGATGGCACATGCCCTGCCGGAAGCGCGCAGCGTCTTGATGTTCCGCGCGGCGCGCGATGACAAGGGCCAGCGCGAATCCAACGTGCGCTGGAACTACGGGCACACCACCATCCCGCGCCACCTGCGCGACATCTACCTCAACGAATACGGCATCGCCGACCTGCGTGGACTGACCGACGAGGACTGCGTGCATGCGATGACGGCGATCACCGAGGCCCCGTTCCAGAGCGGCCTGCTGCAGCAGGCACAGGCCTCGCGCAAGCTGCTGGCAGCCACGCAACCGGATCCGGAGCGCCAGCAGCGCAACACGCCGCAGGCACTGGCGGCGGCACTGGCACCGTTCCGCGCCGACGGCAGCCTGCCGGACTATCCGCTGGGCAGCGACTTCAACGAGATCGAGCAGGTGCTGGTGAAGGCGCTGGGTTGGCTGAAGGCCAACACGCAGACCCGCGGCGACAAGCTGCGCACGGTCTGGGCGGCTCTGCGGCAACCGGCCGGCGACGGCGATGCGGTGTACCTGCAGCGCATGGGCCTGCAGGCCCCGAAGGATTTCGCCGAGCGCCTGGACGCGCGACTGCTGCGGCTGGCGCTGGCGCGTACCGCCTGAGAAAAGGGGACGGAGGGGATTAAGTCGCATGTGCACAAACGACTTAATCCCCTCCGTCCCCTTTTTCCTGCGGCAAAGAAAAGGCCGGCGTGCGCCGGCCTTTCCTCATTACGTCGCGAAGCTGCTTACAGCGACTTGGCCGCTTCCACCACGTGGGCAGTGGTGATGCCGAAGTGCTTGTACAGCTGGTCGGCCGGGGCCGAGGCACCGAAGGTGTCGATACCGATCACGGCACCGTCCAGGCCGACGAACTGGCGCCAGAAACCGGTGACGCCGGCTTCCACCGCCACGCGCTTGCGCACGGCGTTCGGCAGCACCGATTCACGGTAGGCCGCATCCTGGCGCAGGAACACGTCGGTGGACGGCATCGAGACCACGCGGGTCTTGAGGCCGGCCGCGTCCAGCTGGGCCTTGGCTTCGGTGGCCAGCGAGACTTCCGAACCGGTGGCGATCAGGATCACGTCCGGGGTACCAGCAGCATCGGCCAGCACGTAGCCACCGCGCTCGATCTGGGCGATCTGCTCGGCGTTGCGCGGCTGGTGCGGCAGGTTCTGGCGGCTGAACACCAGGCAGCTCGGGCCGTCCTGGCGGGTGATCGCAGCCTTCCAGCTCACCGCCGACTCGACCGCATCGCACGGACGCCACACGTCGTTGTTCGGGATGTAGCGCAGCGAGGCCAGGTGCTCCACCGGCTGGTGGGTCGGACCGTCTTCGCCCAGGCCGATCGAGTCGTGGGTGTAGACGTGGATGGCGTGGGCCGGGATCAGCGCGCTCATGCGCACGCCGTTGCGGGCGTAGTCGCTGAACACCAGGAAGGTGGCGTCGAACGGAATGAAGCCACCGTGCAGGGCCAGGCCGTTGGCGATGGCGGTCATGCCGAACTCGCGCACGCCGTAGTACACGTAGTTGGCGTTGGCGTCGTCGCTGGCAACCGATTTGCTGCCCTTCCACAGGGTCAGGTTGGAGTGCGCCAGGTCGGCCGAGCCGCCGACGATTTCCGGCAGCAGCGGTGCGTAGGCTTCGATGGCCAGCTGCGACGCCTTGCGCGAGGCGATCGTCGGGCCTTCGGCGGCCACCTGGGCGATGTAGGCATCGGCCTTGGCAACGAAGTCGGCCGGCAGTTCGCCATGCGAGCGGCGGGTCAGTTCGGCTGCTTCAGCCGGGTACTGGCTGGCGTACTTGTCGAACAGCTGTTCCCACTCGGCCTGGCGCAGCGTGCCGGCGCCGTTGGCGCGCCAGCCGTCGTAGATCGCCTGCGGGATCTCGAACGGACCGTATTCCCAGCCCAGCTGCTTGCGGGTGGCTTCCAGTTCGTCCTTGCCCAGCGGTGCGCCGTGGCTGGATTCCTTGCCCGCCTTGTTCGGCGAACCAAAGCCAATGGTGGTGCGGCAGCAGATCAGGGTCGGCTTGTCGCTCTGCGACAGCGCGGCCTCGATGCCGGCCTTGATGCTCTCCGGGTCATGGCCATCGACATCGCGCACCACGTTCCAGCCATAGGCCTCGAAACGCTCCGGGGTGTTGTCGGTGAACCAGCCCTCGACGTTGCCGTCGATGGAGATGTGATTGTTGTCCCAGAAGCAGACCAGCTTGTGCAGGCCCCAGGTACCGGCCAGCGAAGCGGCTTCATGCGACACGCCTTCCATCAGGCAGCCATCGCCCATGAACACCCAGGTGCGGTGGTCGACCACTTCCAGCTCCGGGCGGTTGAAGCGCTGTGCCAGCAGCTTCTCGGCCAGGGCGAAGCCCACGGCATTGGCGAAACCCTGGCCCAGCGGGCCGGTGGTGGTTTCCACGCCCGGGGTCTCGTGGCGCTCCGGGTGACCGGCGGTGTGGCTGCCCAGCTGGCGGAACAGCTTCAGCTGCTCGATCGGCAGGTCGTAACCACTCAGGTGCAGCAGCGCGTACTGCAGCATCGAACCGTGGCCGTTGGACAGCACGAAACGGTCGCGGTTGAACCAGTGCGGGTTGCTCGGGTTATGGCGGAGGTAGTCGTTCCAGAGGACTTCGGCGATGTCGGCCATGCCCATGGGCATGCCGGGGTGGCCGGACTTTGCGGTTTCAACCGCATCGGCGGCAAGGAAGCGGATGGCGTTGGCCAACTGGCGACGGGTAGGCTGCGTCATGGTTCTGTCGGAATCGGGAGGCGGCCGCGGACGTGCGGGCGGCCTATTGTCCCATAGTCGCCGGGCGGGGGGTCGGTTCACCTTGCCCGGTCGTGCCGGCCGCTGGCCGGCAACGTCGTCATCTCCCCCGGATTCCGCATGTGAAGCGGGGTCGGAGCCCTTTCCCTGCGGAAAGGAATCCGACCCCGATCAGGTCGCCAGCAGTGGCGTTGGACTCAGTCCTGCTGCGGGCCCAGCGCCGGGCCGTCGTGCGATTCGCCCTTGGCCACCAGGGTGGTCAGGGCCAGGTCGCCGGTCACGTTCAGCGCGGTACGGCACATGTCCAGGAAGTGGTTCACGCCCAGGATCAGGCCGATGCCCAGCGGGTTCACGCCCACCATCGCACAGATCATCGCCACCACCGGTAGCGAGCCCGACGGCACGCCGGCGGTGCCGATGCCACCGAGGATGCAGACCGCCATCACCATGATCTGCTGGCCGATGCTCAGGTCCACGCCGAAGAACTGGGCCAGGAAGATCACCGTCACGCCCTCGAACAGCGCGGTGCCGTTCTGGTTGGCGGTGGCGCCCACGGTCAGCACGAAGCGCGACACGCGCTGCGGCAGGCCCATCTGGTCGGCCACGCGCAGCGCGGTCGGCAGGGTGGCGTTGCTGGAGGCGGTGGAGAACGCCATCACCGTCGCTTCCTGGGTATCGCGGAAGAACGACAGCGGCGAACGGCCGGACAGCCACACGGCGGTACCGTAGGTCACGATCATGTGCAGGCCGAGTGCCAGCACTACCACGCCCACGTAGGCACCGAGGCGGATGATCAGCTCGAAGCCGAACAGCGCGGCCAGGTTGAACATGAAGCAGGCCACCGCATACGGAGCCAGGCGGATGACCAGGTTGATCAGGGTCATCGAGATTTCGAACACGCCCTCGATGGCGCGGCGCAGCGGGGCCACCTTCTCGTTGTCGGTCAGCACCATGCCGATGCCGAACATCAGCGCGAAGAACATCAGCGACAGGATCGCGCCGTTGTCGGACGCGGCCTGCAGCACGTTGCTCGGCACGATCGACAGCAGCATGTCCATGCCCTTCGGCGTGCCATGGATGCCAGCAACGATTTCCTTGCTGCGCTCGGCGTTCTCCGAGAGCATCATCGCGGCGACCTGTGGATCGACGCCGGCACCCGGCTTGAGCAGGTTGACCAGCACCAGGCCGATGCCCACGGCAATGCCGGACAGCAGCACGGTATACGCCAGGGTCTTCCAGCCGATGCGGCCGAGGGCGCGGATGTCGCCCATCTCCGACACGCCCATGATCAGCGCCGAGAAGATCAGCGGCACGATCAGCATGAAGATCAGGTTGAGGAACAGGCCCGACGCCGGGGTGGTGATGTAGTCCATTACCCACTTGGCACCGGCCTGCAGACCATCGACGCTGCCGCCCAGTGCGTGCACGATCAGTCCCAGGATCAGGCCGATCGCAAAGCCGATGCCCATCTTCCAATGCAGGGGCAACTTCTTCTTGTCGGCAGCAGCTGCTGTCATGCGCGGGTTTCCTCGAAAAATGAATGCACTCTAACAAAGCGCGCAAGCGGCGCCGGTTCAGGTTCGCCGCGTTGGATACAGCGGCGCCAGGCCAGTGTCAGCGGCGCCGGTAGCCGCCGACCAGTGCGGTCCGTCACGGAAGACCTCGCGCAGACGCGCGCGCAGCGATGCCAGGTCGCCCTGCCCGCCCCAGC
This sequence comes from Stenotrophomonas sp. YJH_SMC_120, assembly GCF_059368675.1. Lineage (NCBI taxonomy): Bacteria > Pseudomonadati > Pseudomonadota > Gammaproteobacteria > Lysobacterales > Lysobacteraceae > Stenotrophomonas > Stenotrophomonas sp. YJH_SMC_120. The sequence goes on from NZ_JCAFRY010000008.1 coordinate 84,174, forward strand.
GTGCCTGCTGCAGGTCCTGCAGCACCTGGCGCTGGCCAGGGTCATCCAACCGCGCGATGACCTGCTCGATGCGCTCAACCCCGGCCATCGCGCACAGCTGCGCTTCCACCTGATCGAAGCCTTCGCCATCCAGCGTGCGGCGCAGTTCGGTCAGGCCGGCACGTCCGCGCGCCACAGTCGGCACAGAGGGCTTGCCGGCTGCAGGCGTCGCCGCACGCGGTCGGCGGCCTCGCTGCCAGCCCCACAACAGGGTCAGCAGCCACAGCAGCGCCAGTCCGATGACCGCGCCCATCCACGGCCACGAGCGTTCGGCCAGGCCGCTGGCGCGCGGATCGGTCGCGGCGATGCGGCTGTCCTGGCCATCGCCACCCGGCAGCGCAGCATCGGTGTCGATCGGCGGCAGCGGCGCAGGTGAAGCACTGCCACCGCCACTGCCGGCTGCGACAGCCAGTGTCAGGTCCGGCAGCGTCGCTTCCTGCGCCTTGCCTGCGCGCACATCCCACCACGGCAGGCGCGGCCCCGGCACCACCAGCGAGCCTGGCTGGCGCGGCACGATCGAATAGCGGCGGGTGATCTTCAGCCGCGGGGTGCTGCCATTGAACGATTCTTCGTACTGCGTAGGTTCGGCGAATACCTGCGCGTGGGTGCCCAGATCCGGCACCGGCAGGTCGGTGAACTGTGCGCGGGTTGCCCCTTCGGCAATCGCCTCGACCACCACAGTGGCGGCCTCACCGGTACGGGCGCTGGTCGGCGCACTGGTGTAGCGCAGCTGGAGGCTCTGCAGCGGAAGCCATGGCTGCGGCGCCTGTGCCGGTTGCGCCTGCACCTGCAGCGTGCGGTCGGCGCCGGTGGCATTCATGCGGCCGTCGCCGCCGCCGAAGAAGTCGTCGAAGAAGCCACCGGCACTGCGCCCACTGAAGCGCGCACCGGCCAGCCGAAGTGCACCGCTGCGCTCGGGGATCAGCAGGAAGCGGCGCTCGACCACGTTGTAGCGGCGGCCGTTGACCTGCCGCACATCGGTGCGGTCATCGCCTACCCGCTGCAGCGACGCACCCGCCGGGGTATCCAGCACCAGTTCGCCAGAGGCCAGCTGAGAGGCGAAGAACAGCCTCACCACCACGCCTACGCTCTGCTGCACGTACGGCGTTTCGTCATCGACAACGGTTTCGATGAATGCCACCGCATTGCTGTCGGGGCCGGCCACGGCAGCGGCATCCACCTGCAGGGTCAGCGGCGCGGTACGTGCACTGCCCACCTGCAGGCCCGGCACCACCAGTGCACCGCTGCGCCGTGGCGTCAGCGCCACGCCATACAGGTTGCGCTGCTGCATGCTGCCGTTGCTCCACTCCACCTGGCGGCTGCTGGTCTGCCCGCTGAGGTCGAAATCGGTGCGCAACGGTGTGAAGTCAGGGGCGCCCTGGTCGCTCTCGACATTGAGCGTGACCGTGTCGCCCATCGCGATGCGGTCGCGGTCAAGCCAAGCGCGCGGCTGCGCCCAGGCCAGCAGCGGCAGCCACAGCAGCAGCGCCGCCAGTACCTGTCGGGGCCAGTGCCCGTGCATGTTGATCGCCCGCGTCATCGCCCTTCCCTCTTCCTGCGTTCATTTTCCAGCTGGAACTTGGCCCGCAGCAATGCGCCCGGATCATCCGGCACGCGCCGCATCCACGCCTCGACCGCCTGTTGCTCCTCGCGTTGACGCGGAGTAGTGCCGTCACTGCCTGGCACGGGTTTGCCATCCTGTTCGCCCTTGCCCTCACGTGCCTGCTGCATTGCCTGCTGCATGCGCTGGCGCTGCTGCTCATCAGCCTGGGCCTGCGCCTTGGCATCCTCCACCTGTGGTGGCGCCTGCTGTCCATCACGGCCACGCTCACCGGGCTGAGGCGCCGACTGCGCGTCGTCGTCACCCGCCTTGGGCTGCCCCTGCTGGCCCTGCTGAGATGGTGGCTGACCCCGTCCTGGATCCTTCTGGCCCTGCTGCGGTTGCTGGCCCTGCGGGTTCCGCTGGCCCTGTGAATTGTTCTGCTGCTTCTGCTGCCCGTTCTGCTGCGGTTTCTGCTGGTCCTGGTCCTGCCCCCCCGACTGCTTGCGCTTGCGTGCGGCATCAACCACGGCACGGTTGGCGGCTGCATCGGCCATGCCGGGATGCAGCGCCAGCGCGCGGTCGTAGGCGGCGATGGCTTCGTCGTAGCTGCCCTGGCGCGCCAGCGTGTTGGCCAGGTTGTACCAGCCCGCATCACTGTCGATGCCCTCGAACTGCTTGCGCGCAGTGGCGAAGTCGCCCGCGCGATAGGCCTGCACGCCGTCGGCCAGGCGCTGGTGCTGCAACTGGTCGGCGCGCTTCCACAGGGTGCCCTGCGATGGCGGCGAAGCGGGCGCTGAAGGTGCCTGCGCCTGCACATCCCCCATCCAAGGCAACAGGCCCACCGCCAGTACTGCGGCCAGCAGCGCGCGGCGTCGGAAGGCGAGCAGCGCCAGCAGCATCACCGGTGGCAGCAGCCAGAATCCTTCATCGCGCCATTGCCTGCCCTCGCCGGGCCGCTGCGCCGCAGTACCTTCGCGTGCATCAAGCACACCCAGTGCGCGCAGGTCACTGCCATCGGCGGTGATGCGCGCATAGCGACCGCCACCTGCCGTCGCCACCGCACGCAGGCGGCCTTCGTCCAGCGCAGCCTGGCGGATCTGTCCGCTGTCGTCACGATACGCCGCACCCGCCGGTGTACCGAGCCCCAGCACCGACACCTGCAGGCCGAGACCACGTGCCTGCGCGGCCGCCAATGCAGCTTCACCATCGGCTTGATCGGTGACCAGCAGAATCTGTCCCTGCGGTGCAGCGATCTGCCGCATCAGCCGCGTGGCCCAGTCGATGCCACGGTCGGCACGCTGGCCATCGCGCGGCATCACATCCGGTGACAAGGCATCCAGATACAGCGCGACGTTGCTGCCGTCATCGGTCAGCGGCGCGACGGTGTAGGCATCTTCGGCGTACACCACCAGCCCCACCTGCCCCCCCTTGCGCGCGCGCAGGAGCTCGCCGACCTTGGCCCGTGCCTGCAGCAGGCGCGACGGTGGCAGGTCGGTGGCAGTGATGCGGCTGGACAGATCCAGCACGATCAGCAGCGGTGCGCTGGGCTGGAACATCGGCTGTGACTGCTGCCGCCAGCTCGGCCCCGCCATCGCCAGTGCTGCCAGCGTCCACCCCAGCAGCACTGCCAATGGCAGCCGCACGCGACGGCGAGCACCGGCCACCAGCAGATGCGGCAACAGGTGCGCATCCACCGCCTGCCGCCACGCATCGCTGCGCCGCTGCCGGTAGAGTGCCACGGCGAGAATCACCGGCAAGGCCAGCAAGGCCCACAGCCATTCCGGGCGCAGGAAGTGCAGCGCATTCCAGTCGGGAAGATGGGATGCCAACGCGATCATCGACGGCGCTCCGGCCACATCCAGGCCAATGCCCCCAGCAGCAACGCCAGGCCCAGCGGCCATGCGTAGCGTTCCTCACGCGGGCGCAGGCTCGGTCCCTTCGCCGCGATCGGCTCCAGCCGGTCCAGTTCGGCGTAGATGCCGGCCAGCTGCGCGGTATCGCGTGCGCGGAAGAACTGGCCACCTGTCAGGCTGGCAATCTTCTTCAACGTGGCCTCGTCGACCGGGTCCTGGTCGGCGGAAATGGGGATACCAAACAGGCGCATGCTGCCATCGCCACCAAACGCAACGGTGTGGATGCGTACACCTTCGGCCTGCGCGACTTCGGCCGCACGCAGCGGTTCGAGCACGCCGGCATTGCTGACGCCGTCGGTCAGCAGGATCAGTACACGCTGCCCTTCGGGCTGGCTGCGCAGGCGCTTCACTGCCAGGCCGATGGCATCACCGATGGCCGTCTCGCGGCCAGCCAGGCCGACCACGCTGTCGCGCAGCTGGTCGCGCACACTGGCCAGGTCGGCAGTTAGCGGCGTGAGCGTATAAGCACGGTCACCAAAGATCAGCAGGCCGATGCGATCGCCAGCACGACGATCCAGGAAATCGGCCAGCACGGCCTTGGCTGCGGTGAGGCGATCCACCGCCTGCCCCCCCAGCACCATGTCGCCCTCGCCCATGCTGCCGGACACGTCCATCGCCAGCATCATCTGCCGGCCCTGCTGCGGTGGCGTGATCGCTTCACCCAGCTGTTGCGGGCGAGCCAGTGCGACGCACAGCGCGCACCAGCCCAGCCACAACAGCAGCGTACGCAGCCACGACACATCGACGCGGCCGCCACCGGCCAGCGCTTCCAGTTCCGTCGCCGCATAGGGCACGCGCAGCGCAGCGCCGGGATCGGCACGACGCTTCCACCAGCGCATCAGCAGTGGCAGCGGCAACGCCAGCAGGGCCAGCGGCCACGCCAGCTGCAGGTCCGGCCATGGCCAGTAACTTGCCAGCAGGTTCATTGGCGGCGCTCCAGCAGCATCGCCAGGTAGCGCTCGCGCGCCCAGCTACGCACGGCCGCCACTTCGCTGGCGTCCACGCGGGGACGATAGGCACCTTCGGCCAGCAGGCTGCGGCGCGCATCCGGCAACGTGCCCTTCGGATCCACGCGCTGCCACCAGGCATCGTCACGCAAGGATTCACTGCCGGGCTGTGCCTGTCGCGCGGCGCGACGCAGCAGGCCGGCGATCGCCGCCAGTTCCGCGGTGGCATCGGCGGTGGTGGCCAGCTCCTGGTCGAACGCCTGCAACCAGCGTTGGCGACGACGGCGGCGTTTCCACCACAGCAGTGCCAGCGCCAGGATCACCAGCAACACCGCGCCACCGACCATCAGATAGCCGGGGGCCGGCGGCCACCACGACGGTGCCGGCGGCAACTGCACATCGCGCAGCGGAAGGTTGGCGCTCATGCCGGCACCTCGGTTACCGGTGGTGCCAACCAAGCGTCGCTGGGCGCATCGGTGGACAACACCTGCACGTCAACGCGGCGTGCGCCGAGCTGGCGGCGCAGCGCCTGCAGTGGTTCGACGAAGTGCGCCTGCCAGTGCGCCTGCACCTCGCTGCGACGCAGGTCGAGGCCAATGCGTTGCTGCGCGGCCTGGAACTGCAGGGCCGCCGAGGGCGGTTGCAGCTCGAGGGGATCGACCAGCAGCACCAGGCTGAGGTCATGGTGCTGGGCCAGCGCGCTCCAGCGCACGACGGGAATCCGCGCGGCCTGCTGCGGATCGGCCAGCACCAGCATGCGCGCCCCGGGGCGCAGCACGCGGGCGGCATGGTCCAGCGCGCGCTCCAGGCCGAGATCGTCGGCGGGCGGCTGTGTGTACCAGCGGGTGAGCGCGTCGAGCACGCGCAGTACACCACGCGGCCCACCCGCAGGTGCAATCGGCGCTTCGCGGTCACTCCCGCGCAGGGCACCCACGCGGTCACCGCGACGCTGTGCCGACCACGCGGCAACGGCGCCCGCGCGGGCCGCCTGCACCGACTTGAATCGCACGCGGGTGCCGAAATACAGCGCCGGCGACGTATCGGCCACGATCAGGCTGACCCGCTCGCGTTCGGCCTGGAAAAGCTTGGTATGGGCACGCCCGGTCCGCGCGGTCACGCGCCAGTCGATATGCCGGGCATCATCACCGGCCACGTACTCGCGTGACTCGGCGTACTCCATGCCACGCCCACGCAGCGGCGACGGCGCCTGCCCGGCATTACCGGCACGACCACGGCGCGGCGGCGGCGGCCGCTGTGCCAGCCGGCGCAGCGCCACCAGCTCGGACAGGTGCGGGCGCAATCCGTCGCCATCACTGACGGTGGATGCGGCTTCCAGGGATCGATCGGTCATGCGCGGGCTCAGGGTGCCGGCACCCGGGCCAGCAGCTCCTGCACCAGGCGTTCGCCATCCCAGCCTTCGGCGGTGGCTTCGTAGCTGGGCAGCACGCGATGGCGCAGCACGTCGGCGGCGACCGCACGCACATCGTCGGGGGTGACGAAGTCACGGCCGGCCAACCAGGCGCGTGCACGTGCGCAGCGTTCCAACGCAATGGAGCCACGCGGGCTTGCGCCCCAGGCGATGCGGCGCCCGAGGCCGGCGTCATAGCGCGACGGATCACGCGACGCCAGCACAAGTTCGACCAGATAGCGTTCCAATGCCGGTGCCATATGCAGGTCCAGCACTTCGCGGCGGGCATCGAACACATCCTGCATCGGCAGCTTCTCCGGTGCGGGTGCCGCTTCGCCCAGTGCGCCACGGGCACGCTCGCGGGCGAGCCGCAGGATCTCCGATTCGGCCGCCTGGTCCGGATAGCCGATGCGTACGTGCATCAGGAAACGGTCCAGCTGCGCTTCCGGCAGCGGGAAGGTACCTTCCTGCTCGATCGGATTCTGCGTGGCCATCACCAGGAACAGCGGCGGCAATGCATAGGTGTGGCGGCCAACGGTGACCTGGCGCTCGCCCATCGCTTCCAGCAAGGCCGACTGCACCTTGGCCGGCGCACGGTTGATTTCATCGGCCAGCAGGATCGGATGGAAGATCGGGCCGGGTACGAATTCGAAGCGCCCTTCCTGCGGGCGCCAGATCTCGGTGCCGGTCAGGTCGGCCGGCAGCAGGTCGGGGGTGAACTGCACGCGGGCGAAATCCGCCTCCAGGCGCGAGGCCAGCGCGCGGATGGCCGTGGTCTTGGCCAGGCCCGGCGCGCCCTCCACCAGCAGGTGGCCGTCGGCCAGCAATGCGATCAACAGGCGTTCGACCAGGGCCGCCTGGCCGACGATTTCGGCCGACAGCGCGTCGCGCAGCTGGTTGAAGGCGCCATGCAGGCGGGAGGTGGCCGGCGCGGGCGGCGGGGAGATGGTTTCGGGCATCGGCGGTGGCAGGTTCATGGGGGCCTTTGACCGGCGCGGGACGGCACGGGTTCCCGACATCATCGCAGGGTGCCTTGCGATTGGCATCAAGAACGGCTGAACGGGCAACTCATCCACGCATGGCGTGGATCTACCGGATCATCCGCGGATTACGTCCGGCATGAACGAAGAAGGGCCGCACATGGCGGCCCTTCTTCGTATCGCGGGTGCGCTGGCTCAGTTCTGCTTGGCCACGCGCAGCACCTTCGGGGTGACGAACACCAGCAGCTCGGCCTTGTCCTTGCTGCGGCCACGCTTCTTGAACAGGTTGCCCAGGAACGGCACATCGCCCAGGAACGGAACCTTGCTGATGCTGTTGCGGTCGGTGAACTCGTACACACCACCGATGACCACGGTCTGCCCGTCCTCGACCAGCACCGCGGTGTTCACCTCGCGGCGGTTGATCGACGGCACGGTGCCATAGCCTTCCAGCTGGATCAGCCGGTCCACTTCATCCTTCTTCACCTGCATGTTGAGGAACACGCGGTTGTCGTTGGTGATGGTCGGGGTGACCTTCAGTTCCAGCACCACTTCCTTGAACTGCACGTTCGGCGTAGCGACACCGCCCGCACCGGCGCTGATGGTCACATAGCCGATTTCCTTACCCTGCTTGATCAGAGCCTCGCGCTGGTTGGTGGTGACCACGCGCGGGTTGGAGATCACTTCACCACGCGACTCTTCCTGCATGGCCGACAGCTCGACGTCCAGCAGGTAGCCGGCATTGAGGATCGACAGCGCAAGCGAGCCTGCCGGGTTGGTGGACGCCGCCGGCATGGCCCAGTTCAGGCCACGGGTGATTGCCGAGCCGACCGGCACCGGCGCCGGGCCCGTACTGCCACCGGCCAGCCAGTCGCGGTAGGCCTTGGCGTTGGTCGCGTTGGCTTCGACCTGCGACTTGCGGGTTGCCTCGTTGGCTTCCAGATTGCCACTGAAGTAGGCGTTGTCGCGGCTGCCACTGATGCCGAACCGCGCACCCAGCTCACGCGCGAACGTATCGGTGGCGATCACGATGCGGCTTTCGATCAGCACCTGGTCGACCGGGCGGTCGATCACGTTGATCAGCTCACGCATGCGCGCGATCTTCTTCGGAATGTCGCTGATCATCAGCGTGTTGGTGCGCTCGTCGGCAACGATGCGGCCACGGCCGGACAGGAAGCCGCTTTCCTCCTGCGACGACCCACCGCCACCGCCACCTGCGCCACCACCGCCACCGCCGCCGATGCCCTTGGCTTCGGTCAGGGCTTTGAAGATCTGGGTGGCGCTGTGGTAGTTGATCTGGACGTAATCGGTCACCAGGTCTTCGCGGTTCTCGATGGCGATGCGCGCGTCTTCCTTCTCCTGCTCGAACTTGGCCAGCTCGGCCTGCGGGCCGACCCAGATCACGCTGCCATCGCGTCGCTTGTCCAGGCCCTTGGCACGCAGCACGATGTCCAGTGCCTGGTCCCACGGCACGTTGACCAGGCGCAGCGTCACATTGCCCTGCACCGAGTCGGAGGCCACCACGTTGAGGTTGGACTCTTCGGCGATCAACTGCAGCACGGTGCGCACCGGCACGTCCTGGAAGTTGAAGGTCACCGGCTTGCCGGTGAAGCCACGCTGGCCGACGGCCTTTGCGGCCTGGGTGACGCTGCCGGCGGTCACTGCACCGACGGCGGCCGGAGCCTGTCGCGCGCTGATCTCCACCACATATTCGTTGCCGCTCTGGTAGGCCAGCGACTCCACCGCACCGCCGGTGCTCAGCACCAGCTGGGTGCCGGCGCCGGACGGCTTGGCGTCGATGCGCTGCACCGGCGTGGCGAAGTCGACGACGTTCAACGGCTTCTGCAGGTTGGCCGGCAGGCGGGCATTGCCCACGTCGACCACCACGCTGTTGCCCTGCGTGCGCAGGTCCGGGATCGCGCCCTGGCCGTCAAACTGCACGATCAGGCGGCCCGCGCCATCATCGCCGCGCTTGAAATCGATCTTGGCCACCGACAGGCCGGCCGGTGCCGCGGCCGGTGCGACGGTGGTGCCCACCGGCTTCTCCGCCGGTGCGGCGGCCAGCGCCGGAGCGCAGGCCAGCATCAGCGCGACTCCCAACGCGCTGACACGGTTCAAGGTAGAGCGCCGGTTGGGACGCAGCCCCTTGGCTTGGTGAAAGGTCATCGTGCTATCCCCAGTAAACGATCATTGATCTTCAAGCGAGAGCGTTGCCGGCCGTTCCAGCCAGCCACCCGCGCCATCCGGCACCAGTTCGATCAGCTCCACACGGTCTTCGAAGACCGCAGTGACCCGCCCGTCGCTCTGCCCCAGGTAACCGCCCGGGCGCACCCGGTAGGTCACCTTGTCCGGCCCCATCACCAGTGCGACGGTGCCGCCGCCGGTGCCGATGGTACCGACCATGTCCAGTGCGTCCAGCGGGAAGCCCTCCAGGGGCTCCTTGCGCCGGTTCGGATCCGGCCGCAATCCGCCATTCCCCTGCGGATTGGTCCAGGCATCGGTGAACGGATCACGCAGGCCCTGCGCGGAGTATTCGAAGGTCTCGAACTGCTGCATCACAGGCAACGGTTCCAGCGGCTGCGCCGGCCGGGCACGTTCGCCTTCCACCCACTTCTCGAGATTCGGCGCATCGCCCGGCGTGCTGGTCACGCCACGGCCGCAGGCAGCCAGCAGCAATACGGCAGCGGCCATCCCGCAGCGTGCAAAGAAGGAACGGATCACTTGCTGCCCTCCTTGCCGGCTTCAGCCTTCTGCTGTTCCTGCACCTCGGTCTCGTCGAGATACCGGTAGGTCTTGACCGTGCCGGACAATTCCAGCGCACCGGCACGCGAACCACCGCCGGCCTTGTCCGCCGGCTTCAGGTTGATGTCGTGCATGGTCAGGATCACCACGCGCGGCAGCGAGGCCACGCCACTGACGAACGCACCGAACTGGTGGTAGCTGCCCACCATCTTCAGCTTGATCGGCTTCTCGGCGTAGAACTCCTTGACCTGCTCCTGTTCCGGTTCGAACAGCTGGCTGGTCAGGCCGCTGGACAGCGCGGTCTGCGAGATGTCGATGATCAGGTCCGGCATTTCGGTCTTGCTGGGCAGCTGCCGCAGCATCTGCTGCAGCACCTGCTCCATCTGCGCCAGCTGCTGCTTCAGCGGCCCCAGGTTCACCGCGCGTTCCTGCTGCTTGGAGAACTCGGTACGCAGATCGCTTTCCTTCGATTCCAGGCTGGCCAGTTCATCGCGCTTGCCACTGATCAGCAGCATCCACGCAACGAACATGATCACCAGCGCCAACAGCGAGCAGAAGACGATCTTGGCCTTCTGCGGCCAGTTGCCGATGTCGTTGAAATCCAGGTTCTTCAGATCGATTTTCTGGCTCATGCGCGATCCCCCTGCAGCGGGGCGTTGAAGGCCTGCGGCGGCTGCGCCAGGCGGCTGCCCTCGGGCTTCGGCGCAGGCTTGGCAGCCGGGGCTGCCGGCTGGTTCGGCGCGGCCGGGGTGGCAGCAGGTGCGTTGACCGGAGCGGCGGCGGGGGCGGGTGCAGCCGGAGCAGCAGCGGGCTGGCCTGCGGCCGGTGCAGCAGGCGCCGCTGCATCCGGGCCGGCGGCAAGCGGGGCCACTGCGGGCGGAGCCGGCGTTGCCACCGAACCATCGGCGTTCAAACCGGGGGTGCCGGTCTCTTCACTCTGCGCAGGCAGCTTCACCGTGACCTTGAACATGTACGGCAGCGCCTTGATGTCCGATACCGGGCCGGCTGCACTCTTGTCTCCGGCGCTGGCCTGGATGATCGACAGCTCCGGGTTGGTCATCCAGCCGGAGGTTTCCAGGTTGCGCATGTAAGCCGACACGCGGGCATTGGACTGGGTGCGTCCCTCGAGGGTGAGCATGTCCCCCTCCTGCTGCAGGGCGGTCAGCACCACGCCGTCGGGAATCGTGCGCACCAACGCGTCGAACAGGTGGACCATCTGCGAGCGCTTGGCCTGCAGTTCCTCGATCACCTTCTTGCGGGCCAGCAGGCGGTCCTTCTGCGCATCGAGGCGATCGATCTCCTTGTTCTGTTCCTTGACCTTCTCGATCTCGGCTTCCAGATAGGCATTGCGGTCCATCTGGCCGCTCACCTGCCGGTCGTAATAGAACCAGATCAGCAGCGACAGCAGCAGGCCACCGATTGCGGCCATGCCCAGCATTGCGTAGAACTCGCGCTGGCGTTGCTTGCGCCGCTCGGCGCGCCAGGGCAATAGATTGATGCGTGCCATCAGTCGAAGCTCCTCAGCGCCAGACCGGTGGCGATCATCAGCGCGGGGGCATCCTGGGCCAGCGCATGTGCGTTCACCTTCGGGCCCAGGGTCATCTGTGCCAGCGGATTGGCGACCACGGTCGGCACGCCCAGCTGTTCCTCGACCATCTCCGGCAGGCCACCCAGCACGGCGCAGCCGCCGGCCAGCACGATGTGATCAACGCGGTTGAACTCACTGCCTGCATAGAAGAACTGCAGCAGGCGGCTGATCTGCTGGACCGTAGCTTCCTTGAACGGCTCCAGCACTTCCATCTCGTAGCTTTCCGGCAGCCCGCCCTGGCGCTTGGCCAGGCCGGCCTCCTCGTAGCTCAGGCCGTAACGGCGCATGATCTCGTCGGTCAGCTGCTTGCCACCGAACACCTGTTCGCGGCTGTACAGGCTGCGGCCGCCGCGCAGGACGTTGAGGGTGGTCATGGTGGCGCCGATATCGACCAGCGCGACCACGCCCTCGATGGACACCGGCAGCTCGCTGGCCACCAGGGCATAGGCGTTCTCGACCGCGAAGGCCTCCACGTCCATCACCTTGGCCTGCAGGCCCCCCAGCTCCAATGCCGACTGGCGCAGTTCCACGTTCTCCGAACGCGACGCGGCCAGCAGCACCTGGACCATCTCCGGGTTGTTCGGGATCGCCCCGATCACCTCGAAGTCCAGGTTCACTTCCTCGATCGGGTACGGAATGTAGTTGACCGCTTCCAGCTCGATCTGGGCTTCCATGTCGTTCTCGTCGAGCTCGGCCGGCATCGGGATCACCTTGGTGATCACCGCCGAACCGGCGACGGCGGCAGCGGCCAGCTTGGCCTTGCTCCCCGAGCGGTTCATCGCACGGCGGATGGCCTCACCCACGGCCTCCACTTCCACGATGTTCTTCTCCACCACCGCGTTCGGCGGAAGAGGTTCCACGGCGTAATGTTCCACACGAAAACGGTTGCCACTGCGGGACAGCTGCAAAAGCTTTACCGCAGTCGAACTGATGTCGACGCCTACAAGCGGCGACTGACTTTTTGGGATGAGCCCCACGGTTTCTCCCCTGCCGACGGGCACTTGGACGCAAGACCTGCGCCCGAGCATTAATAACGTATTCTTAGCAAATGGCAACGGCCCTGCTGTGAAGTCCCTCACGGATTCACCATGCAGCCCCTGACTGTTCCCCTTGCGCTCCCCGGTGCCGACCCCAGCCGCCACCTTGCGTAATCTATACTCTGCGACCACGAAATTCGCAATCGGAATCTGAACCCGATGACTCGACTCCGCCGCTGGCTGCGCTGGATCTTCCTGATTGTCCTGGTCCTGGCGCTGATCGGCGCGGCCGCCGTGGGCGGTCTGTACTACGCCGTGTCCTCCAAGCTTCCCGACGTGCAGACCCTGCGCGACGTGGAAATGCAGGAGCCGATGTACGTCTATGCCGCCGACGGCAAGCTGATGGCGGTGTTCGGCGAGACCCGGCGTACCCCGATCACCATGAAGGACGTGCCCGAGCGCCTGAAGCAGGCCTTCCTGGCCACCGAGGACGCCCGCTTCTACGAGCACGGCGGCGTGGACTACATGGGCATCGGCCGTGCGGTGTGGCTGCTGGCCACCACCAACGACAAGCGCGTGCCGGGTGGCTCCACCATCACCCAGCAGGTGGCCCGCCAGTTCTTCCTCAGCTCTGAGTACAGCTACACCCGCAAGCTGGCCGAGATCCTGCTGGCGCGGAAGATCGAGTCCGAGCTGAGCAAGGACGAGATCTTCGAGCTGTACCTGAACAAGAGTTTCTTCGGCAATCGTGCCTACGGCGTGGCCGCCGCCGCCGAGTTCTATTACGGCAAGAAGCTGAACGAGCTGGACCTGGACGAGATGGCCTCGCTGGCCGGCATCCCCAAGTTCCCGTCCTCGGGCAATCCGATCTCCAATCCGGAGCGCGCCCGCCAGCGCCGCGACAATTACGTGCTGCAGCGCATGGCCGACCTGAAGTTCGTCAGCCAGGCCGAAGCCGACGCGGCCAAGGCCGTGCCGATGCACGCCACCGCCCATGAGCCGCCGGTGCAGGTCGACGCGCCGTACGTGGCCGAACTGGTGCGCCAGGAAATGATCGCCCGCTTCGGCGGGGATGTGGTCAACAAGGGTTACCACGTCACCACCACCATCGACTCCACCCTGCAGACCGCCGCCAACCAGTCGGTGCGCGACGGCCTGCTGCTGTACGACCACCGCCACGGCTGGCACGGCGTGGAGAAGCAGGTGCAGGTGGGTGCCGGCGAAGACGCCGCCGCCCTGGCCGAGCACCTGCGCGGCCTGTACGGCCAGGCCGGCCTGCTGCCGGCGATCGTCGCCAGCACCGGCTCCGATGGCAGCGCCACCGTGGTGCTGGCCAACCGCAGCGAGATCGTGCTGCCGGCCGGCGCCGCCAAGTGGACCAACAAGACCCCGGGCAAGCTGGTGCAGCGCGGCGACATCGTGCGCGTGCGTGCCGGTGCCAAGGAAGGTGAGTGGCTGCTGGACCAGATCCCGCGCGGCCAGTCCGCGCTGGTCTCGCTGGATGCCCACAGCGGTGCACTGAAGGCGCTGGTTGGCGGTTTCAGCTTCTCCGGCAACAAGTTCAACCGTGCCACCCAGGCCCGCCGCCAGCCGGGTTCGAGCTTCAAGCCCTTCATCTACGCCGCGGCCTTCGACAAGGGCTACAACCCGGCCTCGATCGTGCTCGACGCGCCCGTCGTGTTCCGCGATCGCCGCGGCAAGACCTGGGCCCCGCAGAACGACGGCGGCGGCTTCCGCGGCCCGATGCGCCTGCGTGAGGCGCTGGTGCAGTCGCGCAACCTGGTCTCGGTGCGCCTGCTCGACGGCATGGGCGTGGACTACGCGCGCAAGTACATCAGCGAATTTGGTTTCGCCGAATCCGAACTGCCGCCGAACCTGTCGATGTCACTGGGCACCGCCTCGCTGACCCCGCTGTCGGTGGCCCGTGGCTACGCCGTGTTCGCCAATGGCGGCTCGCGGGTGGATACCTGGTTGATCGACCAGGTGAACGACCGCGACGGCAACCTGGTGTTCAAGGAAAACCCCGCCCTGGCCTGCCGCGACTGTGCCGGCAGCAGCGACCAGCCGGTCAACCAGGTCGTGGACGGCTTCAACTTCGGCGCCCCGGCCCCGAAGGTGGACCCGGCGGCTGCGGCGAAGGCCGAAGCCAAGACCGAAACCCCGGCCACGCCGGCCAACCCCGATGCCCGCACCGCCCCGCGCGCGATCGACGCCCGCACCGCCTACCAGCTGGTGTCGATGATGCGCGACGTGGTCCAGCGCGGTACCGGCGTGCAGGCCAAGGTGCTCGGCCGCGAGGACGTGGGCGGCAAGACCGGCTCCACCAACGACCACCGCGACGCCTGGTTCTCGGGCTTCGGTGGCCCGTACGTGACCACTGTGTGGGTGGGCCGCGACGACTTCCGCTCGCTGGGCTACCGCGAATACGGTGGCAAGGCCGCCCTGCCGATCTGGATCGACTACATGCGCACCGCGCTGAAGGACACCCCGATCGCGCAGAACGAGCCGCCCAGCGGCATGGTCCAGGCCACCCTCAACGGCGCGACCGAATGGGTGAAGGTGGAAGACATGGACCGCCTGACCGACTACGACCTGAACCTCAATACGCCGCAGGCCGACGCCGCCGCGTTCGATATCTTCTGAGGAAGGATCAGGTGGGTGCCAACCTTGGTTGGCACCGATGCGGCTCCGGTAGCTACCAACCTTGGTTGGCGCCTCGTGCCGACCAAGGTCGGCACCTACCAAAGCGTTGGTGGGTGCCAACCGTTGGTTGGCATCTCTGCGCCATACCCACGCAGATGTCACATCCCTGCGCTACTCTGTAGCCAGGTCGCAACAGGGAGTCATCGCATGCATCGCGCCCGTCAGCATGCTGCCAGCCAGACCCGCGAGCGTCGCCACCGCCTCGCCCACGAAGCCGCCCGCCTGATGGCCGAAGGCGGCATCCGCGACTACCACCAGGCCAAGTTGAAGGCCGCCAGCCGGCTCGGCATCCACGACGATGCCTCCCTGCCCCGCAACACCGAGATCGAAGACGCCCTGCGCGAGTACCAGCGGCTGTTCTCCGGCCCCCAACACGGCAACGAACTGCAGCGCCGCCGCGAGGCCGCCATGCGTGCGCTGGAGTTCCTGCACGGCTTCGCCCCTCGCCTAGCCGGCCCGGTGCTGGAGGGCACCGCCGACGCCAACAGCCCCGTGCAGCTGCACCTGCACAGCGACGACCCGGAAGCCGTGCACCGCTTCCTGGACGAGCACGGCATTCCCGCCGAATCACGGACGCGCCGCCTGCGCATGGACCGCGAACGCTGCCTGGACGTGCCGGTGTGGGTGTTCAGTGCCGAGGAACTGACCTTCGACCTGGCCGTGCTGCCGTACGACGCCCTGCGTCAGGCGCCGTTGTCGCCGGTGGACGAAAAGCCGATGCGGCGCGCGTCTGTCGCGCAGTTGCGGCGGGTGCTGGCCGAGGCCGAGATCACCGCGTACATCGGCGGATGACGGTGGCGCCGGCCCATGGCCGGCGAGCGCAGCGGTACCTGCCAGTGGTGGGTGCGGACCGTTGGTCCGCACCGTGCTTCAGGCAATCGATTGCTGGCCGAAGAGCAGTCGAGCGCGGCTCGACTCTACAAAAGCTGCGCTACCTGCTCTGGCAGATGGCGCCCATCATGCTCCCGCTACCAGACGAAACGGGTATCGCGCAGCGGGTCGCTGAGCAACCGCGGCAACCAGGGCGCGGGGGCCCGCTGCGGATACTCCCGCATCATCTGCGCATGCATGGCCTGCAGGTCCCGCAGCAAGCCGGCCTGAAAGTAGACGTCGTTGAACGTATCCGACCACCCACTCTTCACCCGCTCACGCTCGCCGCCCTTCAAGAGCGGCATCTGGTCCAGCGGCACGTCCAGGATCGTCGCCAGTGAGGCGTTGATCTGCGCATTCTCCACAGCGGCCTTGCGCACGGGATCCAACCGATCCCGAATCTGCCGGCAGTCGTAGGGGAAGCACCCGCCTGTGACGTTGATGTAGTCAGCAATGTCCGCCAGCATGTCGGCCTTCAGACGCCACACCACCTCGCTGTCCATCACCTGCCGCACCCGCATCATGCGCAGCGTACTCGCCCGCACGTCCTCCGGCGTGGTGAACTCGGCCCCCCGCGTGCTGCCAGCGTGGCGCACCAGCACGATGCGATGGATCGCCTCGTGGGTGACGCCCTCGATGCGCAGCGCCGCTGTATCCGGATGTATGCGCGGCGGCGGCACGCCCAGCATCTGCCACAGGTACCACAGGACCAGCAGTAGACCGACGATGCACAGACCGCTCATCAGCGTCCACAGATCCAGGTTCCGGGTGTAGTAGCGAAAGCGCGCCCGCCAGATATAGAACGTGCGATAGCTGATGAAGCCGCTTACCCATCTGTACATTGCCATCTCCTTGGCCAGGACCCCGGCGCGACGGGGTGGATTACGCGCGTCACGCCGGGGCTCCATCGCTTACCAGCCGATGCCCACACCCACGCCCATGCTGCGTTCACCGCTGTTGGTGAACGCACCATTGAGGCTGAAGGTGGCCGAGCCCTTTTCGTTGAGCACGCGCTGGTAGCCCACCGCCATGGCGGACTCACCCTCGGCATAGCCCACGCCCGCGCCGAGACGGTTGTAGGTGGCCAGGCCGGCGGTGTTCATGGCCATGGCCGTCTGCGCACTGCTCATCGCGGCCATGCGGTTGAAGCGTTTGTCCATCTTGTCCAGGCGACGCTCGAAGTTGCTGATGGCGCCATCGGTGTACTCGTTGGCGCGGGCCAGCATCTTCTCCAGTTCAGCGGTATCGACCTGCGGCGTGGGCGACGGCGTGTCGTCCTGCTTCGACTTCGGCTGCGGCGTAGGCGAAGTGCCCTCGCCTGCCGAGGCCACCTGCGGCGAATCGCTGGCTTCCGGCGTCGGCGTGGCCTGTTCGGTGGGCGCGGCCGAAGCCGTAGCCAGCGCACGCGACTGCGGCTGGCCATCGACGCGCTGCTCCAGACCATCCATGCGGCCATTGAGCTGCTGCTGCACGGCGTGTAGCTGGCCACCGTTGACCGCCTCGCGGCTGCCGGCCGCGATCAGGCCGTTGGCCACGTTGGAGATGACCATGCCGTTGGCGCCCGCCAGGGTGAGCTGGGCGGTGCCGTCGCTGCGGGTGGACGGGGTTTCCTGGAAGACCGAGCGGAGCTGGGTTTCGACGCGGTCCATGCGGGAGCCGGTGGTGACTACGGCGGAGTCCAGCGTGGTGAGAGCGTCGTTGACGGTGTTCTGGTGCTGGCCCTGGACGGTGAAGCCGGGGGTGGTGACGTTGCCGTTGGCGTCGATGTTGCCGCCGAGGGTGGACAGGGCGCCGCGGAGCTGGCCGATGGTGGCTGCGTCGTTGGCGTTGCGGCCGTTGGCTACGCCCGTGAGACGGCGCTTCAGCCAGTCATTGCCGAAGGACACAGTGTCTGCATCATCGGCGATAGATTGATAGCCGATGGCAACCGAATTGCTGGCATTAGAACGGACCTCACTCCCTGCACCGAGAGCGATGCCCCCTCTAGCAGCCACTTGGGTCCTGCCACCCACAGCGAAGCCATCTTCTGCTTGCTCATGGACGTAGGACGCGCGCCCCAATGCCACCGAATTTTTTCCTTGGGCCGTTGCCCATGCACCTACAGCCACGCCGCCTTCTGAATGCAATGATGCCTTTGCGTTCTTGCCAATCGCCAACCCAGCTGGGCCTGCTTGAGCTGGATACTGCCAATCCTCAGGGATCCAGCCAAATGCGAAGTTGCTGCCCATTTCTTCAATGGAGCTCAGTCGTAGGTTCGTGCTGTAAAGCTGGCTCCCACGCACCACATCCGAACTATCAGCGGAGAGGTGCGCATCGGCAACACCGGTCAGGCGTGCGCCGCCGAAATCGATGAGGTTTCCATCGCTGGTCTCAGTCAGAAGATTCTTCTGATCCGAGCTCCAATCGCGCTGCATTGCATCAAGGTCGCGTCTGTTGCGCTCGATCTTCTGCTCCGTGGCATGCAGCTGATTGCCAGTCACCGCATCACGGCTGCCTGCAGCAATGCGTCCATCGGCCAGATTCGAAAGAACCATGCCTTGCGCACCGGCCAGATTCAGCTGACCAACTCCATCCACCCCGGTCGAGGATGATTGTTGGAACGTCGCACGCAACTGGCTTTCGATGTTCTCTACGCGGCCATCAGCTCTGACCACCGCGCCGTCCAGGACGGCCAAAGCGTCCCCGACGTTATTCTGAGTTCCGCCCTGCATGCCATAGACAGGGGCTACAACGCTACCATTTGAATCGACACCGGCACCTCCACCGAGGGCAGAGACAGACTCGCTCAACTGCGCGATGGTTGCGGCGTTGTCACCGGAGGTACCCCGCGCAACATTCGTAAGCCTGCGCTTCAGGGTTGAGCTCCCTATGGATACCACTCGCTCCTCCTCGGCGATCGAATTTGCACCTAGTGCAACCGAGTTAAACGCACCAGCCCTCACCTCTGAGTATGACCCCAAGGCGACGCCGTGGTCCTGAGCAACTGAAGCGCCAGCACCCAACGCGAAACCCGCTTCAGCAATTTCCTCGACTAGCGAGCCACGACCTAATGCAACCGAATTTTCGCCCAATGCAGTGGAGTAGCTGCCAACTGCAGTTCCCCCCTCTGTACGGAGCGACGCCTGCGCACCATTTCCAAGGGCGACGCCAAACAGCCCGGATTCTGCCTCCATAGCTCCAAGCTCCTTGCCGAAGTCAACCAAGCGATCCTTCAACTCAAGCGCTCCTATCCGAGAGTTGGTCGCAAACAGCTGCCCGCCATTCACCGCATCCGTACTGGCCGAAGAGCTGATATCACCCGCCGCCACACCGGATACGCGGGCACCCTCCATATCCACCAGAAGACGATCAGCACTGAACTTCACCACACCATCCAGATCCGGATCGAAGTTATCGAAGTCCGCACGCAGCGTATCCAACTCGACCCGGTTGTCGGTGATACGCCCATCCTGATCCGCCAGCTGCTGCGCATGCCCAGCCAAATCCTGTCGCTGTGTCTCCACCGTGGCATTGGTCGCAAACAGCTGCTGTCCGGTCACCGCATCCGTGCTGCCCGTACTCAGCGTGCCGTTGGCGATGTTGTAGATGCGCCGCTTGCCACCGCTCTTGTTTGCAACATCCACGATAGTCCCAGTGTTCTCCGCACCCAGGCGCACGTTGCCACTGGCAGACACCTGGCCCACCAGTCCGCCCAAGGCATCAGCCTTCAGAACAGCGCCATCGGCTACGCCACGGGCAGCGTCGGCCGCCGTCTTCGCCGCGGTTGCCGCCGTGCGCACGCTGGTCACTTCGCTATTGGTGGCATTGAGCTGCTGCCCGGTCACTGCATCCGTGCTGGACGTACTGAGCACGCCATTGGCCAGATTCTGCAGCTTGCGCTTGGCCCCGGTCTTGTTAGCCACGTCGATGACGGTGCCGGTGTTGTCGGCGCCCAGGCGCATGTTGCCGGTTGCCGACACCTGCCCCACCAGGCCATCCAGTACCGCCAGCCGCGCCTGCGCACCGTCTGCGGTCGCCTTCACAGCAGCCACGCTAGTGTTGGTGGCATGCAGCTGCTTGCCGGTCACCGCTTCACTGCTGGACGTACTCAAGGCGCCGTCCGCCACGTTCACCACCTTGCGCTTCAACGAGCCGTTGCCCACCGAGACCTGATTGGTTGCAGTCGTGGCTGAGCCATTGCCCAGCGCAACCGCGCCCGCATGTGTCGCACTGGCGCGATCACCGAGGGCCAATGCGCTCTGCGCCGTGGCAGTGGCCTGATTGCCCAGTGCCGAGGCATACAGGCTGCTGGCTACGGCCCCGCGCCCAACGGCCGTGGCCTGGTTGGCCGACGCGTTGCTCTGGAAGCCTAGTGCCATTGCGTGCGTGCCTTTGCCGGATGCCTCATGACCGACGGCAATACCACGATCACCCGTTGCCACAGCGTCCAGTCCAAGTGCCACCGCACCGTTGCCACTGCGGGTTCCAGCACCGATGGACACACCCGCGTTGCCACTGATCTTGTTACCCGCGTCATCCACCGTCGCGCGAGCGTCTGCGCCCATGGCGACGCTCTTGCCGTTGTAGGCTTTGGCGTTGTTGCCCAGCGCCGTACTGATGCCGTAGCTGGCCTGCTCCGCGACAGCTCCCGGGCCCAGTGCCACCGCAATGGCATTCAGCCGTGCAGCCGTTGCGTCGGCTGCTGCCTGCGCCTTGCTGACATTGGCGTTGGTTGCATTGAGTTGCTTACCCGTCACGGCCTCAGTGCTGGATGTAGAAAGCGCCGCATCCTTCAGGCCGGTGATGCTTCGAACAGCATTGGACTTGTTGCGGACATCCAGCACGGTGCCGGTGTTCTCGCCGCCCAGGCGCACGTTGCCACTGGCCGAGACCTGGCTGACCAGGCCGCTGACCGCATTGGCCTTGGCCAACGCTGTATTGGCATTGGTATTGGCCGTACTGGCCGTCGCCTTTGCAGCATCGGCTGCGGCCTGAGCACTGGCTACATTACCGTTGGTGGCATTGAGCTGCTTGCCCGTTACCGCATCGGTACTGGTTGTCGACAGTCGTGCGTCGGCCAGATTCACGATGCGCCGCTTGATCGAACCATTGCCAACAGAGATGGAATTGGCCTCGTTGGCCTGTGAATGAGCCCCCAGCGCGACGCTACTGGAGGCTGCTGCCTTCGCACCGTAACCAATTGAAACTGCGTCGTACTCCGAACTGGCAGAGCCACCAATAGCGATGGCTCCCGTGTAGCCGCCTGTTCCGGCAAACGCTCCACCACCGATGGCAATTCGCGAGACGCCAGCGGAACTGTCCACGGTCCTCGCGCTTCGTCCAATTGCGATGGCGTCGTCGCCAATGGCCGTCGCGTGGTTGCCCACCGCGATTGAGTATGCGCCGAATGCCTTGGAGACGGCCCCCACCGCGGTCGCGTACTGTGAGGTTGCTTGGCTGAGGTAGCCAAGCGAGTGTGCGGTCTCGGCTGAGGCAACTGCAGAACTTCCAAGTGCGACCGATGATCGTCCACTGGCGGCGGCCTGACCACCAATAGCAACTGCACTCATGGCGGATGCCTTTGAATCCCTGCCCATCGCTATGGCGAAGGACTCGGTCGCCTGAGCGTTGGCACCCGCGGCAACACTGTAGGATGCACCGGCAAGCGCCCTCCAGCCGAACGCAGCGGAGTAGAAGTTTTCGGACTTCGCTTCCGGACCCACGGCCGAACTGCCATAGCCATTGGCTTTCGCTTGATAGCCAAGTTCCAGCGCATTGATGCCCGCACGTGGCGTAGCTGAGAACAGCGAGTATGCGGAAGAGGATCCTGCGCGCCCCCCCGCGTTCAGGCAAAGCGCCTGCCAGATGGACTCATCGCACTCATCAGCCGCGATGATGTCGCTGGCTTCCGCAGAGGGAACCGCAAGAACAAGCCCAAGCAACACTGCGCCCGCAGCCGTTGACCGCGGCTTACCTGCGGTCGACGCCAGTTCGCTGGCGACAACCCAGCATTGGCGGGTTCGATTCCACACACGTCTGTAGATACGGTTCATTGCTTACTCCTTAACAGCCAGTTCAAGTGAAAGCCCGCCAGCACCCGCTGGCGGGGCTGGGGAATCAACCGGCGCTGGGCGCCAGGGTCTGTACGTGCTCGCGATAGCCATCGCGGGTCAGCCGGTAACGCATCTGCAACGTGTGTCCCGGCTGCACGGGGAACGGCAGCTCCAACGCACTGCCGGGGTACAGGCTTCGCGACACATCGTGCGCGGTGCAGCGCGCGCCATCGCAGTCGGCGATGCTGGTGATGCCCACGCGCACCGTGCCGGTGTTGCGCAGGCGATTGCCCTCCACCTGTACCGCCATGGCTGGCTGCGCGGGCAGCACATTGACCAGCGCCCCCCAGACCAGGCTGACGCCGATGTTGGCCTGTGCACGCTCACCCTCGCCTGCGCGCTCGATCCCTTCAGGGCCACGCACACCTTCGAAATACACGCGGTAGGCGGTTTCCTTCTCGACCGGCTGCAGCGGAATCACCCGGATCAGGCGATTGCCGCCGCCGGCCAGCGCAAACTTGCCGGGGGTGATGGCGATGGCCGCTTCGCCGGGCTCGATCTCGACCTCCTGCTCATCCGCGCTGGCTGGATTGACGATGCGCTTGATCGAGGCCTGCACGTACTGCGGCTGGGTGGACTGCGAATAGATACGAATCTGCGCACCCTTCTTCACGTCTACCGACGTGCGCATGGGGTGCACGGTGAGATTGGCGTGGACAGGCATCGCCATCAGCAGCGACAAGGGAAGCAGGCAGCGAATGAAAGGCTTCATCGGGGGGCTCCATGGGAATCAGGGCGTGACAGTGGGAACGCGCAGTTCCACCTTGAGGTCGCCGTCGTAGTAGCCGGGGCGTTTGCTGCTGACCGGCACGCGGGGGGTATCCAGCGTCAGTGGCGTGGGCACGCAGAACACCGGCTGCGTCATGCCGGGCAACAGCACCAGGCGCAGCTTTGCGGTATCGATGCCGTGCAGCAGTTGCTCAACACCGTTGCGCATGGGCAAAGCGCTGCCGTTGTGATCGAGGGTGACGGTGTAGTCCACGCGCTGCGTGGCGTCGCTGCCGCCGTCGGTATGCCAGACCGAATAGCCGGAAGGTCCCGGAGGACGTGGCCCGCTGTCGCGCACGGTGACGCCCAGGTACTGGCTTTGCGAGCCCAGACCGTCATACAGGCACATGTCGAGTTGGGTTCGGCCGCCGACGGTCTGTGCAATCGGGTCGTACTGCAGGTTCAGGCCGACGTGCGGGGTGACCTGGTCGAACAGCGGGAAGTAGATGGAGACCGCGTTGTAGTCGGTGATGGTGAACTCGAATGCAAAGGTGTATTCAGCCAGCAACGCACCCGCGATTTCGCTGTACATGCCAAGCACCAGCTGTGCACGCCATTTTCCTGCTACGAGCCGATTCAACTCAGAGACAGGGACTCGGAGACTCGCTCCAATGCCGGCCGACTGGTCTCTCCCGCAAACATCGATGTCCGCAGCCCAAAGAGGCCTGATTACAGGTGCCCAATAGTCGGACGAGCAGGCCTGCCCGGTCATGGGGCGGCGTCGGCTACCGATTGCCCGGATTTCCTCTCGCAGGCCTGATCTGGTTTCGATTGCCTGAATCCATATTTCTCCGGCGCCATGCAAGCTCGCCTCTGAGCCGAGCACAGGGCACTTGCCGTTGGATGATTCGCTAGCCGACGAGCAGACAAGATGGGATTTTGCGTAGGGGAGTCCGCCTGTTGATTGGTAGGCGAGCAATGTATCTGCCGCCCACAACTCGATATCCCCAGGCATCGCAGCGCGATCCCAGCTCATCACGATGTCGCGATGCTCACTCGTCGGATGCGTTTCCGGCGGCCGCTGCGCCATCGCCCGCGGCGCCAGTACCACCAGCGCACACAACACCACCATCACCCACCACACCCGCCGGTTCACTGCGCACCTCCCGCTGCCGCGGTCTGCGGCGTGGCGGCAATCAATGCCTGCTCCTGCAGCAGTCGCGTCACCCGTGCCTGATGGCGGATGTTGGCAGGCAGCTGCGCCACGGCCAGCGGTTCGCACTGCACGGCACCCACCAGCATCACCACGCTGCGGCGCTCGCGCACCTGCAGCGGGCAGTGCAGCAGGCGGTCGTCCTGCAGCAGGTACAGGGTCTTCTCGCGTCGTGGGAAGTCGGCCACGAAGCCTCCGTTGTTGCCGGTGCCGGGCACCGGCGCATTGAGAATGCGGGCGCCGCGCAGCGGTGCACCGGCGATGTCGTGGGCGTTGCCGATGAAGGTGTAGGTCACTTCAATCGGCACCGGCATGCGCACCAGCCGCCCGGGCGAGAGAAACAGCGGGCGCGCACCGCCCACACCGCTCACACGCACCGCGGCGATGCTGTCCAGTGCGCTGGCGTCCTGCACTTCGGCGCGGTGCGATTGGTAGGCGGACACCGGCAGCAGGCGGCGTTCGCCCAGCTTCAGCCGCTGCCGGCGCAGTCCACCCACCTGCAGTTCGGCGGCAACGCCGGTCAGGTCCAGGTCGTCGGTGTCATCCACCTGCACCGCCAGCCCGGCATCGGCGCCCACGCCTGCGCCCCAGTACAGCCCACGCGAGCCGATGGCCAGGCCGGAACTGTGCGTGGCGCTGTACGCCACTTCATTGCCACCCTGGTGCTGGTAGCGCGATACCGTGGCACCGGTCTGGCCGATGCGGTTCTGCAGCTGCCCGCTGAGCGTGGCGCTGTAGCGTTCGTTGTTGTTGCCGCGCAGTTCGCCCGACACTTCGCGGTACTGGTCTTCGTATTCCTGGCGCAGGGTCTGACCGGCGCTGTAGTTGACGTCCGGCCGTGCATGCTGCGGCTGGCGCACATCCAGGCCGTAGCGACGCTGCGAACTGCCGTGGTCGCCGCGCTGCAGGCGGTTGAGGCTGACGTTGAAATAGATGCCGCGGTCACGACCATCGCGCAGGCCGCCGCCACTGGTCTGCTGCCACACGCCGATGCGGCTGGAGACACTGAACTCGCCGCAGCGCTGGCTGCGACTGTAGCTGGCCTGCCAGGTGCGGCTGAGCTGCGGCACGCGCGTGGGCTGTGGCACCCACGGCGGCAACAGCGGGTCGAGCCCGGCCAGCGGGTCATCCCCCAGCCCCGGCTGCAGCGTGCCTGCGCGCCAGGTCTGACGGCGGGTGTAGGCCACGTAGGCGTTGCCGCCCGCCACCGGCAGCGCCATCGAGGCGCTGAGCGAATCAGCACAACCGAGCCGGTCGCGTGCGTCGTCCTCGAACTGGCAGGCACGGCCGCGCATGCGCTGGTGGTACACATTCCACGAGGCGCGGCGACGATACGAAAGCTGATGCTGCTGGCCACGGCTGCCATCGCTGCCGTGCATGCCGCTGAAGGTGCCGCGAATCTCCTGGGTGGCGAACACATGGCGCAGGTCCAGCCGCAGTTCGCCATAGCTGAAGCCGCCGAGGTCGGCGATGCCGGCCGTCACTGCCACGTTGCGCGATACCGGCACGCGCAGGCCGGCCATCGCTGCCAGCTCGTCGTTGAAACGGTCGCTGCGGCGCTCGTTACGGCGGCCACCCTGCATGAACCACTGCACGCTGCTGTCGGTCCAGTCGCCACCCTTGTCGAATGGCGCGTCCTCGCTGCGCACCAGCACACCGTCTTCGTAGATGCGCAGGGTGACGGTGTAGTTGCCCAGCGGAAACCGGCGCGTATCGAGCTGGTTGATACCGGCCTGCAGGTAGAAGGTCTGCAGCAGGCGCTCGCCATCGAACGCATCCACCCGTGCATCGCGTGCCAGCAGCACGGTGAGCGGCGTGGCTTGTACGGCGGCCGCCGAATCCACGTAGGCCTGCGTGGTGCCCAGGCGCAGGCCTTGGAAGCGGTCCATCGGCAGCATGCTGAAGCTGAAGGTGCCGCCCTGCGGACTGCTCAGGTTGCGGCGGTCCATGCGCCCGGCCTGCAGGTAGTGCTGCTGCCCCAGGTCATGGCGGTAATAGGCGTTGTCCAGCTGGAAGTCGCGGTTGGCGCGGCCGCCGCGATAGTGCTGCTGGCTGAAGGTCCAATCGGCAGACAGGTGCCCGCGCTGCAACACGCCCAGCGCGCCCATGCCCTGCGCGGCCAGCGACTGGTAGCTGCGGCCGCCGCTGACGTTGAGCGTGTGCTGGTGCAGGAAGGCATTTTCGGCATTGGCGCTGACCTGGTGGTAGCGCTCGGCGGCCGGTTCGCCGGGAATCCATTGGCGGGCGACGAACAGGCGCACGGCGCCCTCGCCTTCGTCATACAGCGCGCGCACGGCGGTGGGCTCTTCGGGGGGATCGATGTAACCGCAACCGGCGCTGGCGCCACCGTAACGGCAGGCCAGATGGCTGTTGCGCGGTAGCGGCTGCGACAGCGCTGGCAACAACGCGGCCTGTGCCTCGGCGGGCAGCTGCAATGCCTGCAGCGCATCGGCCGGGGCTTCCAGCTGCACGTGCTCCAGGGTCACGCGCACCGGCACCAGCCCGGTCGAGCGACCGAACAGGCGCACCTCGAGTTGTTCGGTCTGGCCTTCGACCAGATCCTCGAAACCGGCGGGAACGCCTCGCGCCGCGACCAGGGGCGTGGCCAACGACAGGGCGAGCGCGACCGCCAGCCGGGTGACGGCGGGTGCGGGAAATTTCATGGGGGTGTTACCGGAAGCGGCCGGCCCGGGATGCGGGCCGGCGCGGGCGCGTTACGGGCTGGCGGTCTTCTGCTGCATGGCGATGGTGACGATGCCTTCGTAGGTACCGCCCTTGGCGATCGGCGCCTGGGTGGTCTGCGCAATGCGCAGCGGCATCGGGATCGATGCGCCCGGCAGCGCGCCGTCGAACAGGTCGGAGGCGGTGAAGTCCTGTGCGGCCACGGTGAGCGCCTTGCCGTTGAGGCTGACGGTCAGTGGTACCGGGGCGCCGCTGCCATCGGTATTGAGCAGCTGCGGGGCGCTGCCGACGCGCACTTCGATGTCCTTGTCTTCGTCGTTGGAGTAGATGCGCACCTGCTGGGTCCAGGGCACCAGGCCGCTAACCGGGTTGTGGACCAGGTTCACGACGGAGTCCAGCGCGGTGCCATCGGCCTTCAGCAGGGCCAGGGTCGGGTCGACGTTGGCCCAGACCTTGATGTCGGCGTCGAACGCGTTGGCGGACAGCGAAACGGTGGCCAGCGCTGCAGCGAGCGTGGCCTTCTTCAGAATGGCGTGCATGTGTGTCTCTCTCGGACAGGGGGAATTTGAAAGCCCCCCTCCCCAAGGAGAAAGGGAGGGAGGCGCCGCCCGTGGAGGTGGTCACGGGCGACGAGAGAATGGTAGGTAGGCCTACCGCACGCAGGCCATGCAACGATTCCTAAAGAGCTGGACGTTAAGAAGAATTCTTGAGGGCTTTCAATGTTTGAGGATTATGCAAATTTCCTCACGACTTGAATGCAAGAAACCTCATTGCGTTGCATTTGTGGCGTCGAGCGATACTCGACTGTCGCTTGAGGCGCACCGTGTGCGCATGAGTCGAGCACGGCTCGACGCTACGTGTAGAAATCGCGAACGACCTTCAATGCGCAGGCACCACGGCGACGTACTCCACATCAATGTCGATGGGCTTGAAGCGGTGCGTATCCACCTCACCGTGCAGCTCCACCACGGTGGTCGCGCTGACGGCCTGGTGGCTGGGCAGATCCTTGTCGTCGATTTCCACATCGATCTCACCGGTGGCGTCCTTGAAGCGGTAGCGCTCGTGGCCGATCCTGGCCACCAGCGTGCCCCGCAGCACCACCGGCTGATCGTCACGCTGGGCGCGCGCCTCGGCCACCGTGGTGACGGCATGGGTGGCGCCCGGGCCGGTGTACTGGGCAAAGGCCCCAGCGCTGAGCAGGCTCAACGTGGTGGCGATGAGCGCAAGGGTGAGTCGTCGGTTCATGGTGTTGTCCATGCAGGGATAGGTGCCCACAGCTTCCTTCGTCTCGACTGTGGCGCCCATGCAATAACTCCGAAAAGATGTGAAAACGACATCCAATGTCAGAAACCATTCATCGTGGACCCGACACGTCTTTCAGGAATGATTCCGAGCGCATTTTCTGCGGCCTTCCGGCGTGCGCTGGGGTGTTCGCCGAGCCGGTATGCGGAGTCGTAGTTCAGCTGCCGCGTCTTGCTTTTGTAGCGTCGAGCAGGACTCGACGCTGCAGACACATGCTCACGCACGACGGGATGGCATCAGGCCGCCGTGCGGCGGCCTGACGGGTCCCACTCAACGATGCAATCTCAGAAGAAGATTGCGTACAGGATCAGCAGCGGAATCGGCACGCCCAACAGCCAGAGCAGAATCATTTTCATCTCAGGTCTCCTCGTTCAAAGGTCGCGGCGGCGGCCGCCCCAGGTGGCGCTGAGGCTGGCGAAGAACGCGCCGATCAGCAGGGTGATGAACAGCCACAGCGCGGCATACGCTGCGGCCTTGCGGGCATCGTCGGCCGCCTGCTTGGCGGTGGTCTTTGCCTTCTCCAGCGCGGCACGCATGCGCGTCTGCACATCGGTCACACGGGCCTGCGCTTCGGCCGGGCTCATGCCGGTCTCGCGCGCGATGAGCTGCGACAGGTACTGGGTATCGGCCGGGTCGAGGCCATCGCCTTGCAGGCTGTTGACGATGATGCGGTTCACTTCGGCGCGGACTTCGCGGCGGTCGCCCACCGGGCCGTTGCCCGGCATCGGGCGTGGCGGCGGACCCATGCGCGCGTCGCGCGGGCCGACACTAGCGGCCGGCGGCGGCGGCGAGGGAGCATTCGGATCCATCGGCGCACCCGGCGGCGGCGCTGTCGGATCAGACGGCCCTGCGCTGGTCGTGCTGCGGAACAGTGAATCCACCCAGTAGTTGAGGTCGCCTTCCGGGGCCGCCGCAGCAGTGCTGCCCGCGCCCGCTGCGGCAACGCCGGCCGTGGATGCGGCAGCGCCTGCGGCGGCACCCGCCACCTTTGCGCCGGCGCCCAGCACGCCACCGATGGCCGATGTGAGCAGGCCCGCGGTCAGCAGCGTGGCCACCGCCCACGACACGAAGCCATGCGCGGTATCGCGGAAATAGGTTTCATCGCCATGGATCTGCGTCCACTTGGTACGCAGGCGGCCCGCCAGATAGCCACCCAGGCCGGACGCGGCCAATGCGGTGAAGGTGAGCCAGATGATGCTG
Source organism: Stenotrophomonas sp. YJH_SMC_120 (assembly GCF_059368675.1). Lineage (NCBI taxonomy): Bacteria > Pseudomonadati > Pseudomonadota > Gammaproteobacteria > Lysobacterales > Lysobacteraceae > Stenotrophomonas > Stenotrophomonas sp. YJH_SMC_120. The sequence goes on from NZ_JCAFRY010000008.1 coordinate 113,078, forward strand.
GACCAACCGAAGGTCTCTTTGCTGACGCCTTCGAACGACCATGGCGACACCGACGACAGGCCGAGGCCAACACCGAGGATCAGCAGGATGAGGGAGAGTGCAGCGGCAGCGGTGGCGCCAGCGAAGATCGCGCCCCAGGAAACGGCGCTTTCGCTGGGAGGGGCGACGATGGGGGCGGTGACGACGGCGGCGACGTCAGGGCCGAGCGGTCCGCGCTCGGGTGGGTCGAATCGGGTATTCATCGGGATGGACGCTCCATTTCAGGTGCTGCGGATGCAGCTGGCGTCCTGAGGCTGCGCGAGCGCTTGTGAAGCTGGTGAGACCCTTGAATCACGCGGTCTTGGCGCGATGAAGCGCGTGCCAACCAAGGTTGGCACCTACCGAAGGCGGGTGCGGCGGTAGATCCGCGCCATGCGTGGATGGGAAAGCGTGCCAACCAAGGTTGGCACCTACCGAAGGCGGTTGCGGTGGTAGATCCGCGCCGTGCACGGATGGGAAAGCGTGCCAACCAAGGTTGGCACCTACCGAAGGCGGTTGCGGTGGTAGATCCACGCCGTGCGTGGATGATTTTTCGCGGGCGCCGAAATCGTGCGGACCAACGGTCCGCACCTACCAGGTCCGCCCCAAAAAAACGCCCCGCGGATGCGGGGCGTTCTTCTCACAACTCACGCGGGGCGATCAGCCCTGGTAGTCGCGCACGTCGCTGCCGGTGTAGACCTGGCGCGGACGGCCGATCTTCATTTCCGGATCAACCTGCTGTTCCAGCCAATGCGAGACCCAGCCGGAGGTACGGCCCAGGGCGAACATGACGGTGAACATTTCGGTCGGGATCTGCAGCGCCTTGTAGATGATGCCGCTGTAGAAATCGACGTTCGGGTACAGCTTGCGGGCGACGAAGTACTCGTCCTGCAGGGCGGCCTGTTCCAGCTTCACGGCCACGTCCAGCAGCGGATCCTGCACGCCCAGCTGCTTGAGCACCTTGCTGGTCATCTCGCCGATGACCTTGGCGCGCGGGTCGAAGTTCTTGTAGACGCGGTGGCCGAAGCCCATCAGGCGGAAGCCGGAGGTCTTGTCCTTGGCCTTGACCACGGCGGACTCGACGTTGTCGGCAGTGCCGATCTCTTCCAGCATCTTCAGCACGGCTTCGTTGGCACCGCCGTGGGCCGGACCCCACAGCGCGGTGACGCCAGCGGCGACCGACGCGTACGGGTTGGCACCGGTCGAACCGACCAGGCGCACGGTCGAGGTCGAGGCGTTCTGCTCGTGGTCGGCGTGCAGGATGAACAGCAGGTCCAGCGCCTTCACCACGTCCGGGTTCAGGTCGTACTGGCCGTCAGCCGACTCGAAGGTCTGCTTCAGGAAGCGGCTGACGTAGTCCAGCGAGGTGTCCGGCTTGTTGGCCGGCAGGCCCTTGCCGTGGCGGTAGATCAGCGCCGACAGGGTCGGCACCTTGGCGATCAGGCGCACGGCGGCCTGGCGGCGCTGTTCGGCGTCGGACAGGTCCAGCGAGTCGTGGTAGATGGCCGACAGCTGCGCGATTGCAGCGGCCAGGATCGCCATCGGATGGGCATCCTTGGCGAAGCTGCCGATCAGGGTGTTGATCGACTCATCGACGTTGGCTTCGGCGGTCAGCTCATCGGTGAAGGCCTTCAGCTGCTCGGCGCTCGGGCGCTCGCCGTTGATCAGCAGGTAGGCCACTTCGACGTAGCTCGACTTTTCCGACAGCTGTTCGATCGGGTAGCCGCGGTACAGCAGCACGCCCTTGTCGCCGTCGATGTAGGTGATGGCGGACTTGCAGCTGGCCGTCGCGGTGAAGCCGGAATCGTAGGTGAAGAACCCCGTTTCCTTGGTCAGCTTCGCGATGTCGACGCAGTCGTTGCCAAGGGTGGGTTTGATGACGGGCAGAACGACCGACTTGTCGCCGGCGTTGAGCGTGACCTGATCAAGATCGGACACTGTGTGCGCTCCTTCATGGGAAGGCGCCTGCCCAAGCGCATTGGTCAGGCACGTGAATGACGTCCTCGGCCTGTGCCGGGGATCAGGTCATTATCGCACAGCAGCATTTGCCCGGCGCTAGACAGAAGTCGTATACGACAGGCAGCCAGACACCGGCCGTTGAGCGGCCCGGATCGGCAAAAGCGTTGTCACACGAACGCAGTGTTCCGTCCATCCAAACGCCCGTTGGGTTGGCGTTGGGGAAAAACAAACGGCCGCGCAGAGCGCGGCCGTTGGTTCGAAGCTGGATCGACAGATCAGCGCGCGTAGCGCTTCTGGAACTTGTCGATACGGCCCGAGGTGTCGATGACCTTGTGCTTGCCCGTGTAGAACGGGTGCGAAGCCGAGGAAATTTCAACCTTGACCAGCGGGTATTCGTTGCCGTCTTCCCACTGGATGGTTTCCTTCGTCGCCATGGTCGAGCGGGTCAGGATCTTGAAATCGGAGGTGACGTCATGGAAGACGACGTCGCGGTAGTTCGGATGGATATCGGCCTTCATGGGCTCACACCGTAAATGGGCTGGTGGTCAAGAGCGGCATTATAAGCACCGGTTGCCGCCCGGGGCAACCGGTGCCGGTCAATCGACGTCAGTCCGCACCCAGGGCCTGGCGCACCAGGGCCTCGAAACGCTGCTGGTCGTAGGCCATCAGCAGATCGCAGTTGTCCGGCTGGCCGGTCTGGCGGTTCCAGTCGACGATGGTGGCGCCGCGGCTGAACGTGCCGTTCAGCTCCACGTTCAGCGGGCGCGACTCGACCCGCAGCTGCCCTTCCGGGTTCAGCGCCCAGGCCATGGCCACCGCATCGGCGGTGTACCAGCGCCCGCCCTTGCTGTCTTCGGACAGGCCACGGGTCTTGCGCGAGATCAGTTCGTAGAAGCGGGCGCGATCGGAATCGGCCTGCAGCCACTTCTCGGCGTCCTGCAGCGGCAGGCCATGGGCGACAGTGGCCTCCCAGTCCGACACCAGCAGGTGCTTGAACGAGGTGAACACCACGTGCGCCGCTTCCGGGTCGAACGCAATGTTGAATTCGGCCGCCGGGGTGATGTTGCCGTGGCAGGTGACCGCGCCGCCCATCACCACGATGCGCTTGATGCGCTCGGGCAGGGTCGGGTCCAGCTTCAGTGCCAGGGCAAGGTTGGTCAGCGGGCCCAGCATCACCAGCATCAGTTCGCCGGCGTGCTCGTGCGACAGGCGCAGGATGGCCAGTGCGGCGTGTTCGGCTTCAGCCTGGCGGCTCGGCGGCGGCAGGTCCACGTCGCCGTAGCCGTCACGGCCATGCACGTGGGCAGCGTCAACGGAGGGATGCAGCAGCGGATCCGGGCTGCCGGCAAACACCGGCACGTCGGCGCGGCCGACGATGTCGCAGAGCTTGAGGGCGTTGCGGACGGTGTATTCGAGGCCGACATTGCCGGCGGCGATGGTCAGGGCGACCACGTCGTGCCGTTCATCGGCGAAGGCCATTAGCAGGGCCAGGGCGTCGTCCACACCGGGGTCGGTGTCGATCAACAGCGGGATCTTGTGGGTCATCGTTGCCGTCTTCAGATCGGCAACGAAGTGTGGACCGGGATGATGACCGTTGCAAGTATGGGGGTTGGGGTTCGGCAGGGCTGCGCCCTGCACCCGCCGAATCAACGGCAAACGCCGAATCAACGGCAAAAGCTGGTTTCCTGGGGGATGGCGGGGCGGATCCGGTTGCGGGGGACGCTGCAAGTACGTCCATGTAGCTCGGTCGCCGCATCCATGCGGCTCACGCCCCCGCAACCGGATCCACCCCGCCTTCGACAGATTTCCGCGGCTGTTGGTGGGTGTCGACCTTGGTCGACACATCCATGCAATGCGTGGATGAACATGGAGTAGATCCACGCCACGCGTGGATGCGTGGACCAAGGTCCACACCCATCAAGGTGGCGCTACGCCGAGGCGTAACGCACGGCGGTGCCGATCCAGCGCTGCACCACGCGGTCGGCGAGCGTGGGTTGCTGGGCCAGCAGGCGCTCGGCCAGGTCGTGCACGCCGGGCAGCAGGCCGGCATCGCGGGCCAGGTCGGCGATGCGGAAACCGGCCAGGCCGGTCTGGCGGGTGCCGAGCAGTTCGCCGGGGCCGCGCAGTTCCAGATCCTTTTCGGCAATGACGAAACCATCGTTGGTTTCGCGCATGGTCTGCAGGCGCTCGCGTGCCATCTGCGAGAGCGGTGCCTGGTACAGCAGCACGCAGCGCGACACCGCCGAACCGCGGCCAACACGGCCGCGCAGCTGGTGCAGCTGGGCCAGGCCGAGGCGTTCGGCGTTCTCGATCACCATCAACGAGGCGTTCGGTACGTCCACGCCCACTTCGATGACGGTGGTCGCCACCAGCAGGTCGATCTGCCCGGCCTTGAACGCCACCATCGTGGCCAGCTTTTCCGCAGCTTTCAGGCGGCCATGCACCAGCCCCACGCGTACGCCGGGCAGCAGCGCCTGCAGCGATTCGTAGGTGGCCTGCGCGGGCGTAGCGTCCAGCTCTTCGCTTTCCTCGATGAGCGTGCACACCCAGTACACCTGCCGCCCTTCCTGGCAGGCCAGGGCGATGCGCTCGATCAGCTCCGGGCGACGATCGTTGTTCAATGCGACGGTCTGCACCGGGGTGCGGCCCGGCGGCAGTTCGTCGATGGCCGAGACATCCAGGTCGGCGTATTCGGACATCGCCAGCGTGCGCGGAATCGGTGTTGCGGTCATCACCAGCTGGTGCGGCACGCTGTTGCCGCCTGCGCCCTTGTCGCGCAGCGCCAGCCGCTGGTGCACGCCGAAGCGATGCTGCTCGTCGACGATGGCCAGGGCGAGATCCTGGAACACCACCGCCTCCTGCATCAGCGCGTGGGTACCCACCACCACCTGCGCTTCGCCGCTGGCGACCTGCTCCATCACCTTGGCGCGCGCCTTGCCGGTGACCTTGCCGGCCAGCCAGGCGATGCGCACGCCGAGCGGTTCCAGCCAGCCGCGCAGGTTGTTGAGATGCTGTTCGGCCAGCAGTTCGGTGGGCGCAGCCAATGCAACCTGCTTGCCCTGCTCCACCGCCAGCATCGCCGCCAGCGCGGCGACCACGGTCTTGCCGGAACCGACGTCGCCCTGCACCAGCCGCAGCATCGGGCTGGGCCGCGCGAGGTCCTCGCGGATCTGCTTGAACACGCGCGCCTGTGCGCCGGTCAGGGCGAACGGCAGCTGCTTCAGCAGCGCCTTGGCCAGTTTGCCGGGGCCGGCCAGCGGCGGCGCATGGTGCGCCTGCAACGCGATGCGCTGGCGACGCAGGCTGAGGTGGTGGGCCAGCAGCTCTTCCATCGCCAGGCGGCGCTGCGCCGGGTGGGTGCCGGCGGCCAGCGCGGCCAGATCGGCATCTGGTGGCGGCCGGTGCACGGTCAGCAGCGCGCTGCGCAGCGACGGCAGGCCGAGGCCATCGAGCCAGCCGCTGGGCAGCAGTTCCAGCGTGCCTTCCTCGGGCAGGCGGTCCAGCGCCTGGCCGATCAGCTTGCGCATGGTCATCGGGCCGACGCCTTCGACGGTGGGATACACCGGGTCGAGGCGGTCGCCGAGTTCGGGATCGTCGTTGCGGCCCAGTACCTGGTAGCTGGGGTGGACGATTTCCAGGCCGAGCTGGCCCGGTTTGGGCGTGCCGAAGCAGCGCAGCCGGTTGCCGACCGCGAACTGGCCGACCTGCTGCTGGCGGAAGTGGAAGAAGCGCAGCACCAGGGTGCCCCGCCCTTCGTCTTCCACTGCCACTTTCAGCATCGGCCGGTAGCGCATGCCGCGCTCGACCGCGACCACCCGCCCTTCCACCTGGGCCGGCACGCCGTTACGCAGGTCTTCGATGCGGGTCAGCCGGGTCCGGTCTTCATAGCGCAGCGGCAGATGAAGCCAGAGATCCTGCAGGGTGGCCAGGCCACGCGCCTGCAGTTTGGCGGCCACGGCCGGACCGACGCCCGCGAGCATCGCCAGGGATGCTTCGCCGGACGGTGACAGGACCGGGGTGACCGCCGCCTTGCGTGCCACGTGGCGGTCAGTCGATGACCATCACCGCGTCGACCTCGAAGTTGGCGCCCTTCGGCAGGCCGGAGACTTCGATGGTGGAACGGGCCGGGTACGGGGCCTGGAAGTAGTCCTGCATGACCGCGTTGACCTTGGCGAACTCGCCCAGATCGGTCAGGTACAGGCCCAGACGCACGACCTTGTCCAGCGAGCCACCAGCGGCTTCGGCCACGGCCTTGAGGTTGTCGAAGGCTCGGCGGGCCTGTGCTTCGACGTCACCCGCGCCGACGATGTCGCCGGTGGCCGGGTCGAGCGGGATCTGGCCGGAGAAGTACACGGTGTTGCCGGCGCGCACGGCCTGCGAGTACGGGCCGATGGCGGCGGGAGCCTTTTCGGTGTTGATGATCTGGCGGGACATGGGTCGCTCCGGTGCTTGGGGGAAAACAGAGCGCTGATTGTACCGGCTGGGGGTGCATCCACGCATGGCGTGGATCCACCGCACCGCTCCGGTAGTGCCGGCCGCTGGCCGGCAACCTCATGAACATCGGAAGCACCGCGAAGTTGCCGGCCAGCGGCCGACACTGCCGGGCCCGCGCAGGACCTACTGACGGCGTACCGACTGCACGACCGACAGACGACGCAGGCGGCGCATCACTTCGGCCAGGTGGTTGCGGTCGCGTACCTGGATGTTGAACGCCAGCACGGCGGCGTTGAAGTCGCGGTCCAGGTAGTCCACGCGCTCGATGTTGGAATGGCTCTGGGCGATGGCGGCGGCCAGCTGCGCCAGCACGCCGGTGCCGTTCTCTACTTCCACCACCAGCGAAGTGTCGTAGTCGCCGGAGACGGTGGTGTCCCAGCCGATCGGCACCCAGCGCTCGGGCGACTTGCGCAGCTCGGCCAGGTTCGGGCAGTCCATGCGGTGCACCACGATGCCCTTGCCGGCGGTGTGGTAGCCCATGATCTCGTCGCCGGGAATCGGCTGGCAGCAGCCGGCGAAGGTGACCACGCCGCGCTCGCTGCCGTTGATCAGGATCTTTTCCTGCGAATGGTGGCGCGAATGCGGGCCGCCACGCAGTTCGGCGTAGGCCATCAGCGCCTGCGCGGCCTGGGTCGGCATCCAGTTGCCCAGCGCCACCTCGGCCAGCAGCGCCTCCAGACGCGGGAAACGGTGCTCGGCCAGGAACGCATCCAGGCGCCCCTTCGGCAGCCGTTCCAGCGACGAATCCATCGCCTCCAGCGCACGGTCGAGCATGCGGTGGCCGAGCTGCACGGCATCTTCGTGCTCCAGCTGCTTGAGCTGGTGGCGGATGGCAGTGCGCGCCTTGCTGGTGACCACGAATTCCAGCCACTGCGGTTTCGGCGTGGCCGAGCGCGCGGTGATGATCTCCACCGACTGCCCCGACACCAGCTTGGTGCGCAGTGGCACCAGTTTCTTGTCCACGCGCGAGGCCACCGCCATGTTGCCGACATCGGTATGCACGGCGTAGGCGAAATCGAGCGCGGTGGAATTGCGCGGCAGGGCCAGGATCTTGCCCTTCGGCGTGAACAGGTAGACCTCGTCCGGGAACAGGTCGACCTTGACGTTGTCGAGGAACTCCAGCGAGGAGCCGGCGGCGCGCTGCGAGTCGATCAGCTCGACGATCCAGGCGTGGGCACGGCTCTGCGCGCTGTTGGGCGAATCGCCACCAAACTTGTAGGTCCAGTGCGCGGCCACGCCGCGCTCGGCGATCAGGTCCATTTCCTCGGTACGGATCTGCACTTCGATCGGCGAGCCATACGGCCCGAACAGCACGGTGTGCAGCGACTGGTAGCCGTTGGCCTTGGGAATGGCGATGAAATCGCGGAAGCGGCCATCCAGCGGTTTGAAGGTGGCATGCACCGAACCCAGCGCGTGGTAACAGCTGGGCACGCTGCGCACGACCAGGCGGAAGCCGAACACGTCCATCACCTGGTCGAAGGATTTGTTCTCGTCGCGCATCTTGTTGTAGATGCTCCACGGGGTCTTGATGCGGCTGATCAGCCGATGCTCGATCCCCTCCTTGGCCAGGCGCTGCGACAGCTGCACTTCCACCTGCGCCATCGCCTCGCGGCGCACCACCGGCTGGCTGCGGATGTGTTTTTCAATGATGGCGTGGCGCCACGGGTAGAGCGCCTTGAAGCCGAGGTTCTGCAGCTCGCTCTTGACCAGGCTCATGCCCAGGCGCTGGGCGATGGGTGCGTAGATCTCCAGCGTCTCGCGGGCGATGCGGCCGCGCGCTTCGCGGCTCTGCGCGCCCAGCGTGCGCATGTTGTGCAGGCGGTCGGCCAGCTTGATCATGATCACGCGCAGGTCGCGCGACATCGCCAGCAGCATCTTGCGGAAGCTCTCGGCGGCCGCTTCCTGGCGGTCGCGGAACTTCAGCTTGTCCAGCTTGGTCACGCCGTCGACCAGTTCGGCCACGGCTTCGCCGAACTCGGCAGCCAGCGCCTCGCGGGTGAGCGGGGTGTCTTCGATGGTGTCGTGCAGGATCGCGGCGATCAGCGCTTCCACGTCCAGGCCGAGCTCGGCCAGCACCTGGGCCACGGCCACCGGATGGGTGATATAGGGCTCGCCCGACTTGCGCGTCTGCCCAGCGTGCGCGGAGGCACCGACTTCCCAGGCACGGCGCAGCAGCGGCAGCTGTTCCGGCGGCAGGTAATGGGCGGCGCGTTCAAGCTGGAGGACGTAGTCGGGTACGGCGGCAGCGGGGGCTGCGGCGACCTTGGCAGTGGGGCCTGGGTTCATGCCCGAAGCCTATTCCAGCGCGACGTTTACGGCAAATCCTGAATGCGAAACAGCCCGCACGGGGCGGGCTGTTCGGCGATCCAGCAATGACGTTGATCGATGCGATCAATCGTCGTTCTTGGACATGTCTTCGTCGGCGACCACTTCGGCGGCAGCCCACTCCAGCGCTTCGCGCTCGGCGCGCTCACGCTCGGCCTTCTCGACTTCGTCGATCAGCGCGTTGTCGATCTTGCGGGCGGCGATTTCGCGCAGCGCCAGCACGGTCGGCTTGTCCTCGGTCTCGCTGTTGTCCAGCGTGGCCTGCACGCCGTTGGCGAGCTGGCGGGCACGCTTGGAAGCCATCATGACCAGTTCGAAACGGTTGTTAACGACTTCCAGGCAATCTTCTACGGTGATGCGGGCCATACGGGCTCCCGGCGACCGGTCGGCCGCTCAGTCGAATGAGGGAAAGGGGACGGAGTGTACTGGCAGGGGCTGGACAAAATCAAGCCAACCCCCACCCGATTCTTTTGGAATCAGTCAGTTGCACCCGGATCGGGGGTCAGCAGAGCCTGGATCAGGCCGGCGTGGCGGACCTTCTGGGCCTCCCGGCGCAGGCGGCTGGCGGTGAAGATGGCGCACAGCTCGTCCACGGCGGTGTCGAACACCTCGTTGACGATGACGTAGTCGAACTCGTTGAAGTGCAGCATTTCATCGCGTGCCGCGCCCAGGCGCTGGGCGATGACCGCCTCGCTGTCCTGGCCGCGCTTGCGCATGCGGTCCTGCAGGGCCTGCTTGGACGGCGGCAGGATGAACACGGTGACCGTGCCCGGCACCAGCTGGCGCACCTGCTGCGCACCCTGCCAGTCGATTTCCAGCAGCACGTCCTGGCCGGCGGCCAGCTGCGGCTCCACCGACTGCCGGGCGGTGCCCTTCCAGTCGCCGTGCACCCAGGCATGCTCGAAGAAGTCGCCGGCGGCGATCATTTCCTCGAACCTCTCCGCAGAGACGAAATGGTAGTGCTGGCCGTTCACTTCACCCGGGCGCATCGCGCGCGAGGTGAAGGAGATCGACAGGGCGATCTGCGGGTCACGCGCCAGGGTGGCGTTGACGATGCTGCTCTTGCCGGCGCCGGACGGGGCGGCCACGATGTACAGCGTGCCGCGCGCAACGGCGTCCGACGGCTTCGACGGGGCGCTCATGCGCGGAACCCAATTGGTTGATTTCGCAAAATTTTTCCTCGGTGTTCCAGGTCCGGCGCGGAGGATCGCGCCAGGACGGCGGGGGCTGCGCGGAACATCCTGGAACCAGGCCCGGCAGACGCTTCCCCAGGGGGCGGGCACGCAACTTTACCAGAGCAGGCCCTTTCCGGGCCCGTCCGGCAGGCGCCGCGCCTTGTGCCACATGGGCATCCGGAGGCCTGTGCTATAACCGGCCCGTACCCAACGACAGCCCGGAGGCCTGCGCCTCCCCGCCATCCCAGGAGAACGGCATGCCATCGATGAGCCGCCGCCAGTTCCTGAAAGTGACCGGGACAACCCTGGTCGGCTCCAGCCTGGCATTGATGGGCTTCGCGCCCGGCATCGCGCTCGCGGAGGTCAGGCAGTACAAGCTGACCCGCGCGACCGAGACCCGCAACACCTGTACCTACTGTTCGGTGGCCTGCGGCATCCTGATGTACAGCCTCGGCGATGGTGCCAAGAACGCCGAACCGAGCATTTTCCACATCGAGGGCGACCCGGACCATCCGGTGAACCGCGGCACGCTGTGCCCGAAGGGCGCCGGCCTGGCCGACATCATCCACAGCAAGTCGCGCCTGCTCTACCCCGAGTACCGCGCGCCGGGCTCGAACGAGTGGAAGCGGCTGAGCTGGGACGATGCGCTGGACCGCATCGCGCGGCTGATGAAGGAAGACCGCGATGCCAACTTCGTGCAGAAGAACGAGGCCGGGCAGACGGTCAACCGCTGGCTGACGACCGGCATGCTGGCGGCCTCGGCCACCAGCAATGAAACCGCGGTGCTGACCCACAAGGTCGTGCGCTCCCTTGGCATGTTGGCATTCGACAACCAGGCACGTGTCTGACACGGCCCGACGGTGGCAGGTCTTGCCCCGACGCTAGGCCGTGGTGCGATGACGAATCACTGGGTCGACATCAAGAATGCCGACCTGATCCTGATCATGGGTGGCAATGCCGCCGAGGCGCACCCGTGCGGGTTCAAATGGGTGACCGAGGCCAAGGCACACAACAAGGCACGCCTGATCGTGGTCGATCCGCGCTTCAACCGCTCGGCCGCGGTGGCCGACGTGTACGCGCCGATCCGCACCGGTACCGACATCGTGTTCCTGGGGGGCCTGATCAACTACCTGCTGACCGAGGACCGCATCCAGCACGAGTACGTGCTGAACTACACCGACATGTCGTTCCTGGTGAAGGACGAGTTCGCCTTCAAGGACGGCCTGTATTCGGGCTACAACGAAGAGAAGCGCAGCTACGACCGCTCCAGCTGGGACTACGCCTACGGTGATGATGGCTTCGTGCGCAGCGACCCGACGCTGAAGGACCCGCGCTGCGTCTACAACCTGCTCAAGCAGCACTATGCGCGCTACACGGTGGAGATGGTCGAACGCATCTGCGGCACGCCGGCCGACAGCATCCGCCAGATCTGGGACATGATCGCGTCCACCGCCGGCAAGGACAAGGCGATGACCATCCTGTACGCGCTGGGCTGGACGCAGCACTCGATCGGCGCGCAGAACGTGCGTGCCGGCACCATGGTGCAGCTGCTGCTGGGCAACATCGGCGTGGCCGGTGGTGGCATGAACGCCTTGCGAGGGCATTCCAACATCCAGGGCCTGACCGACATCGGCCTGATGTCCGACCTGCTGCCCGGCTACCTGACCCTGCCGAAACAGGACGAGCAGGACTACGAGGCCTACATCGCCAAGCGCACGCAGAAGCCGCTGCGCGCCAACCAGATGTCGTTCTGGCAGAACTACCCGAAGTTCCACGTCAGCCTGATGAAGTCGTGGTGGGGCGATGCCGCCACCGCCGACAACAACTGGTGCTTTGATTACCTGCCCAAGCTGGACAAGCCGTACGACATGCTGCAGGCGTACGAGCTGATGAACGAGGGCAAGATCCATGGCTACATCTGCCAGGGCTTCAATCCGCTGGCCTCGGCGCCGAACAAGGGCAAGCTGATCAGCGCGTTCTCCAAGCTGAAGTTCATGGTCAGCATGGACCCACTGGAGACCGAGACCATCGCCTTCTGGCAGAACCACGGTGCGTTGAACGACGTCGACCCGAGCACGATCCAGACCGAAGTATTCCGCCTGCCGACCACCTCCTTTGCCGAGGAGAACGGCGCGGTGGTGAACTCCTCGCGCTGGCTGCAGTGGCACTGGAAGGGTGCCAACCCACCGGGCGAAGCACGCAGCGACATCGAGATCATGTCCGAGCTGTTCCATCGCATCAAAGCGCTGTACGAGAAGGACGGCGGTGCGTGGTGGGAGCCGGTGCGCGACCTGGCCTGGAACTACGCCAACCCTGAGGTACCCACGCCCGAAGAGCTGGCGATGGAATACAACGGCAAGGCGCTGGCCGACGTGTTCGATCCGAAGGACCCAACCAAGCTGGTGCGCAAGGCCGGCGAGCAGCTGGCCGCATTCGGCGACCTGCGCGACGACGGCAGCACCGCCTCCGGCTGCTGGATCTACATCGGTGCCTGGGGCCCGACCGGCAACATGATGGCGAGGCGTGACAACAGTGACCCCACCGGCATCGGCAACACGCTGGGCTGGGCCTGGGCATGGCCGGCCAATCGTCGCGTGATGTACAACCGCGCCTCGTGCGACGCCGCCGGAAAGCCATTTGATCCACGGCGCACGCTGCTGGCGTGGAACGGGAAAAACTGGGGCAGCGTGGACGTGCCCGACTTCAAGGCCGACGAAGATCCCGCCGGCGGAATGGGCCCGTTCATCATGAACCCGGAGGGCATCGCGCGCTTCTTCGCCAAGGCCGGCATGGCCGAAGGCCCATTCCCTGAGCACTACGAACCGTTCGATACACCGCTGCGCAGCAACCCGCTCAGCCCCGGCCAGGCACTGACGCTGAACAACCCGGCCGCCCGCGTATTCGCCAGCGATCGCGCACAGATCGGTTCACCGGACGAGTTCCCGCATGTGGCCACCACCTACCGACTGACCGAGCATTTCCACTTCTGGACCAAGCACGGCAAGTTGAACGCCATCATCCAGCCCGAGCAGTTCGTCGAGATCGGCGCGGCGTTGGCCGACGAGCTGGGCATCAACAACGGCAGCCGCGTGCGGGTCAGTTCCAAGCGCGGCCACATCGAAGCGGTCGCCATGGTGACCAAGCGCATCAAGGCCCTGCAGATCGATGGCCGGACCGTGCACCAGGTGGGCGTGCCGATCCACTGGGGCTTCCTCGGTGCGGCCAAGCCCGGATACATCGCCAATACGCTGACCAACGCCATCGGTGACGGCAACTCGCAGACGCCCGAATCGAAGTGCATCCTGGTCAAGGTCGAGAAGGTGTAGGAGACACGCCATGTCACTGCAATCCCTGGACATCATCCGCCGCTCGGCCACCACCACGCCCTCGCCGGAGGCGCGTGGTGCGCACACCGGCCAGGTCGCCAAGCTGATCGATGTGAGCAAGTGCATCGGCTGCAAGGCCTGCCAGGTCGCCTGCATGGAGTGGAATGACCTGCGCGACGACGTGGGAAGCTGCGTTGGCAGCTACGACAACCCGCCCGACCTGAGCGATCAGTCGTGGACGGTGATGAAGTTCCGCGAGTACGAGGACGAGAAGGGCAAGCTGGAGTGGCTGATCCGCAAGGAAGGCTGCATGCACTGCAGCGATCCGGGCTGCCTGAAGGCCTGCCCGTCGCCCGGTGCCATCATCCAGTACGCCAACGGCATCGTCGACTTCCAGGAAGAGAACTGCATCGGCTGCGGCTACTGCGTGACCGGTTGTCCGTTCGACGTGCCGCGCATCTCCAAGAAGGACCACAAGGCCTACAAGTGCACGCTGTGTTCGGACCGGGTGGCGGTGGGCCAGGAACCGGCCTGCGTGAAGACCTGCCCGACCGGCGCGATTACCTTCGGCAGCAAGCAGGCGATGACCGAGCATGCGGCCGGACGCGTGGAAGACCTGAAATCGCGCGGCTACGAGAATGCCGGCCTGTACGATCCGCAGGGCGTCGGCGGCACCCACGTGATGTACGTGCTGCAGCACGTGGACAGGCCGGAGCTGTATGCCGACCTGCCCAAGGACCCTCGAATCAGCCCGATGGTGGAAATCTGGAAGGGCGTGGCCAAGCCGCTGGGCGTGCTGGCGATCGCCGCCACTGCCTTCGCCGGCTTCCTGCATTACATCGGCATCGGCCGCAACACGGTCAATGACGAGGAAGAAGAGGAAGCCGAGCACGAGGCGAAGAAGATCGAAGAGGAGCAGCGGCCATGAAGTACGCCCCGCACCCGCGCCAGATCATCCGCTACCGCGCACCGACCCGCATCAACCACTGGATCGTGGCGATCTGCTTCGTGCTGACCGCGCTGTCCGGGCTGGCGCTGTTCCACCCTGCCCTGTTCCCGTTGACCCAGCTGTTCGGTGGCGGCCCCTGGACGCGCATCCTGCATCCGTTCATCGGGCTGGCCATGGTGGTGGGCTTTGCGCTGCTGGCGTTCCGCATGTGGCGCGACAATCTGCCGACCGCCGACGATCGCGCATGGATGCGCGGCATGCGCGATGTACTGCGCAACGAGGATGAGAAGCTGCCGCCGGTGGGCCGTTTCAATGCCGGCCAGAAACTGCTGTTCTGGGCCATCATCGGCTGCCTGTCGGCGCTGCTGCTGACCGGCTTCGTGATCTGGCGGCAGTACTTCAGTCACTTCTTCCCGATCGGGGTGATCCGCTTCTCGGTGCTGGCCCATGCGCTGTTCGGCTGGGTGCTGGTGTGCGCGATCGTGGTGCACATCTATGCCGCGATCTGGATCAAGGGCTCGGTGCGGGCGATGACCCAGGGCAAGGTGACCTATGGGTGGGCGTACAAGCACCACCGGCAGTGGTTCCGGGACATCCTGCGCGGACGTCGGGAAGAGGGTTAGCGGCAGGGCCTGCGGCCCTGCACCCGCAGAGGCAAGGTCAACGTCAAGAGCGGGCTTCCTGAGGGGTGGCGGGGTGGATCCGGTTGCGGGGGACGCCGTCAACCCGTCCTTGGGGGCTTGGCCGCGGCATCCATGCCGCGGACACCCCCGCAACCGGATCCACCCCTCCTTCGACAGTTTCCCGCTGCTGTCGGAATGGCATGAGCTGCTCTTGGTGGGTGTCGACCTTGGTCGACACGATGAACATGGCAACGACCGAAACCGGTTTTTGTAGAGTCGAGCCGTGCTCGACTGCTTTGCTCGACTGCTTTGGCATGGGCACGCTGGACGCGAGCGCCGACAACGGCGAGGATGGAGGCTGGTTCTTCTGGCTGGCCCTGCATGGCGCAACGCATCCTTGAACCCGGTGAGATCGAGACGCTCGCCTCGCGCGATGTGCCGCGCATCATCCTGCCCGATATCGAGTCACTGTTCGCTGAGCGCGCGACGCGCCTGCGCAGCCTGGCCGCGCACAGTGCCATCGGCGGTTACCTGCAGCTGCTGGCGGCGTTGGCCGATGCACAGCAGGCGCTGCTGGATGAACTGACACCGCAGCAGCGCGAGGCACTGCAGTCGCAGGCGCGCGCGCAGCAGTCGAGTGCGGCGGCCGGTGCCGGCATGCCGTTGCGGCCGGCCAACACGCTTCAGCTGGATGGATGCTGGCGCGACTGGCTGCGCACGCTGTGCCAGCACTGTGCCGACGAAGCCGGGCTGCCGGTGGAAACCCGGCAGGAGCTGCAACGCGTCGCGGCTGCCGACGACGCCTGGCTGGATGCGCAGGCGCACGCGGTGCTGGAGCGCGATGACGCGCCGTCGGTGGATGCGGTCGCTGCGCTGCTGGTGATGAACGCACTGCAGGTTTACTGGGCGGTGCTCGCAGCCAGCTTCCGCCCTACCGACCTGAAGCCGCTGGCTGATGCGCCAGGGCTGTGCCCGCTGTGCGGCACGTTGCCGGTGACCAGCGTGGTGCAGGCACGCCCACCCTATGCGTCCTACCGTTACCTGTCGTGCTCGCTGTGCGCCTGCCAATGGCACTACGTGCGCGTGCAGTGCAGCCAGTGTGGTGCCGCCGGCAAGGACATCGCCTATCGCGCCCTGGCCGATGTGGACGGCGACAGCGGCGAGGCGGTGCGCGAGAGCGCGGTGCGTGCCGAGACCTGCGACCACTGCCACAGCTACCGCAAGATCCTGTATCTGGAAAAGGACCCGTCTCTGGAGCCGGTGGCCGATGACCTCGGCACGCTGGCGCTGGATCTGCTGCTGGCCGAGGAAGGCTATGCGCGTGCCAGCCAGAATCCTCTGCTGTGGCAATCCGACGGCGCTTGAGGCGATGACAGCCATGTCCCCCGCCCCGGCATCGGCCGCCGCCCTGCCCTCGCTGGACCGGGTGCTGCGCCTGCCTGCACTGGCGCCACTGATCGAAGGCCACGGTCGAAGCCGCATCACCCAGCTGCTGCGTTCGCACCTGCAGGTGCTGCGTGAGCGTGTAAGCGCCAGCCAGTTGTCGACCGCGCAGCTGCAGGAAGCGGTCGACGGCCCGGCGCTGGTGGCAGCGGTCGAGGCCGCACTGGCAGCCGATGCACGGCTGGACCTGCAACCGATGTTCAACCTGACCGGCACCGTACTGCATACCAACCTGGGTCGCGCATTGCTGCCCGAGGCCGCGGTGCACGCGGTCAGCCGCGCGATGACCGCGCCGGTCGATCTGGAGTTCGACGTCATCCGTGGCCGTCGCGGCGACCGCGATGCGCGGGTACAGGCACTGATCTGCGAGCTGACCGGTGCCGGAGCCGCCACTGTGGTCAACAACAATGCGGCAGCGGTCCTGCTGCTGCTCAACAGCCTGGCCAACCGCCGTGAGGTGGTGGTGTCGCGCGGCGAGCTGGTGGAGATCGGCGGCGCTTTCCGCATCCCGGATGTGATGCGCAGCGCGGGCGCTCGGCTGCTGGAAGTGGGTACCACCAACCGCACCCATGCGGCCGACTTCACCAACGCCATCGGCGCGCGCACAGCGCTGCTGATGGAGGTGCATGCCAGCAACTACGCGATCACCGGATTCACTGCCAAGGTCGACACGGCGGCGATGGCCACGATCGCGCACGAGCATGGCCTGCCGCTGGTGGTGGACCTGGGCAGTGGCAGCCTGTGCGATCTGGCCACGTTCGGCCTGCCGCACGAACCCACCGTGCAGGAAACGCTGACGGCCGGCGCCGATCTGGTTTCATTCAGCGGCGACAAGCTGCTGGGTGGTCCGCAGGCCGGCATCATCGCCGGCCGCGCCGACCTGATCGCGCGGATCAACCGCAACCCGCTGAAGCGGGCACTGCGCATGGACAAGATGGGCCTGGCCGCACTGGAAGCGGTGCTGGCCCTGTACCGCGAACCCGAGCTGCTGGCACAGCGGCTGCCGACACTGCGCACGCTCTCGCGCACGCAGGATGACATTGATGCGCAGGCCCAGCGCCTGCTGCAGCCGATGCGTGCCTCGCTCACGGCGGACTACACCCTCGGGCCCGCTTCGATGCACAGCCAGATCGGCAGCGGCGCCCAGCCACAGGCGCAGCTGGCCAGCGCCGGACTGCGCATTACCAGCGCGCGCCGTGGCGGACTGGATCGGCTGGCCAAGCGCCTGCGTCAGCTGCCGCGACCCGTGCTGGGCCGCATTGCCGATGACGCGCTGTGGCTGGACCTGCGCTGCCTGGAACCGGCCGACGAAGCCGACTTCCTCGCCCAGTGGAGCACGCTGCAGGCATGATCGTCGGCACCGCCGGGCATATCGACCATGGCAAGACCAGCCTGGTGCGGGCACTGACCGGCATCGAAACCGATCGCCTGCAGGAAGAGCGTACGCGTGGTATTTCCATCGAGCTGGGCTATGCCTATGTTCCTGTGGAACGCAGGGACGGCACAGGTCCTGTCGCGACGCTGGGTTTCGTCGACGTGCCGGGCCACGAGCGCTTCGTGCACACGATGGTGGCCGGCGCCACGGGTATCGACGGCGCCCTGCTGGTCATCGCTGCCGACGACGGCGTGATGCCACAGACCCGCGAGCATCTGGCCATCCTGCAGCTGCTGGGCGTGAACCGGGGTGCGGTGGCGCTGACCAAGATCGACCGTGTGGACGCGGCGCGCCTGGCCCGGGTCGAGATCGAGGTCGCTGCCCTGCTGGCCGGCACGCCACTGCAGGATTCCCCTGTGTTCACCTGCAACAGCACCGCACCCGACGATGCTGGCATCAACGCGCTGCGTACCCAGCTGCACGCGTGGGCGGCGGACGATGCCAGCACGCGCCAGGCCGAACTGCGCAGCGAGCTGTTCCGCATGCCGATGGACCGCGTGTTCTCGCTGGCCGGTCATGGCACGCTGGTGACCGGTGCAGTGCACGGCGGCATCGCCTCGGTGGGTGAGCATCTGCAGCTGATGCCGGCCGCCACTGAAGTGCGCATACGCAGCATCCACGCGCAGAACCAGGCCAGTGACCACGCGATGGCCGGGCAGCGCTGCGCGCTGAACCTGGCGGCCATCGCCCGTGATGACATCCGTCGCGGTGACTGGATCGCCGACGCACGCGCACTGCTGGCCACCACCCGCGTTGATGTGCGGTTGCGGCTGTCCGCGTTGGCCGCACCGTTGCGCGACTGGGCACCGCTGCATATCCACTGGGGCACGATGCACCGGCAGGCCCATGTGGTGCTGCTGGAGGACCATGACCACGGTGATGGGCAGTTGGTGCAGCTGGTGTTCGATGCTCCAGTCTGTGCGATGTGTGGCGATCACTTCATTGCCCGCGATTCAGCGGCCACCCACACGCTGGGCGGCGGCCTCGTGCTCGATCCGGACCCGCCACAGCGGCGCCGGCGCAGTCCTGCACGGCTCGCATGGCTGGGAGCACTGGAGCAACTGGCCGCGGGTGCGGGAATCGGCCCACTGTTGCAGCAGGCGCCCTTCGGCGTTGCCATGGCCGCGCTGCAGCGTTACTGCCGGCGCGCCGCCGACCGGATCGATCTTCCTGCAGACACGCGACGCATCGTCACCCGCGAAGACACGGTAGTCATCCTTGTGTCGCACTGGCAGGCATTGCGCGAGCAGGTGATCGCCTCACTGCGTGGATGGCATGAGCGACGCCCGGACGAACCCGGTGTCGACAGCGGCCGCCTGCAGCGCAGCACCCTGCCCGCGCTTGCAGCGAGCCTCTGGAATGCGCTGCTGCAGGACCTGCTGGACGACGGCAGCGTGCAACGCGTGGGTGCCTGGTGGCGCCTGCCCGGGCATGACCATGCGCCACCGGAACGCGAGCGTCTGCTGCTGGAACGCGTGCTGCCGCAACTGCACGCCGGTCGCTTCGATCCGCCGTGGGTGCGCACCCTTGCTGCCGAGATCGGCCTGGCCGAAGACGAAGTCCGCGCCGTCCTGCGCCGTGCCACCGCACGTGGCGAGCTGTTCCAGGTGGTGCCGGACCTGTTCTATGCACCCGCGTGCATTGCGGAACTCGCCGCGATCGTCGCGCAGCTGTCACAGGCCAGCGGCACGGTGGATGCGGCCACGTTCCGCGATGCCATCGGCCTGGGCCGCAAACGCAGCATCCAGATCTTGGAGTTCTTCAATCGCGTTGGCTACACTCGACGCGTCGGTGACCAGCATCGGCCGCGCGGCGACCTGCAGTGGAACGCAGCCCGCGACTGAGCCCACCGGTACCGCCGTACTTTCGGAAGGCATGCGCATCCGGGCATGCGGCTGGGCTTCAAACCCAGTAGGGGGCGTCGATCGTTCCCTGGTAGGTTCGACTCCTGCTGCCTTCCGCCATTCGCGTTCCCGCAGGAGATGTCGGCATGGCCACGCACGCGCAGTCCCCCGCCCCTTCAACGGCCGATGCCCCGCAACGACTGACCTCTCTCGCGCATGGCGGCGGCTGCGGCTGCAAGATCGCGCCGGGCGTGCTGAGCGAACTGCTGCGTGGCGTTCCAGCACTTCCGGCACCGGCTGAGCTGCTGGTGGGCCGTGAGAACAGCGACGACGCCGCGGTGTATCGCCTCGATGACCGGCAGGCGATCGTCGCCACCACCGACTTCTTCATGCCGATCGTCGACGACCCGTTCGACTTCGGCCGCATCGCGGCCACCAACGCGCTGTCGGACCTGTATGCGATGGGCGCGCGCCCGCTGTTCGCACTGGCCATCGTCGGCATGCCGATCAACACGCTGCCGCAGGACACGATCCGCGGCATTCTGCAGGGTGGCGAACGCGCCTGCGCCGATGCTGGCATCGTGGTCGCTGGTGGCCACAGCATCGATTCGGTGGAACCCATCTACGGCCTGGCTGCGATCGGCGTGCTCGACCCGCAACGACTCAAGCGCAATGCCGATGCCCGCGCCGGCGACGTGCTGGTGCTGGGCAAGCCGTTGGGCGTGGGCGTGTATTCGTCGGCGCTGAAGAAGGAAGTGCTGGATGCCGACGGCTACCGGCAGATGATCGCGTCGACCACCCGCCTGAACACCGTGGGCGTGCCGCTGGCCGCGCTGGACGGTGTGCATGCCATGACCGACGTCACCGGCTTCGGCCTGCTCGGCCACCTGCTGGAAGTGTGCCGCGCCAGTGGTGTCGCTGCCGAGGTGGACAGTGCACAGGTGCCGCTGCTGCCGCAGGCGCTGGAGCTGCTGCAGCGTGGCTGCGTGACCGGCGCTTCCCACCGCAACTGGGCCTCGTATGGCGCCGAGGTGCGCTTCGCCGAGGGCTTGGCCGCCCATTGGCAGCCGCTGCTGACCGATCCGCAGACCAGCGGCGGACTGCTGGTGTCGTGCGCTCCGGAGGCGGTGGATGCAGTGCTGGCCTGCTTCCACGACGCGGGGTTCGGCCAGGCAGCCGTGGTCGGGCGTTTGAGCGAAGGAGCGCCGGGCGTCAGCGTGCGCTGATGCGCTGGAACGACAAGGGCGCCCGAAGGCGCCCCTGCTGTACCGCTGGATGCAACATCACTCGATGTTCTGCACCTGTTCGCGGATCTGGTCGATCAGCACCTTCAGCTCCACCGCCGCATTGGACGTACGGCTGTCCACGGACTTCGAGCCCAGCGTGTTGGCTTCGCGGTTGAACTCCTGCAGCAGGAAGTCCAGGCGGCGACCGACCGGCTCGCGCTGCTTGAGCACGCGGCGGATCTCGACGATGTGGCTGCCGAGGCGGTCCAGTTCCTCATCCACGTCCAGCTTCTGCAGCCACAGCACCAGTTCCTGCTCGGCGCGGCCGGGGTCGACCGGGTGCGGCAGGTCGGCCAGGCGTGCGGCCAGCTTGGCGCGCTGGCCGTCGCGAATGGCCGGAATCAGCGTGCGGACTTCGGTGGCGATGCGTTCGATGCCGTCCACACGCTCGCTGATGGCCGCAGCCAACTTGCCGCCTTCGCGCTCACGGGCCTCGACGAAGCCATCCAGCACCTGGTCCAGCAGCGCCAGCGCCTCGACCTGCAGGGCGGCGGCGTCGGTGGCCTCGCCACGGGTCACGCCCGGCAGCTGCAGCAGGTCGGTGAAGCTGACCTGCAGGTTGGGGAAATCGGAGGTCAGGCGGTGCGCCAGGCGGCCCAGCTGGGCCAGCAGGGCCTCGTCCACCTGCAGGTTGGCCGCCGCTTCCGGCGCGCGCAGGCGCATCACCAGATCCAGCTTGCCACGGCTCAGGCGCGCGGCGATGCGCTCGCGCAGCTGCGGTTCGAGCGCCCGCAGCTCCTCGGGCAGGCGGGTGCCGACCTCCAGGAAACGGTGGTTGACCGAGCGCAGCTCGCAGCCCAGCGTGCCCCACGGGGTGACCCGCTCGCCGCCGGCATAGGCGGTCATGCTTCGAATCATGGATTGTGTCCGGTGCGTGCAAAGGGGGAATGGTACCCTAGCGCCCTCACCAGAGCCCCCTTGCCCGCCCCGTGAAGGCCGCGGGCGTGGCGGCGTACTCCCTCGCCATTACGGAACCCGCACCATGTCCGATTCCCGCCCCAGCGGCCGCCAGCCCGACCAGCTCCGCCCGGTCGTCATCCAACGCGGCTTCACCCGCCACGCCGAAGGTTCGGTGCTGGTGTGCTTCGGTGAAACCCGTGTGCTGTGCACCGCCAGCGTCGAGAACCGCGTGCCGGGCTTCCTGCGCGGCAAGGGCGAAGGCTGGGTCACCGCCGAATACGGCATGCTGCCGCGCGCCACCCACACCCGCAGTGACCGTGAAGCGGCCCGTGGCAAGCAGGGTGGCCGCACCCTGGAGATCCAGCGACTGATCGGCCGCAGCCTGCGCGCCTGCGTGGATCGCAACGCGCTGGGCGAGCGCACCATCACCCTCGACTGCGACGTGCTGCAGGCCGACGGTGGCACCCGCACGGCCGCCATCACCGGCGCCTACGTGGCACTGGTCGATGCGGTGAACGTGCTGATGAAGCGTGGTGACATCAAGCGCAACCCGATCCTGGGCGCAGTGGCCGCCGTATCGGTAGGCGTGTACCGCGGCACCCCGGTGCTGGACCTGGACTACGCCGAAGACAGCGACTGCGACACCGACATGAACGTAGTGATGAACGATGGTGGCGGCTTCATCGAGCTGCAGGGCACCGCCGAAGGCCACGCCTTCCGTCGCGATGAACTGGATGCGCTGCTGGGCCTGGCCGAAAAGGGCGTGGGCGAACTGCTGGCCGCACAGCAGGCGGCGCTGTCGGCATGAACCGCCGCATCGCCCTGACCACCCTGGTGGTGGCCGACTATGACGAAGCCATTGCCTGGTACACCGGCAAGCTCGGCTTCGCACTGTTGGAGGACATCGACCAGGGCCACAAGCGCTGGGTGGTGGTCGGCCCGACCGACGGCAGCGCCGCCGCCCTGCTGCTGGCCCGCGCCAGCGACGAGGAGCAGCGCAGCCGCATCGGCAACCAGACCGGCGGCCGCGTCGGCTTCTTCCTCAACACCGACGACTTCCGCCGCGACCACGCGGCGATGGTCGCCGCCGGCGTCGAGTTCCTGGATGCGCCGCGCGAAGAACCCTATGCAACGGTTGCGGTGTTCCGCGATCTGTATGGCAACACCTGGGACCTGCTGGAGCCCCGTCAATGAAGAAACTGGTACTGGCCAGCCACAACGCCGGCAAGCTGGTGGAGATGCAGGAGATCCTTGCCGATCTGCCGCTGCAGATCACCTCGGCCGCCGAACTGGGCCTGGGCGATGTGGAAGAGACCGGCCTGACCTTCGTCGAGAACGCGCTGCTGAAGGCACGCGCAGCCTGCGAAGCGACCGGCCTGCCGGCGCTGGCCGATGATTCGGGCCTGATCGTCGATGCCCTCGGCGGTGCGCCGGGCCTGTACAGCGCACGCTATGCCGGCCACCCGACCAATGCCGCAGCCAACAATGCCAAGCTGCTGGACGCGATGACCGACATTCCCGATGGCCAGCGCAGCGCCCGCTTCTATGCGGTGATCGTGCTGCTGCGCCACGCCACCGACCCGCAGCCGTTGATCTGCGAAGGCCGCTGGGAAGGGCAGATCATCCGCGAACTGCGTGGCACCAATGGTTTCGGCTACAACCCGGTATTCCTGGACACCACCCACGGCCTGACCGCCGCGGAAATGGAGCCGGCACTGAAGAACGCCATCAGCCACCGCGCCATTGCCCTGCAGCAGCTCAAGCAGCAACTGGCGACGCTGTACTGACGCCACCCGATCGACCCAGGGAAGCCGGCCATCGGCCGGCACTACCGAAGAAGCCCATGCCGCACGCCCACGACCACTGCAACCATCTGCCCGGCGAAGCCTGCTCCGCCGACCACGACAACCCGCCGCGGCTGGTGCCGCCACCGCTGTCGTTGTACGTGCACCTGCCGTGGTGCGTGCGCAAATGCCCGTACTGCGATTTCAATTCGCACCAGGCCAAGGGCGAGCTGCCGTTCGACGCTTATATCGATGCGCTGCTGCGCGACCTCGACCAGGACCTGCCGCTGGTCTGGGGCCGGGTGGTGCACAGCGTGTTCTTCGGTGGCGGCACGCCCAGCCTGTTCCCGCCGGAGGCGATCGACCGCTTCCTGCAACAGGCCAGCGCACGCCTGCGTTTCGCGCCCAATGCCGAAATCACCCTGGAAACCAACCCGGGCACCGCCGAACATGGCCGCTTCGACCGCTATCGCGCGGCCGGCGTGAACCGCCTCAGCTTCGGCATCCAGAGCTTCGACGACGCCATGCTCAAGCGCCTGGGCCGCATCCACGACAGTGGCGAAGCCGAGCGCGCGGTGAAGATGGCGCAGGACGCGGGCTACGACAACTTCAACATCGACCTGATGTACGCGCTGCCGGAACAGACCCTGGCCGGTGCCGAGGCCGACCTGGAACGCGCGTTCGCGCTGCAGCCGGCACACATCTCCCACTACCAGCTGACCCTGGAACCGAACACGGTGTTCTTCGCGCGGCCGCCGCAGGGCATTCCCGATGAAGACAACGCCTGGGACATGCAGGAACACTGCCAGGCATTGCTGGCACAGGCCGGTTTCGGCCAGTACGAGGTCAGCGCCTATGCGCGCCCCGGCCGGCAGAGCGCGCACAATCTGAACTACTGGCGCTTCGGCGACTACCTGGGCATCGGTGCCGGCGCGCACGGCAAGATCAGTTCCGGCGCCGAGGAGCATGTGCTGCGACGTTGGAAGCTGAAGCACCCGCAGGCCTACCTGGACAGCGCCGGCACGCCCGCCTCGTTCGGCGGCGACGATGTGATCGCGCCGGAGCGCCTGCCGTTCGAGTACATGCTCAACCTGCTGCGCCTGCACGAAGGTTTCGGCCTGCGCGATTTCGAGTCGCGCACGGGGCTGCCGCGCAGCGTGCTGGACGCTCCCCTGGCCGAGGCCGTGCAGCGCGGCTGGCTGGACATGACCGATGGCCATGTGCAGCCGACCGAGCTGGGCCGCCGCTTCACCAACGATGTGGTGAGCCTGTTCCTGGAGGATTGATCCTCGCCTGACAGAGGATCGTTCCGGCCGCTGGCCGGCAATCCGGTGAAGACATATCTGCCGGCCAGCGGCCGGCACTACCGTTCATCGGTCGGGCCAGGCCCGGCGGATGCGATTCACGTTCAGCCTAAAGTAGCGCCTACATCGGCCGACACGGTAGATTCACCAGATCGATCCGCGGGAATCCGGGTACCGCCTGCCGATGTCAGCTGTCTTTTCCATCACTCCTGCCGACAAGAACCGCCTGGCCGCCAGCGATCTGCCACCGCGGGTACGTGAGCTGCTGGGCGCGCTGATCGGCCTGTGCCGGCAGACCCTGGCGGCGCCCCTGATCCTGACCGTCGAGGCGCTGGAGCAGACCCTGCTGCACGACGCCGACCGCGCACGCAATCCGCAGCAGCAGGCCGAGCTGATGGCCCAGCGTGGACAGCTGCACGCCTTCGCCGGCCATTTCGCCGATCGCATGCTCGATGCCGTGGCCGACGCCCTCGCGCGGTTGCGCGAACCGGTCAGCGCTGTCAGTACCAGTGCTGGGCCGCCAGCGCTGCCGGGCATGCTCGGGCTGTCGCTGGTTGATGAGCACGAAGTGGATCGCGACCTGCTGCTGACCGAGATGGTGCGGCGCGAAACCCTGCGTTCAACCAACACACTGAACCTGCTTGGCCAACGCCTGGGCGTGCTGGCGGCGGCGCCGGCCTTCGAGGCCGACACCCTGCCACTGGCACCGCAGGCACTGTGCGCGATGGTGCGCCGGATTGCCGAACAGGACGCGCTGAGCGTCGAGGTACAGCTGGCGCTGTATCGCAGTTTCGAACGGCAGGTGCTGGAACGGCTGGGCGATATCCTTGACCGTGCCAATGCCCTGCTGGCCCAGTCCGGTGTACTGCCGGGGCTGGTCTACACCCCCTACCTGGCACGCTCGTCGAGCACGCGGCGGATCATCACCCAGTCGGTGGGGGGCGGCCGCACCACGCAGCCGGCCAAGCGCACCGCAGCCCCCCTGACAGGCTGGAACGGTTCGGCACCGGCCGGCTCCTGGTCCAGCCTGGTACAGGACGCCTTCCACGAGGGCGGCGCAGGCGGCCCCGCCACGCCGGGCGTGACCACCTCCACCGGCAGTGCACTGCATGAACTGCTGCAGCAGGCACGGCACGGCAGCCCTGCCCCGGCGGACAGCGGCGCGGTGCCCAGCGCGGCAGTCGACGCGGTACTCGCGCGCCTGCAGGCCCAGTCCAGTGCGGCAACCGGTGTGGCCGACCTGCAGGCTGCCGTGGTCGCGCAGCTGCGCAGCGAGCATGGTGCGCAGGCCCAGCTGGGCAGTCACGACCGGGACAACCTCGACCTGCTGCGCATGCTGATGCAGCAGGTGCAACAGCAGCAGCGCCCCGATCCAGTGCCGGCCGCGCTGCTGGCCCGCCTGCAGGTACCTCTGGCACGCGCCGCCATGGCCGATCCGGGCTTCTTCGTGCGCGACGAACACCCCGCGCGTGAGCTGCTCAATCAGATCGCCGAAGTCGGCGCCAACTGGCTGGGCGATGAGGATGTCGACCCGCAGTTGCTGCAGCGCATGGCGCAGAGCGTGCAGGGCCTGCTGGGGCAGGATGCGCGTTCGCCGGAAGTCTTTGCCGCCGCTAGTGAAGACGTGCAGCAGCACCAGCGCGCGGCGGCCCATCGTGCCGAACTGGCCGAGCGCCGCCATGTGGAAGCCGCGCGCGGCAAGGAACGATTGGAACTGGCCCGTCGCCAGGCCACCGCACAGATCGACCAGTGCTGCGACACCCGGTCGCCACCGCGCTTCGTGCAGACCTTGTTGCGCCAGGCCTGGGCCGATGCACTGACCCTCACCCGCCTGCGCCATGGCGACGATTCACCGCAATGGCAGGAGCGCCTGCAACAGACCGAGCGCATCGCTGCCATCACCGCGCAGGCCATCGACGCTCCCGGCGGCACCGATACCGTACTGGCAGCGGACGTGGAGGCCGCATTGCTGCAGGTCGGCTACCACGCCGAGGAAGCCGCCGCTGTCGCGCGCAGGCTGGCCACGCCCGGCGGCGAGGATGAAAGCACCTCGCGTACCGAGCTCAGCGCACGCCTCAAGGCACGTGCGCGCCTGGGCGAGCACGCCGGCACGAACAGTGGCGCCGCACCTGCCACGCCGCGCAGCAGCGCCGAAGAAGCCGCCTACCAACAGCTGTCCAGCCTGCCGTTCGGCAGTTGGTTCGACATCGACACGGGCGATGGCACGATGCGCCGCCAGCGCCTGTCCTGGTACAGCCTGCTGACCGGCCACGCGTTGTTCGTCAATGCGCGCGGGCAGAAGATCACCGATACCGACCTGGATGCGCTGGCACGGCAGATCAGTGCCGGGCGCGCGCAGCTGGTCACCGAAGACAAGGGCCGGCTGGTCGACCGTGCCTGGGAAGCCAGCCTCGGTGCGCTGCGCGCACTGGCCACGGCTCGCGCACAGGAGACCCCCGCATGAAAGCCGTACCGCCGCAGGACACCCGCCGCGCGCCGCGCCGCCAGGTCTCGGACCTGGTGCCGGTTACCGACCAGATGCGCGAGTGCGTGGTCGGGCGCCTCGGCAATGTCTCCGAAACTGGCATGCTGATGCTGGCCAGCATGCCGCTGCGCGAGGATGCGCTGTACCAGCTGCGCTTTCCCTTGCCGTTGGGTGATGGCCGCCAGCAGGCCATCGACGTAGGCGTGCATCTGCTGTGGAGCGAGCCCGCACACGTTCCCGGGCAGAGCTGGACCGGCTTCCGCTTCCTGACCCTGTCGCGCGAACATCGACAGCTGCTGCGGCAGTGGGTGGGCGAAGACAGCGACGAGGGACCGGTTTCGACGGCCTGAGTGCCGGTTCCGGCACAGCGGTTTTTCGCGGTATGCGGCAGAATCTAAGGCCGTTTTCCGTGTCGAGCCACCGCAATGATCCAGCAAGACCCCGGCGCCCTGTATTCCGACCACCTGGCCGTGCTGTGCCGACGCGCCGAGCAGGCGCTGGCCCGCGGCGGCTTCGACCATCTGGTGGTGCCCAGCGGCACCCTGCACTACCAGGTGTTCGACGACCGCGACTACCCGTATGCGGTCAACCCGCAGTTCAAGGCCTGGCTGCCGCTGACCCGCGTGCCCAACAGCTGGATCGTGTTCACCCCGGGCAAGCGCCCGGCAGTGATCTTCCACCAGCCCTTCGACTACTGGCACGTGGTACCGGACGCCCCCAGTGGCTGGTGGGTGGAGCACTTCGACATCCACATCATCCGCAAGCCCGAAGAGGCGCTGGCCCTGCTGCCGGCCGACCCGTCGCGCTGCGCGATCCTGGGCGAGCCGCAGAGCGCACTGGGCAACTACGTGCCGAACAATCCAGCGCCGGTGGTGAACTACCTGGAATGGCACCGCGGCAGCAAGACACCGTATGAAATCGCACTGATGCGCCAGGCCCAGGTGCTGGGCGTGCGCGGCCACCGCGCCGCCGAGGCCGCGTTCCGCAACGGTGCCGACGAATTCAGCATCCACATGGCGTACTGCCAGGCCGTCGGCCAGGATGCCAACGAGCTGCCCTACGGCAACATCGTGGCGTTGAACGAACACGCCGCCGTGCTGCATTACACCGAGCTGGGCCGCAAGGCACCGCAGCCGCTGCGCAGCTTCCTGATCGACGCCGGCGCCAGTGCGCACGGCTACGCCAGCGACATCACCCGCACCTACGCCGCGCAGGGCCACGACGAATTCGCCGCGATGATTGCGGCCGTCGACGCCGCCCAGCAGCAGATGTGCGCAGCGGTGCGCCCGGGCTTCGACTACAAGCAGCTGCACGTGGACGCACATCTTTCGCTGATGGGCGTGCTGAAGGACTTCGGCGTGATCAAGGTGTCGCCACAGACCGCGCTGGAGACCGGCGTCAGCGCCGCATTCTTCCCGCACGGCATCGGCCACCTGATCGGCCTGCAGGTGCACGACGTGGCCGGCTTCGCCGCCAGCGACGAGGGCGGCCGCATCGAGCGCCCGGCCGGCCATCCCTACCTGCGCCTGACCCGCGTGCTGGAACCGGGCATGGTGGTGACCATCGAGCCAGGCCTGTACTTCATCGACATGCTGTTGAACGGAGTGAAGGACGCCGGCCATGGTGATGCGATCAACTGGGAGCGCGTGGACTTCTTCCGTCCGTATGGTGGCATCCGCATCGAAGACGAAGTGCTGTGCACTGATGGCGAGGCGGACAACCTGACGCGGCCGGCGTTTGCGGCGGCGAACGGCTGAGCCCCTCGTGGTGGGGCGCTGAATTCAGAAGCCGCGCTTGGTGGGGCGGGTAGGCCATGCAGGGGACGCTGCAAGTACGTCCCTGTAAGCTCGATGGCGCCATCCATGGCGCCAACGCCCCTGCATGGCCTACCCGCCCCACCTTTGACAGTTTCCTGCCGCGTCCAACCACGGAAAAGAAAAAAGAAAAGCAGAAGCGGGTCGCTCGCTGCGCTCGCTCTGTGTCGACCACGGTCGACACCTACCCAACAGCCGCAATTGCCCGTAGATCCACGCCATGCGTGGATGATTCATTCGATATCTGACAGATGTGCCGACCAACGGTCGGCACCCACCAACAGCCGCGTGAACCTGTCGAAGGCGGGGTACTGTGGGTTTGCGGGGTGTGAGCGGCATGGATGCCGCGACCAAGCCCCCATGGACGGGTTTACGGCGTCCCCGCAAACCCACAGTGCCCCGCCATCCCACGGAATGCCCGCTGTTGCTGTTGCTGTTGAGGTTGCCGGCCAGCGGCCGGCACTACCGCGGGTGCAGGGCTGCAAGCCCTGCAGAACACCCCTTACCCCGCCATCACCGCTTCAATCTCGTCGGCGCTGCGCGCCAGGCCTTCGGTCAGCACGCGATGGCCATCGTCGGTGATCAGCACGTCATCCTCGGTACGGATGCCGATACCGCGCCAGCGCGGCTCCACCGTCGTGTCATCCACGCCGATGTACAACCCCGGCTCGATGGTGAACGCCATGCCCGGCTCCAGCAGACGCGAGTCACCGGCCAGGCGGTAGTCGCCCACGTCGTGCACGTCCATGCCGATCCAGTGCCCGGTCTTGTGCCGGTAGAAGCGCTGGTACAGGCCTTCGGCCAGGTTCTTTTCCAGCGTACCCTTCAGCAGGCCCAACCGCAGCAGGCCCTCGGTCAGGGTCTGCACTGCGGCGAGGTGACCGGCCTCGTACGGCACGCCCGGCCTGGCCTGGGCCAACGCAGCGGCCTGCGCATCGCCGACCAGGTCGTGCAGTGCACGCTGCTCGGCACTGAAGCGGCCATTCACCGGGAACGTGCGGGTGATGTCACTGGCGTAGCCACGGTACTCGGCACCGGCGTCGATCAGCACCAGCTCGCCGTCGCGCGAACGCGCGTTGTTGTCGCGGTAATGCAGGATGCAGCCGTTGCGGCCGGCGCCGACGATGCTGCAGTACGCGGGCACCGCATCATTGGCGCGGAACACGCGTTCCAGCTCCGCCTGCAGTTCGTACTCGTGGATGCCGGCCCTGGCGGCCTTCATCGCGGCCAGATGCGCACGCACGCTGATCTGCGCGGCGTGGTGCATCAACGCCACTTCGGCACCGGACTTGAACAGGCGCTGCTCGTGCAGCAGGTGGCCCAGTTCGAGGAACTCGTGCGGCGGCTGCGCCCCGTGGCGCACCTGCGAACGCACGCGGTTGACCCAGCCGATCAGCTTCAGGTCGAAGTCGGCATCCCGGCCGAAGTGGTAGTAGACGCGCGAACGGCCTTCCAGCAGGCCCGGCAGGATGTCGTCCAGATCATCGATCGGGTAGGCGTCGTCCATGCCGTACTGCGCCACCGCGCCTTCCTGGCCGGCGCGGCTGCCGTCCCAGGCTTCGCGTTCGGCATCGCGCTCGCGGCAGAACAGGATGGCCTCGCCGTGGCGTCGGCCCGGGATCAGTACCAGCACTGCTTCCGGCTCCGGGAAGCCGCTCAGGTACTGGAAATCCGAATCCTGCCGGAACGGATAATGGGTATCGAGGCTGCGCACCTTCTCGGCCGCCGCCGGCAGCACCAGGATCGCGTCCTCGCCGGCCATGTCCATCAGCTGGCGGCGGCGACGCTTGTACTCGCCGGCGGCAATGCCGGTGCGCTGCTTGATGTCCATCAGTTCAGGCGCTGACGATGGCGCGAGGCCAGCACCACGTCGCCGTGCAGCAGGAGCACCGCCACGCGGATGAATTCCTCGATCTCCGACAGAGCTTCGTCGTCATCATCGCCACCGGCCTCGAAATCCTCGCTGGAGGCACGCGCCAGGCTGGCCATGTCGGTCAGCGCTTCCTCGCCCTCTTCGGACAGGGTCGGGCGGCGGCCGCCGCTGCCCAGGCCGAAGCCGCCCAGGAAGGAACGGGTCCAGCTGAACATGGCATCGGCCTGCGCGGATACGTCGTCGCCGTCGGTCAGCAGCAGCTCGAAGGCGAAGTCGCGGTCTTCCAGCTGCTTGATGGTGGCCTGCAGCAGCTGCCCCAGCACGCTGTCGGCAGCCACCGGCGGCAGGTTGTCGTCGGCCAGCACGCGCGCCGGCCAGTCGTTGCCGGGGGCACCGCCGGCAGCCAGCCAGCCGCACAGCGCGCCGTGCAGCTCGGCAGCGGTGGCGCCCAGGCCCAACGCCTGGCTGGCGCGGGTAACGTCGTCGACGGAGGGAAGTTCGGTCATCGTGCGGCTCGTTCGGAAAGGAAACCCGGGGCGCGCACGCGCGCGCCCGTGAGACCCCGTAGTGTAGCAACCCGACGGCATCCTCTCCGCAGCCGTCCAGCCTTGCTGCGACAACGCTTGACCGCCCTTGCCCGGCTTGCCTATCGTGCCCGCATGGAACCCGCCGATCCCCTTGCCCAGCTGCAGGACTTCGCCGCCCGCGTGGAAGCGTTGCTTGAACGCACCCAGCGCCTGGCCGAGGAGAACCGCAGCCTGCGCCACCAGCAGGAACAGCTGGTGGCCGAGCGCTCGACGCTGCTGGCCAAGAATGAGCAGGCACGTTCGCGGGTGGAAGCAATGATCAGCCGGCTCAAATCCCTGGAGCAGCACACATGAGCGCCGAACCGGTCAGTGTCCGCATCCTCGATCGTGAATACACCGTGGGCGTCGGCGGCGATGAACGTGACAGCCTGATGGCCGCCGCGCGCCTGCTGGATGCGCGCATGCGCGAGATCCGCGGCAGCAACCGCATGGCCGCGGTTGATCGCGTTGCCGTACTGGCCGCGCTGAACCTGGCCCACGAACTGCAGCTGCTGCGCGACGAAAACGCCCGCCAGGCCGTGGCCCTGCAGCAGACCCTGGCCGACCTGAACCGGCGCCTGGACCGCGCCATCGACGGCGGCGCCTGAAAATCGTGCAAAACGCGTCTTCTCATATCTGAATTGGCACGGACTGTTGCCGACGAACGGCCTATCCAGATCCTGCGTGCTGGCTATAATGGTCACGCGTTCTCTGCGGTACTCGACGGCATGTGCAAACATTCGCCTTGTCCCTTAAGAACGACACCGGGAGCGCGACAGCGCCGGGAGTGCAGGTCCGCCTTGCAGCGGGAAGCCCGATGGTTCTCCAGCGTTCCCACTTGAGCCCCCGGGTTCAAGGTCGTTTCGCATGCATCGACATTGCGGAGAATGCAATATTCCAGCAAGGGCGGCGTCTTCGGGCGTCGCCCTTGTTCTTTCCGGCACAATGACGGCTGATCCTTGCCGCACGCTGCCATGACCGACCCGCGCCAGGCCCTGCGCCACGACCTGCGGCAACGCCGCCGCGACCTTTCCGCCGCTGAGCGCATCGCCGCCGCCGAATCGCTTGCCGATGCCCTGCTCGCCCTGCCGTTCGCCCCGCGCGAAGGCGCCGTGGCCGGCTACTGGGCGCTGGATGGCGAGATCGCCCTGCACCGCTGGCAGTTGCAGTTGCCCGAAGGCCTCACCTACTGCCTGCCGGTGCTGGCCGGCGACGTGCTGCGCTTCGCGCCGTGGCGGCCGGGGCAGCCGCTGACCAGCAACCGCTACGGCATTCCCGAGCCGGACGTGGCGCTGGAAGACACCCTGGAACCAGCACAGATGGCGCTGGTGGTGGCCCCGCTGGTGGGTTTCGACACGCAGTGCCGGCGGCTGGGCATGGGGGGCGGCTGGTATGATCGCAGCTTCGCCTTCCGCCACGACCGGCCGGCGCCGCCCTGGCTGGTCGGTGCTGCGTTCGCGGTGCAGCAGGTCGAGTCCTTGCCGGTGGCGTCGTGGGACGTGCCGGTGGATGCGATCTGCACCGAAGACGGCACCCTGTTCCCCTCCGCTGCCCCCGTGAACGCATGACCGCCCGCAAGCGCTACTGGCTGATGAAGTCCGAACCGGACGCCTTCTCCATCGATGACCTGGCCAAGGTCAAGGTCGAACCCTGGAACGGGGTGCGCAACTATCAGGCGCGCAACTTCATGCGCGATGGCATGCAGGTGGGCGACGGCATCCTGTTCTACCACTCCAATACCAAGGTGCCCGGCATCGTCGGCCTGGCCACCGTGGCCAGTACGGCCTACCCGGACGACACCCAGTTCGATCCGAAATCCGACTACCACGACCCCAAGAGCACGCGCGAAAACCCGCGCTGGATGCTGGTGGACGTGGCCTTCGACCGCAAGCTCAAGCAGGTGATCGCGCTGGACGAGATCAAGCTGCACGCCGAAGAACTCGGCGAGGGCTTCCCGCTGGTTGCCAAGGGCAACCGCCTGTCGGTGTTCCCGGTGACCGCCGCGCAGTGGAAGCTGCTGCTGTCGCTGGAAAAGAAATCCTGATTCCCTGCCTGAGAGTTCTCCCATGTCCGAAGCCAAGCGCCTGGCCGCCGAGAAAGCCATCGAGTACGTTGAAGACGGCATGATCGTCGGTGTCGGCACCGGTTCCACCGTGGCCTATTTCATCGATGCCCTGGCCCGCATCCAGCACCGCATCAAGGGCGCTGTGTCCAGCTCCGAGCAGAGCACCGCGCGCCTGAAGCAGCACGGCATCGAGGTGATCGAGCTGAACCACAGCGGCAACCTGTCGCTGTACGTCGATGGCGCCGATGAGTGCGACGCCAACAAGTGCCTGATCAAGGGCGGCGGCGCCGCGCTGACCCGCGAGAAGATCATCGCCGAGGCCAGCGAGCGCTTCATCTGCATCATCGACCCGAGCAAGCGGGTGCCGGTGCTGGGCAGGTTCCCGCTGCCGGTGGAAGTGATCCCGATGGCGCGCAGCCTGGTCGCCCGCCAGATCCGCGACATGACCGGCGGCCAGCCGACCTGGCGTGAAGGCGTGGTCACCGACAACGGCAACCAGATCCTGGACATCCACAACCTGCAGATCACCGATCCGGAAAAGCTGGAGCGCGAGCTCAATCAGCTGCCGGGCGTGGTCTGCGTCGGCCTGTTCGCGCGCCGCCGCGCAGATGTGGTGATCGTCGGCGGCGAGCCGCCGGTCGTGCTCTGACCCTTTCGAAGGATCCTGACGATGTCGCTGTTGCGTTCGCTGCTGATGCTCCCGCTGCTGGCCCTGGCTGGCTGCGCCACCGACGCGGCCCGCCACTGGGTCGAACTGGATGGCGCCCGCTACCAGGTCGAGCTGGCCACCAACGATGAAACCCGCGCACGCGGTCTGATGTTCCGCGACCAGATGGCGGCCGACCACGGCATGCTGTTCATCCACGACCGCGAGGAAATGCAGGCGTACTGGATGAAGAACACCAGGATCGCGCTGGACATCCTGTACTTCGACAGCCAGCGCAAGCTGGTCAGCCAGCAGCGTGATGTGCCGCCGTGCTCGGCCGGCGACATGTGCCCGCCCTACCCCAGCGGTGGCCCGGCACGTTACGTGCTGGAGCTCAACGCCGGCCAGGCCGAGAAGCTCAAGCTGAAGGACGGCACGGAGCTGAAGTTCGGCCCAGGCATCGAGTAACAGGGTTCTGCCCGCGGTAGTGCCGGCCGCTGGCCGGCAACCCTGCAGGGGTCAGATCCCTTTCGCACGCGAAAGGGATCTGACCCCTGGATTTTTCACGCGGCACCGCTTGAAACCGCCTGCGAATGACGCCAGTCTGTGGTCATGCAGGACCGGATCACACTCCCCGACTGGGATGCACTGGCCGACCTCGAAGACGAGGCGCTGCCCTTGTTGCCGACCGCGCTGCTGATCGCGCGCGATGAATACCCCGATCTGCAGCCGTCCACCTACGACGCG
Source organism: Stenotrophomonas sp. YJH_SMC_120 (assembly GCF_059368675.1). Lineage (NCBI taxonomy): Bacteria > Pseudomonadati > Pseudomonadota > Gammaproteobacteria > Lysobacterales > Lysobacteraceae > Stenotrophomonas > Stenotrophomonas sp. YJH_SMC_120. The sequence goes on from NZ_JCAFRY010000008.1 coordinate 148,139, forward strand.
CTGATCCAGAGCCATGTCGACCACCTCCGTTCGGAAGTGGAGAGCATCGACAACAGCCCACTGAAAATGGCGGCGATCAACCGCCACCTGTTCGACGAGCTGGGCTACAGCGGCGACCACGACGAGTATTACGACCCGCGCAACAGCTACCTCAACCAGGTGTTCGAGCGGCGCCTGGGCAATCCGATCTCGTTGGCGCTGGTGCAGATGGAAGTCGCGCGCCGGCTCGGCATACCGTTGGATGGCGTGTCCTTCCCCGGCCACTTCCTGGTGCGCTTGCCGGTGGACGACGGCGTGCTGGTGATGGACCCGTTCAACGGTGGCCGGCCACTGGACGTGGACGAACTGCGCGAACGCGCCAAGTCACACCTGGGCGGGCAGATGCCCGATGACCAGGTGCTGGCGCAGATCCTCGACCCGGCGCCGGCGCGCGCGATCCTGATGCGCATGCTGCGCAACCTGCATGGCGTCTACGCCGAAGCCGGTGAATGGGATCGTGCCGCACGCAGTGCCGACCGCCTGCTGAAACTGGCGCCCGAGCAGGACGACGCGCTGCGCGACCGCGGCCTGGCGTACCTGCAACTGGAGTATCTGGCCGGTGCCCGCCATGACCTGGGGCAGTACCTGAAGCGCAATCCCGAGGCCAGCGATGCGCAGTGGCTGCGCGAGAAGCTGATCGACCTCGGCGGGCCGATGCCGCGGCTGCATTGAGGGTGTCGGTGTGTGGACCAACGGTCCACACCCACCCCAACGGTCAGCACCCACAGGATGGGCCGGGTGGCCCGCCGGTCAATCGACCTCGACCATCTCGAAATCGGCCTTGGTCACCCCGCAGTCCGGGCAGGTCCAGGTCTCGGGAATGTCCTCCCAACGCGTCCCGGGCTCAATACCCTCCTCCGGCAAGCCTTCCGCTTCGCTGTACAGGAAGCCGCAGACCACGCACATCCAGGTTCGCAGGGTGGTGGGGCTGGCGTCGCTCATCGGATAATCGGGGCTGGATTCACGGGCGGCCATTGTCCCATTGCAGCCCACGCACCGGTAGCCATCGATGACTTCTGCTTCCCCGGCGCCCCGCGGCGTCTACCTGATCACCCCGGACGAGCCCGATACCGCGCGCCTGCTGGCCCGTACCGCGCCGCTGCTGGCCGCGGGTGCCACCTGGCTGCAGTACCGCAACAAGACCGCCAGCGACGCGCTGCGGCAGGAACAGGCGGCGGCCCTGCAAGGCCTGTGCGCCGCCCACGGCGTGCCGCTGATCGTCAACGACGATCCGGTGCTGGCCAAGGCCGTGGGCGCCGCCGGCGTGCATCTGGGCGGCACCGACGGGGACATCCCCAGCGCGCGCGCGCTGCTCGGTGCCGAGGCCATCATCGGCGCCTCCTGCTACGACCAGCTGGCCAATGCCGAGAAGGCCGTGGCGGCCGGCGCCAGCTATGTGGCCTTCGGCGCCTTCTTCCCGACCACCACCAAGGTCACCAGCAGCCGCGCCCACACCGACCTGCTGCGGCAAAGCGCCGCACTCGGCGTGCCGCGGGTGGCGATCGGCGGCCTGACGCCGGACAATGTCGGTCCCATCATCGACGCCGGCGCCGATCTGGTGGCCGTGGTCAGCGGTATCTATGCCGCATCGGACCCGGTCGCGACCCAGCGCGCCTATCTCGCCCAGTTCGCGTAATGCCCAGGAAAGCCCCATGAACCACGACCAGTCCCACGCCCTGTTCTCCCGTGCCCAGCAGCTGCTGCCGGGCGGCGTCAATTCGCCGGTACGTGCGTTCAAGTCGGTCGGCGGCGAGCCGTTCTTCGTTGAACGCGCCGATGGCGCGTACCTGTACGACGTCGATGGCAACCGCTACATCGACTACGTCGGTTCCTGGGGCCCGATGATCGTCGGCCACAACCACCCGGCCGTGCGCCAGGCGGTGAAGAAGGCGATCGACAATGGCCTGTCCTTCGGTGCGCCGTGCGCGGCCGAAGTCACCATGGCCGAGACCATCACCCGCCTGGTGCCATCGTGCGAGATGGTGCGCATGGTCAACTCCGGCACCGAGGCCACGCTGTCGGCGATCCGCCTGGCGCGTGGCGCCACCGGCCGCAACCGCATCGTCAAGTTCGAAGGCTGCTACCACGGCCACGGCGACTCGTTCCTGGTCAAGGCCGGCAGCGGCATGCTGACCCTGGGCGTGCCAACCTCGCCGGGCGTCCCGGCCGGCCTGAGCGAACTGACCCTGACCCTGCCCTACAACGACTTCGAAGCGGCCACCGCCCTGTTCGAACAGCAGGGTGACGACATCGCCGGCCTGATCATCGAACCGGTGGTCGGCAACGCCAACTGCATCCCGCCGCGCGAGGGCTACCTGCAACACCTGCGTGCGCTGTGCACGAAGCATGGCGCGCTGCTGATCTTCGACGAAGTGATGACCGGCTTCCGTGTTGCCCTCGGCGGTGCGCAGGCGCATTACGGCATCACCCCGGACCTGACCACTTTCGGCAAGATCATCGGCGGTGGCATGCCGGTGGGTGCCTACGGTGGTCGCCGCGAGCTGATGCAGCAGATCGCACCGGCCGGCCCGATCTACCAGGCCGGCACGCTGAGCGGCAATCCGGTGGCGATGGCCGCCGGACTGGCGATGCTGGAGCTGATCCAGCAGCCGGGCTTCCACGCCGACCTGGCCGAGCGCACCGCGCGCCTGTGTGCCGGCCTGGAAGCGGCCGCCGCCGAATCCGGTGTGGCCGTGACCACCACCTGCGCGGGTGCGATGTTCGGGCTGTTCTTCACCAGCGAGAAGGTGGAGACCTATGCGCAGGCCACCGCCTGTGACATTCCGGCGTTCAACCGCTTCTTCCACGCAATGCTGGAGCAGGGCGTGTTCCTGGCCCCGTCGGCGTACGAGGCCGGCTTCCTGTCCAGCGCCCACGACGATGCCGTGATCGAGGCGACGCTGGCCGCAGCACGCGTGGCGTTCAAGGCTGCCAAGGGCTGATCGCAAAAAAGGGGACGGAGGGGATTAAGTCGTTTGTGCACAAACGACTTAATCCCCTCCGTCCCCTTTTTTTCAACCGAAGACGAACTTGCCCTTCATCATCGCGAAGTGGCCGGGGAACGAGCAGAAGAAGGTGTAGTCACCGCCCTTCTGCAGGCCCTGGGTGGAGAAGCGCACGCGCGTGGTCTCGCCACCGCCGATCACCTTGGTGTGCGCCAGCACGCGCTTGTCGGCCTTCGGCAGGTAGCTGTCGGCCAGGGTCATGCGCATGCCCGCCATCGCCACCGGCTGGTAATCGGCAGTGCGGGTAAGTACCCAGTTGTGGCCCATCGCGGTGGCGGCCAGCTTGCCGGTGTGGCGCAGGGTCAGGTCCACGGCGGTGCAGTCGGCGGCGACCTTGATCTCGCGGCTGCTGAAGCTCATCTGGTCGGTGCTGTCGATGCTGACCGCACACACCCGCGCCATCGCCGATGGCGCCAGCATCAGCGCGCCCAGTCCCACTGCCACCATCCAAGCCTTCATCGTTGCATCTCCTGCGGATTCAAACGCCATTCTAGGCAGCCCCCTGTGGCCGCGTCTGCGACCGTCTGTCGCACGCGCACTCCAGGGTTTCCGCGCATCCACCGCGATGGCATGCTCGGCCGATGCGGATCGATCTGTTGCTGCTGGATGTGGACGGCGTGCTGGTGCAGTACCAGCGCGCGCAGCGCGTGCTGCATCTGGCACAAGCGCTGGATGTCGCGCCGGAAACCGTGCAGGCCGCGCTGTACGACAGCGGGCTGGAAGCAGCACATGACAATGGCACGCTGGATGGCCCGGCCTATCTGGCGCAGCTGAGCAAACAGCTGGGCCGCACCGTTGATGTACACACGTGGATCGCGGCGCGACAGGCCGCCAGCCATCCACAGCCGGCCGTGCTGCAGCGGCTGCAGGCCCTGCAGCTGCCGATGGCGGTGCTGACCAACAATGGCGCACTGATGCAGCAGGCCTTGCCCACTCTGCTACCGGAACTGTTCCCGGCCCTGCATGAGCGCGTGTTCTGCAGCGCGGAGTTCGGCTTGCGCAAACCGGCGCCCGCGGTGTTCCTGCGCACGCTGGAAGCACTGGACGTGGCACCTGCGCGCACGCTGTTCGTCGATGACCTGTTCGCCAACGTGCGCGGCGCACGCGCCGCCGGCCTGCACGCGGAAACCGTGCGCGATGGCCGTGGGCTGGGCAAGGTGTTGAAGCGTTACGCGGTGGGCTGATCGGGGTCAGAGCCCTCTGCGCAGGAGAGGGATCCGACCCCGACGCCAGGGCGTCAGCGCGCGGCGATGAACGCGGCAATTGCCGCGCGCAGGCGCTTGAGGCCTTCAGCCACTTCTTCGTCGGTGATGTTCAGCGACGGCACGAAGCGCAGCACGTCCGGGCCGGCCTGCAGGGTCAGCAGCCCCTGCCCGGCAGCGTGGTCGAGGATCGCACCAGCCTGGCCGGCGAAGTCCTTGCTCAGCACCGCACCCAGCATCAGGCCGCGACCACGCACCTCGCTGAACACGCCGAACTCTTCGTTGATGCGCGCGAAGCCATCGCGCAGCGCCTTCGACTGGCGGCTGACGTTGGCGGCGATCTCCGACGAGGCCAGCTTGCGCAGCGCCACGCGGGCCACCGCAGCGGCCAGCGGGTTGCCACCGAAGGTGGTGCCGTGCGCGCCAAACTGCATGGTCTCGGCCACCTTCGGGCCGGCCAGCATCGCACCGATCGGGAAGCCGCCACCCAGTGCCTTGGCCAGGGTGACCATGTCCGGCACCACGTCGTCCTGCCAGTGCGCGAACAGCGTGCCGGTGCGGCCCATGCCGGCCTGGATCTCGTCCAGCACCAGCAGCGCGTCGTGCTGGTCGCACAGTTCGCGCACGCGCTTGAGGAAGCCGGACTTGGCCGGCATCACGCCGCCCTCGCCCTGGATCGGCTCCAGCATCACCGCCGCCACGTCACCGGCGGCCATCGCGGTTTCCAGCTGCACTTCGTCGTTGAAATCGATGTAGCGGAAGCCACCCGGCAGCGGCTCGTAGCCTTCCTGGTACTTCGGCTGCGCGGTAGCGGTCACCGCGCCCAGGGTGCGGCCGTGGAAGCTGCCACGGAAGGTGATGATGACGCGCTTGTCGGCCGGGCGGCCCTGGCTGGAGGCCCACTTGCGGACCATCTTGATCGCCACTTCGTTGGCTTCGGTGCCGGAGTTGCACAGGAACACCCGCTCGGCGAAACGACTGGCCTTCACCAGTTCCTCGGCCAGGTGCAGCGGCGGTGCGCTGTAGAACACGTTGCTGGTGTGCCAGAGCTTGCCGGCCTGCTCGACCAGCGCGGCCACCAGGTCCGGATCGTTGTGGCCCAGGCCGCACACGGCGATGCCGGCAGCCAGGTCGATGAACTCACGGCCCTGGCTGTCCCATACGCGGGCGCCCTGGCCTCGCTCCAGTACCACCTGGCGGGGCTTGTAGACCGGCAGGTAATAGTGCGAAAGGGAGATCAGCGGATCGGTCGCGGCGGTCATGGCAGTCGGCAGGGTTCAGGAACGCCCATTCTCGCGCCGGAACCCCTGCGGCACAATGCGCCCATGCGACCGTTTTCCGCCCCCCAGCTCAACCCCGCCACCGAGACCGGCTGGCGCCGTCGGTGGTTCGACATCATCTACCGCCATGACACCCGCCCTTCGCGCAATTTCGACCTGATCCTGGTGGTGGCGATCGTCGCCAGCATCCTGGTGGTGATGATCGACAGCGTGCAGCACCTGCATGCCGAATGGTCCACCGGCCTGTACATCCTGGAATGGGGCTTCACGATCATCTTCACCGCCGAGTACCTGCTGCGGCTGGCGGTGGTCAAGCGCCCGCTGCGGTATGCAGTGAGCATCTGGGGCATCATCGACCTGCTGTCGATCCTGCCCGCCTACCTGTCGATGTTCATCCCCGGCGCGCAGAGCCTGCTGGTGGTGCGCGCGCTGCGCATCCTGCGGGTGTTCCGCATCCTGAAGCTGACCCGCTACATCGAGGAAAGCGGCGTCCTGATGACGTCGCTGTGGCGCAGCCGGCGCAAGGTGCTGGTATTCCTGTTCACGGTGATCACCATCACCATCATCGCCGGTGCGCTGATGTACGTGATCGAGGGCCCCGAACACGGTTTCACCAACATCCCGGCCAGCATGTACTGGGCGGTGGTGACCATGGCCACGGTCGGCTTCGGCGATATCGTGCCGCAGACCGTGCTCGGCCGCTTCGTCACCTCGGTGCTGATCCTGATCGGCTACAGCATCATCGCCGTGCCCACCGGCATCTACACCGCCGAACTGGCCAGCACCATGCGTGAAGCCGAGCAGGCCGCGCGCCGCGATGCGCGTGGCTGCCCGGAGTGTGGGCTGGAAGGCCACGAGCCGGATGCACGGTATTGCCGCAAGTGCGGCGGTCAGCTACCGGATCCGTTCAACCATTGAGGCGCATGCCGGCCAACGGCCGGCACTACCCTTGGCGCTTATGCATGGATGCGCGCGCTGCTCATCGCAGGCGGTTGCTGTTGGAGACCAGATCGTTGTAGGCGTCCAGCAGAGTGGATTGCGCACCTTCCGGCGCCGAGGTGTCCCAGCTGCCGGAGGCCTTGCGCTCGGCAGCCAGCCCTTCGGCGGTGATCGGCTTGCCCTGCTGCAGACGCTCCACGCCGCGCCCGGCGGTGCGTACCAGCTTGTCCGCTGAACGCTGCACGTGGCCCCACATCGGGTCGTCCTTGCCCACCCCGGAGTTCTGGATTTCCGTCACCAGCGCCTGGTAATCGGCCAGCTGTACGCGCAACGCCGCCAGATCCGGTGCGTCGCCCTGGAAGGCCATGGCCAGCTGCTTGCCATCGCCCAGCAGGCGCAGATGGTAGTAGGCCAGCGAACGGCCTTCGCTCTCCTCGATCTGCTTCAGCTGTGCCGCGCGACGATCGTTCTCGTTCTTCTCCAGTGCCGCATCCAGTGCCTCGCTGGCCTTGAAGAACCCGGCATAGGCCTGCATCAACGGCGCGTGCTGGCTGCGCAGGCCCTCACCGCCATCGCGGCGATAGTCCTCACGGGTGAAGTAGCCGTCGGCGCGTTCGATCAGCGCGTACAGCGACTGGAAGGCCTGCTGGTAGTCACGCGCCGGTGCATCCAGCGCGGTAGACGGGTTCTTTGCCAGCGCATCGGTCAGCGCCTGGCCGCAGTACTCCACGCGGTGCGACAGCACCTTGCCCGGTGAGCGCGGCTGCGTTTCCTTGCCGGTCGGACCGGCTTCGGGGTCCTTCATCCAGCCGGTGTAGGTCTGGAAGCCTTCGTGGATGGGTTGTTCAACGCCGTTGTAGCACTCGATGTAGGCGTTGACCTTCTCCAGACCGGGATCGGCCGCCGCCGGCCCCGGCACTTTGTCGCAACCGACCGTACCGACCAGCGTGCCGAGCAGAAGAAGGGGAAGCAGGCGTACAGAAGCGTTCAAATCGATTCCTTGCAGAAAGAGGCGGTAGATATCCTCGCGCATGACGCAAGCACCCGCATCGGCGGCCTCGCAAAGGCCCTGCCGTTCGGAAGTGTGCGATGCGATGCGTCGCAATCGACCTGTTCGATTGCGACACAAATGACACGATGGACGCTGCGATTACTGGCGGTTGCTCTGGAAAACCAGCGAGTTGTATTCCTGCATCAGCTTGCTGGCAGAGCCGCGCGGCGCCATCGAGGGCGAATCCAGCATACGCCGTTCGAAATCGCTGTAGGGCGTCTTGCTGCTGACCCGGTGCAGCCGCTCCTTGCCTTCCCGACGGAAGTTCTCGGCTTCGCGCTCGAAGCTGTTCCAGTCCAGCTTGCCCGGCTCCTGGTCAGCCACCTTCGCATGCGCTTCGTCGGAAATGCGGTTGAACGCATCCAGACGCTCGCGGGCCTTGGCCTGATCGAAATCATCCTCGCTCATCAGATCCATGATGGCCTTGGCTTCCAGCATCATCGCCAGGCGGTAGTACTCGCGCGTGCGACCCTCGGCCTGCTCCAGTGCCTTGAGCTGCTCGCGCTGGGCGGCGTCGTTCTGGCGCTCCAGCTCGGCATTGAACGTTTCGCTGGCAGCCACGAAATCCTTGAAGGCGGCCATCAAGGGCGCGTGCAGCTGCTTGCCCTTGGCGAACTGGTCGTCTTCGTAGTCCTGGCGATCGTAGTAGTCGTGCGCGTCCTTGCTGATCGGCACCAGTGCCTTCAGCGCCTGCTGGTAGTGGCCGGCAGCAGCATCGAGTTCGGCCAGCACTGGCTTGGCAGCCATCGCCTCGGTCACGGGGGCATCGCACTGCTTCATGTCGTAATCGCTGATCTCGAACGGACCGTACACCTGTGTCTCGCGACCGGTCGGGCCGGCGGCGACATCCTTGATCCAGCGCGTATAGGACTCGATGCTGCCGTGGGTCTTCGAATCAAGCGCGTTGAAGCAGCCGATGTAGGCGTTGAGCTTGGCGGCCAACTGCTGCTGCGGGTCGGACGGCGCCGCGCTGGCGTCCGGCGTGCCGGAGGCAGCGGCGCCGCCCGCAGCGGCGGGTGCCTTGCCACCGCAGGCGGCCAGGATCAACGACAGCGAAGCGGCCAGCGCCGCGACGGAAAGAGTGCGTGACATGTGCTCACATCCCTGTTGAAAACGATTACAGCCGCACATTCTAGCGCAGCAGGCCGAAGGTCGCAGCCCTCGGCCTCTTCCGGCGACGTACGATCAATCCAGGAACAGATCCGGCAGCAACGGACGCGATGGATCCACTGCGTAGCCCGAAAGATCGGTGATACCCGCCTGCGCCAGCACGTCATCGTCGATCAGGAACTGGCCATGGAAGCCCGCCGCTTCGCGTTCCAGCACCGCATGCGCGGCATCAGCCATGATCTGCGGCGTGCGGCAGCCGGCCGCATCCACGCCCGGGATCATGTTGATCGCATCGGTGGCGATGACCGTGCGCGGCCACAGCGCATTCACCGCCACGCCCTGCGGGCCGAATTCCGCGGCCAGGCCCAGGGTAACGAAGCTCATGCCCATCTTCGCCAGCGTGTAGCCGGTATGCGGTGCCCACCACTTCGGCTCCAGGCTGGGCGGCGGTGCAAGGGTGAGGATGTGCGGATTCGGCGCCTGCAGCAGGTACGGCAGGCAGGCCTGCGCGCACAGGAAACTGCCGCGCGCATTGACCTGCTGCATCAGGTCGAAACGCTTCATCGGCGTATCCAGCGTACCGCGCAGCCAGATCGCGCTGGCGTTGTTGACCAGGATGTCGATGCCGCCGAAGGTATCGACCGTGGCCGCAACCGCCGCGTGCACCTGCTCTTCCTCGCGGATGTCGCACTTCAGGGCCAGGCCCTGCCCGCCTGCCGCCGTCACCGCTTCAGCCGCGGTATGGATGGTGCCCGGCAGCTTCGGATTCGGCACCGACGACTTGGCCGCAATGGCCACGTTGGCGCCGTCGCGCGCAGCGCGCAGTGCGATGGCCAGGCCGATCCCACGCGAGGCTCCGGTGATGAAAAGCGTTTTGCCCTGCAGACTGCCCACGTTCCACACTCCAGCGTATGCAATGAGCCGCTAGTATGCCGCGCCGACGCGGAGTTCACCCGGCCTTGACGATACTCGGGCCTCCAGCCAACGCACGAGGTCCACGCCATGCGCCGTTCCCGCCTGTTGCTGCCTGCCTTGGGGCTTGCCCTGCTGACTGCCTGCCAAGGCCGTTCGCCGGAACCCGGCAAGGAGCCACCCGCCGGTGACGCGCCCAGCGCGGAGAAGGCCGCCGCCGACGGCAAGATGCGCTGGAGCGAGGCCGTGGTCTGGGATGGCGATCTGAACGCATGCCGCCAGGGCGAGAATGCCGCCACCCGGGATTGCCTGCGCGATGCGATGCGAGCGGGGGGAGCAAGCGCCGAGGCGATCACCGCGGCCGAGCAACTGTCCAGCGCCGGGGAACTGGCGTATGTCACCGCCTGGCATGAGAACGAGGGGCTGGGCATTGCCACGGTCGAGTATCCCTTCCGGGCCAACACCAACGAAGGCACCCGCCTGGTCGACGCCAGCGGCAAGCGCATCGATGTGGATGCCGTACAGCTGGACGACACGCTGCGTGCCGACCCGGCCGTGCAGGAGCTGTTGAAGGCCAACCCGCAGGCCACGCCGTTCGCGCCGGCGCAATCGGCCGGAGCGACACCGCTGGAGGGCGGCGGGATCCGCCTGCTGTACCGCACACCGCTGCGCGACTGCCACGCCTGCCCGGACGTGGGCCAGCTGCAGATCGCCTATGACTTCGATGCCAAGCGCAACTTCATCGGCCAGCAGGTGGTGCCGGCGACGCCGTAACCCGGAAACGCCGCGTGTCGCCGGGCATGGCCCGGCGAGCGCAGTGTCGAATCATCGGTACGCCTGCACCTGCTTCTGCAGCAGATGCGGCACGATCAACCTGTGCACGGGCGCGACCGGCAGCATGTAGAGGCGCCCGAATGCGTTATGCGTATGCACCACCGTCACCACTTCCAGCGCATCGCCCTGCCATTGCAGGGCCAGCTGTACGCGCAGGTGGCGATCATCGTCTTCCAGCACGATGGCATCGTCATCCAGCGACTGCAGGGTGAAGATGCCCAGCCGCTGGCCGGCAGCCGGATCGTCGGTGTCCTGCACCGCACGCAATGAGCCAAGGTGCTTCATCCCAAGCAGGCGCATGCCTTGGTTGCGCAGCGCCATCAGACCATCGAACCAACCGGGAATGCTCGCGGCCATGTCGCGATAGGCCTGCAAGGCCGAGCGCCCATCACGACGGGTGGTCGCATGGCACGCATGCACGAAATCCGCACCGGGCAGCTGAGTTCGCAGCACGCTGCCCGCGCTCGGCGGCGCGCTCATCACCTGCGATGCACTCACGGCTTCGGTCCCTGCCCCTCGTTGTCTTCCCAGTGCAGGATGCGGCGGGTGACGAAGCGGTAGACCGGCTTGCCGGTGGCGAACCACAGTTCGCGCACCCACGAGGTGCGCTTGAGCACGCGCTTCTCCACCGGGGTGAGTGATTCGCGGCAGTACATGCGCTTGTGCTTGAGCAGGTGGCGCAGGTCCTCGCGGGCCAGCAGCCGCATCCAGCGCGAGCGCGGGTTGCCGATCACCGCCAGCTGGAAGTCGATCAGCGCCGGTCGCCCATCTTCAGTGACCAGCCAGTTGGCTTCCTTGGCCAGGTCGTTGTGGGCCACGCCATTGCGATGCAGCTGCTGCAGCAGGCGACGCGCGGCGCGGAACCAGGCCAGATCGCCGCGCGGCGGACGCTGGTACATGGCATCGCCGGCCATGAAGCTGCGGTCGAGGTGGCGGCCATCCCAGGCCAGCAGCTGCGGCACATCGGCCATGCCATGGATATGGCGCAGCGCGCGTGCTTCGCGACGTGCAAGCCACCACGCGGGCAACCGCAGCCACAGCGGCGTGGCCCCCAGATCGCGGCGTACGAACGGGCCATCGGGCCCTTCAACCAGAAGGATCCGGCCGAAACTGTCGGCCTTCAAAGCACGGTGGGGAGCGTCTGGCGTATGCGGCATGACTCCATTCTAGGCGATGGCGCCGGTTGCAAACGGTCACGAAGCGGCTGGGAACCAGTCACCTTCACGCCCCTATAATCGGGCAATGGACTCTTCATGGATCGACGCCACGCTCGCGTGGATTGCCGCTCACCCCGTGCTGGCGGGCGCCGTTATCTTCCTCATCGCCTTCTGCGATGCGGTCATCATTCTTGGCGCCATCGTGCCGGCACTGCCACTGCTGTTCGCGGTGGGCGTGTTCATTGGCCTGGGCCAGATCTCCGGGCCGTACGCGGTGGCGGCTGCGGCATTGGGTGCGTTTGCCGGCGATGGCATCAGTTACTGGATCGGCCGCCGCTGGGGCGACCGCCTGCGTGGCGTGTGGCCGTTCAGCCGTTACCCGCAGCTGCTCGACCGGGGCGAAAACCTGTTCCGCCGCAATGCCTTCAAGAGCATCCTGGTGGCACGCTACGTCGGCGCGATCCGCCCGTTCGTGCCGGCCATCGCCGGCATGATGAAGATGCCCGCCAGCCGCTACGTGCAGGCCAGCGGCATCGCCAGCATTTCCTGGGCGGTGCTGTTCCTGGCGCCGGGCTGGATCCTCGGCGAAGCGTACGACGCGGTGGCTGCTGTGGCCGGGCGGCTGGTGGTGGTGGTCGGCCTGCTGGCAGTGATCCTTGGCCTGGTCTGGGCCATCGTGCTGTACGGCTACCGCTGGTCGGCCGCACGCATGGACAACTGGCTGGCACGCCTGCTGGACTGGTCCAACCGCCACCCGACGCTGGGCCGCTACACCGTTGGCGTGCTGGACCCGAAGCGGCGCGAATCGGTGCCGCTGGCGATGCTGGCGCTGATGCTGCTCCTGCTGGGCTGGGGCTGGTTCGCGCTGTTGACCGTGGTGGTCGCACACGGCGAGCCGCTGGCGATCGACCTGCTGGTGCACCAGGCCATGCTGGCGCTGCGCAATCCGCTGGCCGACTACCCGATGGCTGCGCTGGCGTCGCTCGGGGCCTGGCAGGTCCTGCTGCCAGCCACCGCCGCGGCGATGGGCTATCTGATCTGGCGCCGACGCTGGATGGCCGCTGCTCACTGGCTGGCGGCACTGGCCTTCGGCCTGGCGCTGACCATGCTGCTGGGCGCCACCGTGGATGTGGTGCGCCCGATCGACGCCAGCAGCGGCTTCGGCTTCCCGTCGGTGTCGGTGACCATGGCCACCATCACCTTCGGCTTCTTCGCGGTGCTGATCGCACGCGAGATGCCCGGCCGCACCCGCGTCTGGCCGTACCTGGTCTCGGGCATCGTGGTCAGCCTGATCGGCTTCTCGCGCCTGTACCTGGGCGCGCATTGGCTGAGCGACGTGATCGGCGGCATGCTGTTCGGCACGTTCTGGCTGCTGGTGCTGGGCATCGCCTATCGCCGCCGCTTCAACCGCTCGTTCTGGGTGAAGCCGGTGGCCTGGCTGTTCTACGGCGTCTTCGCCGTGGCGGCGATGTGGTACGCACCGCGCAACATCCCGGTGAAGCTGGAACGCTTCGAACCGACCCTGCCGGCCCCGCAGGCGATGGACATGCAGGCCTGGTGGCAGCACGACTGGGCCACGCTGCCGGCGCGCCGCAACGAGTTCGACGACGACCAGCGCTGGCCGCTGGACGTGCAGGTGGCCGGGCCATTGGCACCGCTGCAGGCGCAGCTGGAAGCGCGTGGCTGGAAGCGGCAGGAACAGGCAGGCTGGCAGCAGGCGCTGCTGATGCTGGACAAGAACACCGGCGCCGATGAACTGCCGGTGCTGCCGGCCACGCTGGACACCCGCGTGGAAGCACTGCTGATGGTGCGCCAGGGTGCGAAGCCGGACGAACGCTATGTGCTGCGCCTGTGGCAGGCACCCGCGCAGCTGCAGGCGGGCAACACGCCGCTGTGGCTGGGCAGTGCACAGACCCTGCGTTACGAACGCCACTTCGAATGGATCGGCATGTGGCACCCGCTGCGTGGCGTCGACCCGGCGTTGAACGCGGTGAAGGACGCCGTGCAGGGCCTGCCGCAGCGCGAGGACGTGCACAGCGAAACCGGGTTGCCGGTGCTGCGGTTGAAGACGACAACGCCCTGAGGAGGCCGCCGGGCATGACCCGGCGCTGCCGGAACACGACAGGTAGCGCCGAACCATGCCCGGCGGAGTAGCAACTGTCTTGTCAGGGGCAGCCGAGGGCCACCTCGGCGTCTCGCTTACGGGCGTTGAGGATCACCAGCATTTTGCGCATGACCGCCACGAGCGCCACCTTGCTCGCTTTGCCCTTGGCCTTCAGGCCAGCGTAAA
>NZ_JCAFRY010000009.1:0-159829 GCF_059368675.1 Stenotrophomonas sp. YJH_SMC_120
AACTGTTCGGGCGGTTCAGGGAGAATCCGGCGTGGGGACCCAAGCTACTTCTCGGTCGCAAGACCTGGATCCACACGGTCGCCCACGCCGGGCTCTCGGCACCCAAGGTGCCAGATTGGCAAGAGATAAGATCCACGCCATACGTGAATGACATTCCCCGCATGCATCAGCGTGTGCACCAAGGTGCACACCCACCCGAGGCAGGCTGCTACGGCATCCAGCCCAGCAACTGCTGCAACCGCTGGTGCGGGTCGTCCATCTGCAGCAGCTGCAGGCGCTGCTGCTCGCTCAGCGGCAGCAGTTCGGCCAGCCGCCAGCCAACCCAGCTGGCCTGGTCCAGCAACGCCGGATTGGCCGGCGCATAGGCCTCACCGGCCTGCTCGATGATGTGCCCCAGCACCGTGGCCAGCAGCGCATGCTGCGGCCGCAGCTCATCGTCGGGGTCTTCGTCGCACCAGCGCACGTCGGCCACCACCAGGCCGTTGTCGCGTACGCGGGTGCGCTCGACATGGAAGCGGCGGGTGCCTCGCAGGCGCAACTGCAGCACGCCGTCGGCGCCGACATCGAAGTCTTCGATGCGTACCTGCACGCCATACGCTGCCGGTGTCGCCGGGGCTCCCACTTCCTGGCCGTCGAGGATCAGGCAGACACCGAAGCCCTCGCCACTGCGGCCGCTGTCGCGGACCAGATCCAGGTACCGCCGCTCGAACACGCGCAGCCCGACCGCTGCACCCGGCACCAGCGTGGTGTGCAGCGGAAACAGCGGCAGTGACGTGTCGCTGCTCATCGGGCCTGCAGCGCGGCGAGGAAGCGACGCGGTGCGCCGTCGAAGCCCCCATTGGACATGAACACCACGTGGTCGCCGCTGCGCGCGCTGGCCTGCAGCTGCGCCAGCAGCGCGTCGGTATCGGGCACCGCGTGCGCTTCGCCGCGCACCGCGGCGATCACCGCGGCCGCATCCCAGGCCAGTTCCGGGCGATGCAGGAACACCACCTCGTCAGCCAACGCCAGCGACGGGGCCAGCGCCTGCGCGTGCGCCCCCAGCCGCATCGAATTGCTGCGCGGCTCCATCGCGACCACGATGCGCGCGTCACCCACCTTGGCACGCAAGCCTTCCAGCGTGGTGGCGATCGCGGTCGGGTGATGGGCGAAATCGTCGTAGATGGTGATGCCGTCATGGCGGCCGATCACTTCCATGCGGCGCTTGACGCTGCGGAAGCGCGCCAGCGCAGGAATCACGTCGGCCGGCGCCACGCCCACCGCATGTGCGGCAGCCAGCGCACCCAGGCCGTTGAGCACGTTGTGGCGGCCCAGCAACGACCAGTGCACATCGCCCATTGCCTGCCCGCGGTGGTGCACGCGGAAGGCGCTGCCATCGGCGGCCAGCAGCTCGGCATGCCATTCCAGCGACGGGTCGAAGCCGAAGCGCTCGACCGGGGTCCAGCAGCCCATCGCCAGCACTTCGGCCAGATGCGGGTCCTCGCCGTTGACGATCAGTCGGCCACGCGCCGGCACCGTGCGCACCAGGTGGTGGAACTGGCGCTGGATCGCGGCCACGTCCGGGAAGATGTCGGCGTGGTCGTATTCAAGGTTGTTGAGGATGGCCACCAGCGGCCGGTAGTGCACGAACTTGCTGCGCTTGTCGAAGAACGCGGTGTCGTACTCGTCGGCCTCGACCACGAACTCGCGGCCCTGGCCCAGCCGGGCGGAGACGCCGAAATCCTCGGCGACGCCGCCGACCAGGAAACCAGGCGAACGACCGGCGCTTTCCAGCAGCCAGGTGAGGATGGTGGTGGTGGTGGTCTTGCCATGGGTACCTGCCACGGCCAGGGTGTCGCGACCCGGCAGTACCTGTTCGGACAGCCATTGCGCTCCCGAAATGTAGCGCTGGCCGGCGTCGAGCACGGCCTCAACGGCGGCATTGCCGCGCGAGAGGGCGTTGCCGATCACCACGTCATCGGTGCCGGCCGGCACGCTGTCGGCGCGGTAGCCCTGGTCCAGGGCGATGCCCAGCTGCTCGAGCTGGGTCGACATTGGCGGATAGATGGCCTGGTCGCTGCCGCTGACCGTATGGCCCAGTTCCCGCGCCAGGGCGGCCACGCCGCCCATGAAGGTGCCGGCGATTGCAAGGATATGTACGCTGCTCATGACCGAGGATTGTGACCGATGACGGCTGTATAGGGCCAATGTCCGCCCCCGGGTAAGACAAGTCCTACACGGGATGTGAGAAAACTCCAATCACCTGTCAGGGAATTCCCGATAGCGATGTTCTGTGAACCCGGACACAATTCGAACTGCCAGCCGCAGTACCCGAACCGGTCCTACTCCCCAAGAGGCCATCCCCAAGGGAGCTCATGCTGCGGGGCCCTGAGCAAGCCCTTCGCTGGCGCCTGTCAAACGACACAGGCCTGATCCTCACGGACCAGGCCTGTGTTTTTTTGCGCCCGAAGGGCCGGCAACAGGCCGGCCCCGCCGGATCAGGCCTTGATCGCCGCCAGGATGCGGGCTTCGATCTCGTCCAGCTCACCGACGCCATCGACGCGGGCCAGGGTGCCACGGCCAGCGTAGAAGTCGACCACCGGGGCGGTCTGGTCGTTGTAGACCTGCAGGCGCTGGCGCACCGCTTCCGGCGTGTCATCGGCGCGGCCCTGTTCCTTGGCACGACCGGCGATGCGCTCGACCAGCAGCTCGGTGGCCACGTCCAGCTGCACCACGGCATCCAGCGGCTGGCCGATCTTGGCCAGCAGGCCGTCCATCGCATTGGCCTGGGCCACATTGCGCGGATAACCATCAAGAATGAAGCCCTTGGCGACATCGGGCTGGGTCAGGCGCGACTCCAGCATGCCCAGCAGGATGTCATCCGACACCAGGTTGCCGGCATCCATCACCGTCTTGGCCTGCTTGCCCAGCTCCGTGCCCGCGGCGATTTCCGCGCGCAGCATGTCACCGGTCGAAATGTGGGCGATCCCCAGCTTTTCCTTCAGGCGCGTCGCCTGTGTCCCCTTGCCCGAACCGGGCGGTCCCAACAGAACCAATCGCATTGACCTGACTCCAACGTGTTGAAAACAAAGAAGGTTCGCGTCCCGGACGGACCGGTATCGCTGCACCGCAATAGCGCCACTTTACCGCATCCGGGTAATGTCCCTGCAATGTCCTTTCCCCCGAGCAGGTAGACACATGCGCAACGGTACTCTCCTCTACGCCCAATCCGGTGGTGTCACCGCAGTCATCAACGCCACGGCGGCGGCGGTGATCGAGCAGGCCCGGGCCAAGGGCATCAAGGTCCTGGCCGCGCGCAACGGCATCCTCGGCGCGCTGCGCGAGGAACTGATCGACACCAGCAAGGAGAGCGCTGCGGCCATCCGCGCCCTCGCCCACACCCCGGGCGGCGCGTTCGGCTCCTGCCGGGTCAAGCTGAAATCGCTGGACGCCGACCGCGCCCGCTACGACCGCCTGCTGGAGGTGCTGCGCGCGCACGACGTGCGCTGGTTCCTCTACAACGGCGGCAACGACTCGGCCGATACCGCGCTGAAGGTCTCGCAGCTGGCCAAGGCCTCCGGCTACGACCTGACCTGCATCGGCGTGCCCAAGACCATCGACAACGACCTGGCAGTGACCGACACCTGCCCCGGCTTCGGCTCGGCGGCCAAGTACACCGCGGTGTCGGTACGCGAGGCAGCGCTGGACGTGGCGGCGATGGCCGAAACCTCCACCCGCGTCTTCATCTACGAGGCGATGGGCCGCCACGCCGGCTGGCTGGCCGCGGCCGCCGGCCTTGCCGGCAACGGCGATGACGAAGCGCCGCACATCATCCTGCTGCCCGAACGCGCCTATGACGAGGCGGCGTTCCTGGCCAAGGTGAAGGCCGTGGTCGAGCGCGTCGGCTACTGCGTGGTGGTGGCGTCGGAGGGCATCGCCAACGCCGATGGCCGCTTCGTCGCTGACGCTGGCGGCGGCAAGGACTCGTTCGGCCACTCGCAGCTGGGTGGCGTGGCCGCGCACCTGGCCGGCCGGGTCAAGGACCAGCTGGGCCTGAAGGTGCACTGGGCGCTGCCCGACTACCTGCAGCGCTCGGCCCGGCACCTGGCCAGCAGGACCGACTGGGAGCAGGCGCAGGCGGTCGGCAAGGCCGCCGTGCAGCTGGCGCTGAAGGGCCAGAACGGCGTGATGCCGGTGATCGTGCGCAGCAGCGATGCGCCCTATCGCTGGAAGATCGAGGCGGCGCCACTGTCGAAGATCGCCAACCATGAAAAGAAGATGCCCGCCGGCTTCATCCGCCGCGACGGCTTCGGCATCACCGCCAGGGCGCGGGCCTACCTGTCGCCGCTGATCAAGGGCGAAGCACCGCTGCCGTATGGCGCCGACGGCCTGCCGAAGTACGTCACCCTGAAGAACGTGGCGGTGAAGCAGAAGCTGCCGCCGTTCGAGGGCTGACCCGAAAAAGGGGACGGAGGGGATTAAGTCGCATACGCCCCTCTGTCATCTCCAACAGCGTCAGTAGTGGGTCGGATACGACTTAATCCCCTCCGTCCCCTTTTAGTGGAGGCACACCATGGCATTGCGTGTTGTTCGACTCGGTACGCCGCGCGTGCCTGGCGAGGGCCTGCGCATCGGCACCGTGCGGCGGCCGCCGCGCGGCGTGCCGCGCAGCGAGTTCGCCCAACAGGACTGGTACGACGTCTGGTTCCCGATCCTGTCACCCAGCGCGGAACTGGTGAAGCGGGCGCATGAGGCGAAGACGGCCGCCGACTGGACCGCGTTCTTCCGCCACTACAAGGCCGAGATGAAAGCGCCCGATGCCGCCCATGCACTGGACCTGCTTGCCGCACTGTCGCAGCACAACGACATCAGCGTGGGGTGCTACTGCGAGGATGAGGCGCACTGCCATCGCAGGGCTTTGCGCGAGCTGCTGGTGGCGCGCGGGGCGACGCTGGCGGAGTGATGATTGCAGGGTTGCCGGCCAGCGGCCGGCACTACCCGTGGATGACCGCGTGGGTACACCGCCCACGCAAAATTCAATTGCAGGCCTTGCCTTCCACCTGCAGCTGCGCGGCGAACATCGTTACCTGCGGAATCTGGCCGGCAGCGGCCTGCTTCCTGGCCTCTTCCAGATAGATGCGTGACTGGCCCTGACCGTCCAGCTCCACCTTGTTGGTCGACGGCAGCCGCCACACGCGCACCACCGCCTGCTGCGCCGGGCACGCGGCGCTGGGCACGCGGATCACATCATTGAGCTTCCAGCCCTTGTCGGCACTTGGCTGCGCCTTGGCGTAGTCGACGAAGCGCGCGCGTGGCTGGCATTGTTCGCTCGTACGCACCGCAGAGAAGCGGTACGGCTCGGCCGCCTGCCCGGTGAAGGCGCCTTCCAGGCGCGCACAGGCCTCGGGGATCTGGCGCAGCGTATGCACCGCCCCTACCGCCTGCGGAGCGCCCACGGCGCGCTGTAGCTCCGGGGTTTCCGCGGCGAGTGCCGGTACAGCCGGGACCAGGGCGGCAAGCATCAACAGGGACAGGCGCATGGGGGATCTCCTTCAGGACTCCACGCAGGCTTGCAGAGGCTGGCTTAACAGGGTGCAAAGGCCGGTGGCTCTCGAATCAAGCCCATTGACTGGCGGCATGCGCTGCGGCTCGCAGAAGCCAGTCGAGCACGGCTCGACTCTACAGTGCGCGGCACGCATACTGCGGGCACCAGGGAATGCTGAACACCGCCATACGTCGGACGACCGCCAAGGTCGGTACGGGTTGGTTCCAGGCTGCAGCCCGTCGTCCCCCTCGTGGTGCCGTTCATCGCCACTGGATGCCTACATCCATTCTGCGGAGGGGTCTAATGCTGGAACGTCACGGGCTGTCACTGGCGCTGGGCTGCGCCATTCTCGCGATCCTGTTCGGAATCGTCTCGGCGCGCTGGATCCTGCGCCAACCCACCGGCAATGAACGCATGATCGCGATCGCCACGGCGATCCAGGAAGGTGCGCGTGCCTATCTCAACCGCCAGTACCTGACCATTGGCGTGGCCGGTGTGGTGCTGTTCGTGCTGGTCGGTGTGTTCCTCAGCTGGTACACCGCGATCGGCTTCGCGGTCGGCGCGGTACTGTCCGGCGCGGCCGGCTACATCGGCATGAACGTGTCGGTACGCGCCAACGTGCGCACTGCCGAAGCTGCACGCCACGGCATCAGCGCCGCAATGGACGTCGCCTTCCGCGGCGGTGCCATCACCGGCATGCTGGTGGTCGGCCTCGGCCTGCTGGGCGTGGCCGGTTACTACGCGCTGCTGCTGCGCATGGGCCTGCCGATGGAACAGGCGCTGCATGCGCTGGTCGGCCTGGCCTTCGGCTCGTCGCTGATCTCGATCTTCGCGCGGCTGGGCGGTGGCATCTTCACCAAGGGCGCCGACGTCGGCGCCGATCTGGTCGGCAAGGTGGAAGCCGGCATTCCCGAGGACGACCCGCGCAACCCGGCGGTGATCGCCGACAACGTGGGTGACAACGTGGGCGACTGCGCCGGCATGGCCGCCGATCTGTTCGAGACCTACGCGGTGACCGTCATCGCAACGATGCTGCTGGGCAGCCTGATGCTGGCCGAGGCAGGCGCCAATGCGGTGCTGTATCCGCTGGTGCTGGGCGGCGTATCGATCATCGCCTCGATCATCGGCGCGCTGTTCGTCAAAGTGAAGCCTGGCGGCTCGATCATGGGCGCGCTGTACAAGGGCGTGATCGTCTCCGGCGTGCTGGCCGCCATCGCCTTCTACCCGATCACTACCGGCCTGATGGGTGACAACGTGCACGGGCCGATGGCCCTGTACGGCTGCGCGTTGATCGGCCTGGTCCTGACCGGGCTGATCGTGTGGATCACCGAGTACTACACCGGCACCCAGTACAAGCCGGTGCAGCACGTGGCGCAGGCCTCGACCACCGGCCACGGCACCAACATCATCGCCGGCCTCGGCATCTCGATGAAGTCCACCGCGCTGCCGGTGGTGGCCGTGTGTGCGGCGATCTGGGGCGCGTTCGCGCTGGGTGGGCTGTACGGCATCGCCATCGCCGCCACCGCGATGCTGTCGATGGCCGGCATGATCGTCGCTCTCGATGCCTACGGGCCGATCACCGACAACGCCGGTGGGATTGCCGAGATGGCCGAGCTGCCCTCGGAGATCCGCGACATCACCGATCCACTGGATGCGGTTGGCAACACCACCAAGGCGGTGACCAAGGGCTATGCGATCGGTTCGGCCGCACTGGCCGCATTGGTGCTGTTCGCGGACTACACGCACAACCTGCAGGCTGCACATCCGGGGCAGGAATTCCGCTTCGACCTCAGCGACCACACGGTGATCATCGGCCTGCTGATCGGCGGCCTGATTCCCTACCTGTTCGGTGCGATGGCGATGGAAGCGGTCGGCCGCGCGGCGGGTGCGGTGGTGGAGGAAGTACGTCGCCAGTTCCGCGAGATCCCCGGCATCATGCAGGGCACCGGCAAGCCGCAGTACGACAAGGCGGTGGACATGCTGACCCGCTCGGCGATCCGCGAAATGATCGTGCCCTCGCTGCTGCCGGTGGCGGTGCCGGTGGTGGTCGGCCTGCTGCTGGGGCCACGCGCACTGGGTGGCCTGCTGATCGGCACGATCGTGACCGGCCTGTTCGTGGCCATTTCGATGACCACCGGCGGTGGCGCCTGGGACAACGCCAAGAAGTACATCGAAGATGGCCACTTCGGCGGCAAGGGCAGCGAGGCGCACAAGGCTGCGGTGACCGGCGATACCGTCGGTGACCCGTACAAGGACACGGCCGGCCCGGCGATCAATCCGCTGATCAAGATCATCAACATCGTCGCGCTGCTGCTGGTGCCGCTGTTGTAGATCCACGCCATGCGTGGATGACGGCCTCGATGGGGTCAGAGCCCTTTCCTGGGGAAAGGGATCCGAGCCCACCGTCAATCACCGCCCGCGCAGGAAGAACGACACCGGCACCATCACGTCCACCGGGTCGCCGGCCACTTCGGCCGGCGGCGCCGGTACCGGGCTGGCGCGCTGCACGGTGTCCAGCGTCTCCTGGTCAAGCAGCGCGAAGCCACTGCTGCGGCCCAGCTTCAACCCCGAGACCGCGCCATCGCGGGCCACGGCAAAGCGCACGTAGACCACGCCCTGCTGGCGCAGCCGCTCGGCCTGGCGCGGATAGCGGCGATGCTTCTGCAGGTGCCCCAGCAGGCGACCTTCCCAGCTTGCCTCGGCGCGACTGCGCTCACCCGCCGTGGTCTGCGGTGCGGCGTAGCGCGCGGCGGCGTCAGCGGCCACCTGTGGCGGTGCGCTGGTCTGCGCGACATTGGCGTCGGCGACATCCGGCGAGGGCGTCGGCTCTGGTGTACGCGGCGGTGGCAGGTCACCCTGCGGCTGCACCGGCGCCTTCGGTTGCTCGCGCAGGGCCGGCTTCGGCGCCTGCCGCTGCTGTTGCTGCTGCAGTGGACCGGTGGCGACCTCGCGCGGCGGCACCGGCGGTGCCTGCGCCATCGGTGCCAGTTCCAGCATCAGCGCGGCGGGCGGCGCCGTCGCAGCCAGTACCGGTGCGCGCGTCGCCCACCAGCAGGCCGCGCCGATCAGCAGCGCGTGCACCAGCAGCACGATCACCAGGCTGGTCGCCCAGCGCCGCAATCCGCTCATCGCGCGCCTTGCTCCAGTCCAACCAGTGCCACCTTCAAGTAGCCTGCGCCACGCAGCGCGTCCAGCGTCGCCATCAGTTCACCGTAAGGCACGCGGGTATCGGCACGCAGGAAGATGCGCTGCGCGGTGTCGCCGTGGGTGGCCGCCTGCAATGCAGCGGCCAGCCCGTCACGCGCCACCGCCTGCTCGCCCACGCGCAGCGACAGATCGGCCTGCACGGTCACATACACCGGCGCCTGTTCGGGCGGCGTGGCACTGGCGCTGCTGGCCGGCAGCTGCACGGGCACTGATACGGTGGCCAGCGGTGCGGCTACCATGAAGATGATCAGCAGCACCAGCATCACGTCGATGAAGGGCGTGACGTTGATCTCGTGTGCTTCTTCCGGTGCGTCGTCGCGGTCGGACGCGGTCCTGATCGCCATCGTCGCGCCTCAGTGCACCGCGCGCAGCGGTGCCGCTGCGGTACGCGGCACGGCACGATCAAGATCGCGCGAGACCAGCTGCTGCACGGCCGCCGACAGATCGCCGAGCAGGCCCCGCAGGCCGGCCAGCACGCGGCTGAAATGGTTGTAGACCAGTACCGCGGGAATCGCCGCGACCAGGCCGAGTGCGGTCGCCAGCAGGGCCTCGGCGATGCCGGGCGCAACCACCGCCAGGTTGGTGGTGTTGCTGTGTGCGATGCCGATGAAACTGTTCATGATGCCCCACACCGTGCCGAACAGGCCGACGAAGGGCGCCACCGCGCCGATGCTGGCGAGCACACCGATGCCACGCCGCTGCACGCGCGCGGTCTCCAGCTCGATGCGGTCCAGGCGCGAGGCGATGCGCTCCTTGATGCCGTCGCGACTATCCAGATCCTGCGACAGACGCAGTTCGGTGCGTGCTGCGTCCAGCATCGCCAGCGCGGTGCCCTGCCGCAGGCTTGCCTCTTCGCTCTGCGGCGGCAGCTGTGCGGACTGCAGCAACAGCGCGCGCGCCGCACGCAGCTGCCGGGCCTGGCGCGTCAGTTCCCAACCCTTGGCCAGCAGTATGGTCCAGGTGGCCAGCGACGCCAGTGCCAGCGCGATCATCACGGCCTTTACCACCACGTCGGCGGCCAGGTACATGCCCCACGGGGTCAATGCGGGGGCGGCCACGGGGACCAGGTCAGCAGGCAGCATCGTCTCGGTTTCCATCAGCATCAGGGGTCGCTGCGCGACGACGGGCCGCGCGCGGATCATTGGCGTCGTCCACTTCCACGACCGGATGGGGTTCCAGCCGCGGTGCCGGTCGGCTCAGCACGTAGCCGGCGCTGACCGCGAAGAACAGGCCCACGCCCAACAGCAGGCGCCAGGACGGGTGCGCGCCCCAGCAGAACAGGGCAAAGCCCAGCGCCATGCCGGCACTGGCAAACGCCTTGCCCTTGCGCGATACCGCGCCCTGCTCGCGCCACAACCGCAGCGACGAGCCGTAGCGCGGATGCGCCAGCAGGCGCTGCTCGAACTTCGGCGAGCTGCGCGCGAAGCAGCCCACGGCCAGGATCAGGAAGATGGTGGTCGGCATCACCGGCAGCAACGCGCCGATCACCCCGAGCCCGACCATCAGCCAGCCCAGCGCGAACCAGAGCCAGCGCATCAGCGCTGCACCTGTGGGCGTGCGCCGTGCATCAGGCGAATTCCACTTCGACGTGGCCGTGCACGCTGCGGAACGCGGCGTCGGCCGCATCGATCACCTGCTGCTCCTGCTCGGCACTCAGCGGTACCGCGTCCAGCGCCGCGGTGAACTCACGCCAGTGGCGCGCCGCGCCATCCGGATGCGCGGCCAGGTGGCGGGCGCCAAAATCACGGTCCAGGCCGAGCTTGGCAGCCATCTTGTACAGAATGGTGCCGCCCAGGTTGGAGCCTTCAGCCACGTACAGCCAGCCCAACGCGGCGGGCAGTTCCAGATCGGACGGCAACGCCGCGATGTCAGCCCCCGGCAGGGTCTGCTCCAGGTCCTGCAGGTCGCGCGCGACCTGGGTCAGGCGGCGGCGCTCGCCCAGGTCCGGCAGCAGTGCGTCCAGCGCAGGGTTGGCATACAGCGCATCGATGCTGCGGTGGAAGCGATACTGCACGCGCAGGAAACGGGCGAAATTGCTGCGGTCGGCGAAGATGTCGCCGGCCATGATGCGCTTGTCCAGGGCACCGTGGCTGTCGCGGGTGGCGGCCTTGAGCCGCAGGCTGCGGCTTTCTTCAGGGGCGATGTGTGCGTTCATGGGGGAATGCCAAGGGGGTCGTCGTGCTGTAGACGTCTGCCACGGGGCTTTCCCCAAGGCCGTCTACACCGATAATGGGCCATCCCCTTGTCCATCCGGAACCGACGATGATCACCACCGAACCGCGCATGACCAACCTGTTCCTGCAGCTGGGCCTGGATGCCAGCGCCGAGGGCATCGCCCGCTTCATCCGCGAGCACCAGCTGGCCACCGATGTCGAAGTGGTCGAAGCACCGTACTGGAACGATGCCCAGCGCCAGTTCCTGTCCGAATCACTGCAGGCCGATGCGGCATGGACCACGGTGGTGGATGAGCTGAACGAGTCGCTGCACGAAAATGCGGTAAAGGCTTCGAGCGGGCTGTAAATAGACGCCGGGCATGGCCCGGCGCTGTCGATTGCACGGCAGAAGCGGTGCGGACCAAGGTCCGCACCCACCGAGGGCGGTTGGGGCTCGCCGGGGTCAGAGCCCTTTCCGCAGGAAAGGGATCCGACCCCACCACTCATCCGCGACCGATCAGTACTTCCAGGTCAACGCCAGCCGCGCGGTGCGGCCCGGGGCCGGCATCACGCCCAGGGCCAGCGGGTCCAGGTAGTAGCGGTCGGTCAGGTTGTCCACGCCGGCTTCCACCGACAGCTGGTCGTTGAAGCTCCAGCTGGCGAACAGGTCCACCAGCGTGGTTGGCCGGTACAGCTGCTGGATCGCCGACAGGCCCACGTTCCAGTCCTTGTCCAGCTTGCTGATCGGGCCGGCGTTGTGGACCACGCGGGTGCCGAAGGTCAGGCGCTCGTCGAACAGGCGCGAGCCCAGGGTCAGGTTGACCATGTAGCGCGGTGGGTTCTGGGTATTGGTGTACGAGCCCTCGAAGCCGCCGTCCACGCAGTCGGGCGTGTTGGCCAGCTCGCCGTTCCTGCGCTGCGCCCCATAGGCACGGCGCTCGGCGGCGATGTCCGGCGCGCAGGTCTTGGCCTTGAAGTAATAGTGTGCGGACAGATCGGCAAATACCTTGCCGCTGTCATAGCTGGACTGGAACTCCATGCCCGAGACCTTGAACTGGTCGACGTTGCGGATCAGGCCCGCCGACAGCGTGCGGTAGTCACGGGTGATCAGGTCGTCGATGCGGGTATCGAAGTACGCCAGCTTCAGCGCCAGGCGATCGCCGGCAGTGAACAGGTCATAGCGGAGGGTGCTGGCACCGATTTCCCAGCTGCGCGCGCGCTCCGGCTTCAACTCACCCACCGGCTTGGCGGCGGTGAACAGGCCCAGCGTGGTCTCGAACAGGCTCGGCAGCTTGATGCCTTCGGCGTACTTCACGTAGACCATGGTGTCTTCGCTGAAGCGGTAGGCCACGCTGGCGGTCGGCGAGAACGCGTTATCGCGACGGCGGATCGGCTGCGACCAGGTCCAGCTGACCGGCACTTCCAGGTCCTGCGCCTTGCCGGCGTCGTAGAAGTTCCAGCCACCGATGTCGCCCGCCGTGCCCTTCTTGTACGGCGAGGCCAGCAGCGATTCCTGGGTGAAGTTGCCGTTGGCATCCGGATACCAGTTCAGCAGCGCGATGCGCTTGGCCCGCCACGACGGCAGCGCCGGGTTGCCATTGAGCAGTTCGGTGTAGCGGTACTGGCCCTGCACCTCATAAGCATCGGGCGTGGCCAGGCGGTTGCGGTCATGCACATCCACGCGGTTCCAGCGGCCGCCGGCCAGCAGTTCCCAGTGTTCATCGGGCTGCCACTTCAGCGAGGCCACGGCGCTGTATTCCTTGCGCTCGGCGTTGCGCAGGAAGCGGTTGTTGATCAGGTCATCGTGCATGACCGGCCCCGAACTGCCTGGCGCGATGTCTTCGTCGCTGTAGGACAGGCCGTAGTCGAGGGTGAACGCGCCAGCACGTGTGTCGAACTTCGAGGTGTTGCTGGCATCCAGTCCGAAGCGCTTCTGTCGCAGCGGATTGCGGTAGGCATCCTTGTAGCCGGGGTCACCACTGAAGCTGGGCGCGTCGTACCACTCGGTACGACGATCGAAATACCACGGGGTGATGCCGGTCAGGCTGTTGTACATCACGCTGTCGGTGTCGGTGTACGCGGCGTTGACGCGCAGGTCGACCAGCTCGCTGTCCGGGTTGAAGCGATAGCGCAGGGTGTAGCTGTCCATGTCGACGTGGCCCGGATCCCATTGCGGAACGCGGTCGCGATCGACGCGGATGATCTGCGAGGCCATGATCTCGCCGGCGGTGCCTTCGTAGCGGCGGTAGCCAGCTTCCAGGGTCTGTGCATCGTCGATACGCCAGGTGCCCTTGAGCAGCGCCGACTTCGAGCGCGCCGAGGTATTGAAGACCTCGGTACGCGGCGGATTCAGCGGTGCCAGCGTGCGCCGGGTCTGTGGGAAGTCGTCGTAGCCGTGCTTGCCGGAGAAGTAGTTGCCATTGTCGCGGTAGGCGTAGGCGGCGACCAGATCGAAGCGGTCCCAGTTTCCCGCAGCGGCCACGTTGAAGAACTGGCTGCCGGTGGCGCTGCGATCGTTGCGCGGCGCGGCACTGTAGGAAGGCAGGTTGTTGGCGCTGTTGTTGGCCAGGCCGCCACGCACGCGCAAGCCGAAGTCGCGCCCTTCGCGCAGCACGTCGCCGATCTTCAGCGTCTCCATCTCGACCACGCCGCCGATGCCGCCAGAGGCGTTGGCCTGCAGGCTCGGGCCCTTGGTGATGGTCAGGCTGGAAATCAGGTCCGGGTCGAGGTAGGTACGCTGCGATTGACCGGCGTAGCCGCGGTAGGTATCGATGCTGGACTGGCCACCGTCGATGATCACCGGCACGCGGCCCTGGCCCTGGATGCCGCGGATGTTGACGTCGAAGCCATTGCCGACGCGTGGGTCACCGGCAGTGACGCCGGCCATGCCCTTGACGATGTCGCCGTTGGACGTACCGCGGAAACGCTCCAGCTGCGTGCGGTTGAGCGTGGTGGTGGAACCGACGCTGCGATAGCTGTCGAGCAGGCGCGCCTCGTCGCTGGTCGCGCCACTGTCGACGCGGTCGCCGGCCACGCTGAGCGTGTCGGTGACGATCACGCCGCTGTCGGCCTGCGCCGGCGTCGCCGCTTCCAGCGTGACTGCATCTGCGCTGACCCGGCGCACCGCCAGGCCACTGCCCTGCAGCAGCTGCTGCAGCGCCTCGTTGGCCGGCAGGCTGCCATTGACCGCACGCGAGCTCACCCCGTGGGCCAGGATGGCCGGATACACGACCTGCACGCCGGACTGGCGCATGTAGCTGCGCAGCGCCTCGTCCAGGGGCTGCGCCGGAATGTCGAAGCGCTGTACGGCGGCGTGATCGCCACGGGCGTTCTGTGCCAGCACGGATGGCGTGGCACTGGCCAGGCCGGCAGCCAGCAATGCAATGCACAGGCGGGACGGGCGCGGCGCGCGGCCCGGACGATGGGAGTCGAACATGGGGAACCTGTCAGGTAATCGGTGCCGCAGGCGCGGCGTCATCCGCAACACAGGCGGACACGGCGACGTACGTGGCGGCGGCGGGTACGTTCGCGGGGTAAGACGGTTGGGCGCGCGGCAACCCCAAGGGCGATTTGCGGCCGCAGAGGGTGCCGACCGTGGCCGGCACATCGGGAACATCATCCACGCATGGCGTGGATCTACTGATGGATGATGGCGACGCCGAGCGGCAGGCGGGTGACCTGCAGACCTGCCGTCGCCGCCAACGCGTCCAGCGCCTGTTCCGGGCGATCGATGCGCAGCGCCGCACTGATCGCCGGCAATCGCGACAGATCACCGCGCACGAACGTCGGGCCGGCACGATAGCGCCCCACCCATTGCACGGCGTCGGCGACGCTGGCCTGCTCCAGCAGCAGCTCGCCCTGGCGCCACGCGCCCACGCTGTCGGCCGCCACATCCTGCAGACGCGTCACGCCGTTGCGCTCGCCATAGACGGCACGCTGGCCCGCCTGCAGGTAGGTCCAGCCACCGTCGGCCGGGCTGGCCACACGCACCCTGCCCTGCCCGACCTGGGTTTCCACCCCGTCATCGCCACGCGCGACGGTGAACGCGGTCGAGATGTCCTCAACCACGCCATTGCCGGCACGCACGCTGAAACGCCGCTGCGCATCCGGGCTGACCTCGAACCAGACGCGCCCGCGCAGGAGCTCGACCTCGCGTGCGTGCGCATCGAAGCGCACGGCGATCGCGCTGTCCGCATCCAGCACTGCGCGGCTGCCATCGGGCAGCGTTACGTTCTGCACGACGTGCGAGCTGCGATGGTCGGCCTGCAGCCGCAACCAGGCCTCCGGCCATGCCACCAGCATCGCCAGCACAGCTGCAGCGGCCATCGCCCAGCGCATTCGATGCGGGCGGCGGCGTTCGGCACACCGGGCCAGCGGGCGTGGCCCGACGCTGCGCCACAGCGTGCGCTCGTGCTCGAAGGCCCGGCGGTGCCCCGGCTCTGCCAGCCAGCGCTCGAACTCGTGCATGTGCCCCTCGCCGATGTCACCCGAGGCCAGCCACGCAATCCAGCCCCGGGCCTGTTCGGCCAGGGCATCGTCATTGGCGGCGGGCAGCGTGCTCGGCGGGCTCATCGGCTGGCGGACAGGCGCATTCAAGCGCGGGCGGGGGAACTAGACCGCATCCACGGTCCAGTGATCAAGACGTTTCAGCGAGGGCCAGCCCCAAGCCGGGGCGATCATCGGCCGCTGCGCGCCCAGGCCAGGCGTTGCAACGCGGTGCGCACATGGTTCTCAACGGTGGTCACCGACACCCCGAGGCGGCGGGCAATCTCGGCCTGGGTCAGGCCCTGCAGGCGGTTGAGCCGGAAGATGGTGCGAGTCGGCTCCGGCAGGTGTCCGGCCGCATCCAGGACACGCTGCAGCTCGTCCTGGGCCATGGCCTGTTCCTCGGTCGAGATGACCTCGTCCGCTCCCCACAGGTAGTGGTCGGCCAGCAGGCGGTTGCGCCGGGTCGATTCGCGGCCGTGGTCGGTGGCCAGGTTGGCGGCCAGCCGGTACAGGTAGGCACGCGGATTGTCGATGGCCTGGCTGTCATCGACACCACGCGCCTTGAACCACACCGCCTGGATCACGTCCTCGGCGCCGTTGTCGCCCCCCAGGATGCGTTGCACCCGGCGCAACAGCGCAGGCCGCTCGCGGATCAGCAGTTCGGTGAGGGAGGCGGCATTGGAGGACATGCGCGGAACCGGGACGACAGACGGAAGGCGCCGCGCATGCTACTCCGTTAATGAGAATCAGTCACGTTCGCATCAATGGATGCACCCGGTCAGCCCGTCATAGACGCTCCGCGAGGTCCCCGGCAACGGGTCATGCAGTGGATTGCGGGCGGCGAGCGCGGCATGGAAGGCTTCCACCGGTGTGCCAGGCTCCAGCGGCAGGCGGCACAGCCAGGTCGGTTGCCGGGCGACGATCGCACCGTCATGCCGCCACACAGCCAGGTCACTGGCGGCAAATGCCCACAGGCACTCATGCACCGTGCCGCGCACCGCGTCCACCGAGCAGCGCAGGCGCAGGGCGCGGATATCGCTGTACTCGCCTTCGCAGAAGGTATCGCCGCAGATCGCATCGAACCCGTACTGCAGACGTCCCTCCAGGGCAAAGAAGCGGTCCCAGTTGGCTTCCTGCCGCGGGTAGTCGATCAGGTCGACGTAAGGAGAGGCCTGGGCCAACGGCGCAACCAGCAGCATGCAGAACAGGGCGAACGGCAGGGCAGACACTTTCATCGGCGGACTCCTTGGCAAGGTCGTTCCAGCCTGCGCCCCCGCACCGGCCGGCCCTATCAGCCAACCCCGGCCTGCCACGTGGGTCCCTGCCCCACGCAGCGGTCAGCCCCTCCCTCTGCACAGCGCCCGGCAAAGGCATAAAATGGGGGGCTATCCGTCTATATCCCCCACCTGGAGCACGACCATGGGTCTGGAACTCGTCTCGCCCGGCAAGAACCCGCCGGAAGAAATCAACGTCATCATCGAGATCCCGAAGGACTCGGAGCCGGTGAAGTACGAAGTGGACAAGGAAACCGGCGCGATCTTCGTCGACCGCATCCTGTCCACCCCGATGCGTTACCCCTGCAACTACGGCTACGTGCCGAGCACCCTGTGCGGCGACGGCGATCCGGCCGACGTGCTGGTGGTGCTGCCGCTGCCGCTGGTGCCGGGCTCGGTCGTGCGCTGCCGTCCGGTCGGCGTGCTGAAGATGAGCGATGAAGCGGGCAGCGACGAGAAGATCCTGGCCGTGCCGGTCTCGAAGATCTTCAGTGGCTACGCCCACGTTGAAGACATCGCCCAGGTGTCCAGCCACTGGCTGGAGCGCATCGGCCACTTCTTCGAGCACTACAAGGACCTGGAGAAGGGCAAGTGGGTCAAGCTGGACGGTTGGGGCGGCGCCGCTGAGGCCAAGCAGATCCTGATCGAGGCGCACCAGCGCCACCTCGACAGCAAGGCCTGAGCCTGAACCGGATCGCTCCGGCGGTACCCTGCCGGAGCGATGCGGGTCACGTTTCATGATGACGGCACATCACTCTTGCTGCCGTATTAGGTAAATTGCGTCACTTCACACGTCATCGACATCCATCGTCGAGACAGCCAGGGGAATGTGTCGTGCGTATTCTGCTTGTTGGGGATGCAGCCAGCCTGCCGGCTGAGCTGACCGAATTCATTGCCGATCTTGGGGAAGACTGGCAGCCGCTGACCGCCACCGATGGCCAGACCGCGATGACCGCGGTTGCCACCCAGGGCGTGGACGCGGTGATTGTCTGCCCGCAGCTGCCGGACCTCAATGCCACCACGCTGCTCGGCCAGATCAGGACCCTGCGTCCGGAAACCATCCGCATCGCGCTGGTGGACGCACAGCATGGCAACCGGCCGCCGCCGGCACGCCTGATCGGTGTCGCTCACCGTTTCCTGCCGTTGCCACTGGCACCGGAAGTACTGCTGGAAGCGCTGACCAGCCTGGAAGAGCTGCGCGAAGTGCTGGACAGCCCGCGCCTGCGCGATGCCATCGGCCGCATCGAGAAACTGCCGTCGCCGCCGCACCTGTACCTGAGCCTGACCCAGGCGCTGGAGCATGATGACGACGCCGACAGCGCCGACGTCGCCAAGCTGGTGGCCGCCGATCCGGCCATCGCCGCCAAGGTGCTGCAGTTGTCGAACTCGGCGTTCTTCAGCCAGGGCCGCACCATTGCCGACCTGCGTACTGCGGTCACCCGGCTGGGCCTGGCCACGCTGCGTGACCTGGTGCTGGCCAGTGAAGTGTTCTCGGCGCCGACGCTGTCGACTGCCGAACGCAACTCGCTGCAGCAGCGCGCCCTGCTCGCCTCGCGCCTGGCCGCACGCCTGCTGCCCGAATCCAGTGCCGAACTGGGCGCAACCGCGGCACTGCTGGCCGACATCGGCCTGCTGCTGCCCGGCGTACGCAACGAGCGCACCGAGCCATCGCTGGCCGGTGATACCCGACCGGGCCATGCCGAAGCCGGTGCCTACCTGCTGGGGCTGTGGGGCCTGCCGATGCCGATCATCGAAGCGGTGGCATTCCACCTGCAGCCGCAGCGCGCCAACACCCGCAGCTTCTGGGTGACCGGTGCGGTGCATGTGGCCCTGGCGCTGGTCAACGGCGACCCGGTGGATGAGGACTATCTGCAGCGCGCGGGCGTGCTCAACAAGCTGCCGCAGTGGCGCGAACATGCCAACAGCCTGATGGGGCTTACGCCGAGCGAAGCCTGAGCTCCACCGGCAATCCACACGATGAAGGCGCGTCCGCAGGGACGCGCCTTCGTTGCATCAGGGCTGCGCGCAGTGGTCGTACACGCAGCGCTCGAACAGGAACTGGCAGTACGCCGCATCCTCACCGGCCTTGATGCAGTTGCTGCGCACCTCCGCGCAATAACGGCCATTGGCACACACCAGCGGACCGGCCGACACACTGCCGGCCAGGCTCAGGACGGCGAGAACTGCAGCAGCAAACATACGTGGCATCGCGTTGTTCATTTCGCGCTCTCCTTGGTCCGGAATGGACCTCTGCGAACCTACCAGCGGTCCAGTTGCGACAAGCGTGACCCCTGTCGCTGAACCGCCCGATTCAGAGTTTCCCGACCCGGCTCTGCCAAACGCAAAGAGGGCGGGCCTTGCGGCCCGCCCTCCTCGTCTTGCCTTCAGGCTTCGATGGATCAGAAGCGCTGGTTGTACTGGATGAACAGGAAGCGGTCGTAATCCAGCATCGGGTCCAGCTGCACGGCACTGGCGTTGGTCACCGCGTAGGTGATCGGCGGAGTCTTGCCGAACACGTTGCGGGCACCGACGGTCACGCTGCCGTTCCACGGGGCCTGCCAGGTGGCCGAGATGTCGTGATAGACGATCGCGCCCTTCTTGTTGGCACCCAGGCCACCGCTCCAGCCACCGTTCTCGGTGTAGTAATCCGGCTGGTTGCACTCCAGGCCATTTTCCTGGTCGTAGCAGAAGTCGCGGAAGCCGCCGTAGTAACGCATGGTCCAGGTGGCCGACAGGTCGCCCTTGGTCCAGGTGCTGGCCAGGGTGCCGCGGACACGCGGGTAGTTCCAGTAGCCTGCGTAGTCATCCCATGCAGCACCCTTGGTGGCCTGCTGACGGAAGCTGGTCAGGTAGTTGGTGTCCAGGTTGAACGACAGGGTACCGAAGCTGTATTCCGGCATGCGGTAGCGGACGCCGAAGTTGTAGCCTTCGGTTTCCAGCGAGCCCAGGTTCGCGTTGCCGCGGCTCAGGCCGGTGACCTGCTGGCCGTTGGCGACGTCGCCACGGCTGTACTGGTCACAGAAGGCCTGCACACCGTTCTGGTAGCACTGGTTCAGCACGTAGTTCGCCGACAGCGCGGTGATCACGTTGTCGACAGTGATCTTGTACCAGTCCAGCGAGACGTTCAGGCCGCTGACGAAGCTCGGGCTCCAGACCAGGCCCGCGGTGCGGGTCTTGCTGGTTTCCGGCTGCAGCTTGTCGTTGCCCACACCCGAGTTGAACGGGTTGTTACCCTGGGTGTCACGGGCACTGATCGGACGACCGGCAGCGTCGGTCTGACGGAAGTCGGACGCCAGGCCTTCAGCACCGCAACGGGCTGCAACGGCCGGGTTGCTGCGCTGGCCGAACACGGCATCACACGGATCGGTGAACTTGTCGAAGGTCTGCGAACCACCACCGAACGTGTCGTCCAGGGTCGGGGCACGGAAGCCCTCGCCGTAGGTCGCACGCACCAGCAGGTCGTCGATCGGCTTCCAGGTCACGCTGAACTTGCTGTTGACCGTGTTGCCGAACTTGTCGTAGTCCGAGTAGCGGCTGGCGATATCCAGCGACAGCTCCTTGGCACCCGGCAGGTCACGCAGCAGCGGCACCATCAGTTCCAGGTAGAACTCGTTGGTCTTGTACTTGCCTTCGGTCGGCTGCGCGGCCAGCTCGGTGGTGTAACCCGAGGAGGACAGTGCGTCCGGGTGATCGTAGCCCGACACTTCGCGATGCTCGTAACCGGCAGCGAAGGCGAACTCGCCCGCATCGCCCGGCATGTCGAACAGCGAACCGGTGATGTTGGCGAAGTACTGCTTGCTCTTGCTCTGGCCGGTCGAGTTCAGCAGGGTGTTGATGTACTTCAGCGCATCCGGGGTCGCGGCGCTGGCGCCGCCCAGCAGGTCGAACGGAACGCAGCTGCCCGGGCTGGTGCCCAGCGCGATCGGGTTGGCAGCGGTGCCGCACTGGGCGACGCCATTGGCGTTGATGAACGACGGGCCGAGGGCGTTCTTCAGGGCCAGCAGGTTGATGTTGCCCGAGCTGGTCTGGGTCACGTCGAACTGGTTGTAGTTGATGCCCACATCCCAGTCGAACGGACGGTTGTTGAAGTCGAAGTTGCCTTCCAGGGCCGCGTCGAAGTGCAGCGACTTGACGTTGTTCTGGGTGATGCGCGGCAGTTCGAAGATACGACGGCCCCAGCCACCGATGTCAACGCCGGCGCCCGGGTTGGCCCAGTTGCCCAGCGGGTTGTAGATGCTGTCCTTGCTGATCGCCACCGGGAACTGCGGCTGCGAGGTGCCGGTCAGCGGGTAGCCGGCGATCTGGCGCTTGGAATCGCGCTCGGAGTACATCGCCGTCGACTTCAGACGCAGGTTGTCGTTGATGTCGTAGCTGGCCGAGGTGAACATGGTCTTCGACTCAGCGCCCTGGTTCAGCATCATCTGCTGCGAGGCGTTGTAGTAGTCGTCCAGACCAATCAGGTGGTAGTTGTTGAAGTTGTTCGACGGCTGGCCAACGCCGACCGGGGTGTCCCAGGAACCGGTGTGGTTGACCACCCAGGTGTTCGGGACCCACTTGCCAGCCTTGTTGTATTCGCCAGCACCGGCGGTGCCTTCGGCACGCGGATCGGTGAAACGACCCCACGGGCCAGCCGGGCTCAGACCGTCTTCCTTGTGGCCCTGGCCATAGGAGTATTTGGTCAGGCCACGATCCTTGGCCCACACCGGATCTTCCTTGATGTAGTTCGCGCCGAACACGATCGAGGAGCGCTCGCCGCTGGCACCCAGGGTCAGGCTGTACTGGGTCTTGGAACCGTCGCCGTGGCTGTTCTGGCCATAGTAGGCACTGGCCTCGGCGCCGTCGAAGTTCTTGCGCAGGATGATGTTGACCACGCCGGAGATGGCGTCGGAACCGTAGATCGCCGAGGCGCCGTCCTTCAGGACTTCAATGCGCTCGATCAGCGAGGTCGGGATGGTCGACATGTCGGTGAAGCCGGCCAGGCTGGTGCTCCAGCGCTTGCCGTTGACCAGCACCAGCGTGCGCTGCTCACCCAGGTTGTACAGGCTGACGTACTGGCCGCCCTGTTCCGGGTTGGACGCCAGCACGGCCGCCTTGCTGAAGGTCTGGGTGCCCGCCACGGACAGGTTCTGCAGCAGGTCGCCGACGCTGACCAGGCCCGAACGCTGGATGTCCTCATGGCTTACGGTGAGGACCGGCTGGGAGGTTTCCACATCCACCGAGCGGATGCGGGAGCCGGTGACTTCCAGGCGATCAAGGGTGGTCGGGGCACTGGCTTCCTGTGCGGAAGCAAATGCCGGTGCCAGCGCCAGCGCGATGCCGGCGGGCAGCAGGCCCAGCCGCACGGCAGGGGTGCGAACGTTCATCAATCTCTCCAAGGTACGTGTTAGTAGCGTGTTAAAACGCTCCAGCACGTTACGATTGCGTTGCGATGCTGTATTTGCGCGACCCAACCGTAGACTTTGCAGAGTGTGGCGGGAGCAAGCCGCCGTTTTCCCTGAACCGGGAGGCAGACTGCCCGTAACGGGCGCGGAAGGCCCGCGCGAAGCTGCAGCAGTTGTCGAATCCGCTGGCCGCGGCGACCTCGCCCACCATCATGTCGGTGTCGCGCAGCAGATCGGCGGCCCGCTCCAGGCGCAACCGTGCCGAAAGCGACTGGGGGCTCTCTTCATACAGGCTCTGGAAGGTCTTGGAGAGGTACCAGCTGGAGAAGTTGGTCAGCTCGGCCAGCTCGCCGATCCGCACCACGCGGTGGCTGTTGCCCTCCAGATAGAGACGGGCGCGCTGCATGCGGCCGAACACCTGGCGCTTGCGGCTGCGTGAGCGACCGGGGCAGCGCTGTACGTTGTCGGCCAGGTCACGCTGCAGGCCGGCCAGGTGCAACAACAGCGGGCGCAGCGCCTGCGCTGGCAGGCCGCTGTCGAGCGCGTCGCGCCACAGGCGCAGGGCAACGCGGGCGTCGCCGCGGCTCATGCGACCACGACCGGCATACAGGCCGCAGTCGGCCATCTCGGACAGCACCCGCATCGCCTCCGCAGTCAGGCTGAGGCCCACGCACAGTCCGTTACGGCCGGCCTGCACCAATGGGCGCGACTCCTTCTCGAAGGCAATCCACTCACCATGGCGCAGGCGGAAACGCCCTTCCTTGGCTTCCACCCAGGAACTGCCCCTCACCTGCAGCCAGACAGTGAAGCTTGACCCTGCCGTCTGCAGGCTGCCGAGCCGGGCCACGCCCATGCAGGTCGGCGCGAGATCGTCCAGCGCCTTGTCGAGGGAGACGGTTTGGCCACGATCGGCCAGCGAGAGTTGACGCATGGGGCACCACGGGTTTGCCTGATACAGGCTTCCGTTTTGCCTAATCAGGCGTCAGCCCGTCAGGAAAATCCGCCGAGATCGCCACGAATTCGCGGCGAGAACTCCACGAAAAAATCACGAAGAGATATTTTTCTTCAGGATCAACGACTTGAGAAAGGCCGGGAACAGTGCCGGCGCCGACCGGGGCAGCTGCATGACGCCGATGTCGGCACCATCGCTGACCGCCAGTGCGACGTACAGATCCCGGCCATCGGCGCTGGCACTGATGCCGTTGCCCGCACTGAGCCGCTGCCGGTCCAGGCAGCGCTCGGGGGCTTCGGTGCCGGCCTGGATATGGATCAAGGTCGTACCGCATTCGGTCGAGTTGCCGAGATACCCGATGCCTCCGGTGCCCGCCACCGTCCAGGTGCGATAGCGCCATCGGCTGGGCCGGTCTTCACTGACCTGCTGCACGCTGGCCGGGGACAGTGCCGCATCCACCGACCACAAGCCGCCGGACGCCAGGCGTGTGAACAGCACGCGGCCATCGCCCCGATCGAAACGCGCCTGGGAGACGCCGTCGATACTGGCCAGGCGGCGCCAGGGGGTCACGCTGCGATCGAACAGGCTCAACCGGGTGCGTTGCTCTGCATCGCGCTCGACTACCAGCAGCTGCTCCGGGGTTGCCCCGTACAGGGCCTGCAGCGGCTGATCCACTGGAACCGGCAGCGGTTGCAGGTGCTCGTCGCGCGGGGCGATCTCGTAGACAACGGTACGCCCATGCTCGTCACGCCCGACCACCAGCAGCTGGCGGCTGTCGGCCGACCAGTCCGGCGCCTGCCGCCCCTCCGGACGCAGGCCCTCGATCGGTCGCAGTGAGTCGGGCCGCTGCATGTCCGCCCACCACAGCGCGAAACTGCCGGAACGATCGGAGGTGAAGACCAGCTGGCGACCGTCGGGCGCCGCCATCGGCTGCCCGTCGCGCCCACTGGACGCGAACAGCCGCTCGGCGCTGCCGCCGGCCATCGGCACCTTGAACACGCCGAACTGGGCACGGCGGTGAACGAAGGCCAGCACGTCGCCGTGGCGCGACACCGCAGGCCACTGTGCGTCGTCGAGGCCGGCATCACGCAAGGTGCGGCGCTCCACGTCCAGGTAGTACAACCGCACCTCGCTGTCCACGCGCCGGCCGAACACGATGCTGCGCCCATCGCCCAGCCAGGCCCAGCCACGCTGTTCGGCGGATTCGTTGGTCAACTGCTCCAGCTCACCGCCTCCGGCCGGCATCCGCCACAGGTCGCCCATCTGTGGATTGCGCACGAACACCAGCCACTTGCCGTCGGGCGAGTAGCGTGGCGCGTAGTCAAAATCATCCTGATCGACCGCGTAGTCCAACGCCCGCCACTGGCCGCTGGCCAGGTCGAGCACACGGATGCCGCGATGGGCGTAGCGGCCCACCATGCTGCCAAAGACCAGGCCGCGGCCATCCGGTGTCCAGTCGAAGCTGAGCAGCTCGGTTCCATCGCAACGGGTCGCCTGGCGCACGCCGCCGCCAGTGGCACTGGCGATCAGCACCTGGCAACCGCCGTCGGCTCCAAAGCGGGCAAAAGCGATCTCGCGCCCGTCCGGTGACCAGCTCGGGAAACGGTCACTGGCCCCCTTGGGCGGCAGCGCCAGCTGCCGGGCCGGCGCATTGCCCGAGGTCTGCACCTTGATCACACCACCTCCGGCGCCATCCTCGTTGGCGCCTTCGTAGGCAACCTGGGAGCCGTCCGGCGAAAGTGTGGGATAGGTTTCAAAACCACTGGTAGCGGTGATCAGGCGATAGGGACGCTGCGGGCTGCCGATCACCCGCACGCCGTTCTCGACCGCTGCATCCACCGGTGAACTCGGCTCCGGCCCGCGCCGCAGCAACAATGTGGCCATGACCAGCAGCGCGGCCAGCATCATCACACCCAGCACCCACAACAGCTGGCGGCGCAGCTGGCGCCAGCCGCGCCGGCGTAAAGGCGCTGCAGGCACGGCCAGCGCCGGAATCGTGCCGGCACCGTCCGGCGACGGCATCACATCCGCAACGGCCACCGCATCCACTTCCGCCACCGGCTCGAAGTCGTCCAGCGCCTGCACCGGTACCAGCAGCCGATAGCCGCTCTTGGCGATGGTCTCGATGTAGGCCTGGCCATTGTCGTCGTCGTTGGCGAACGCCTTGCGCAGCTGGGTGACGGCCTGGGTCAGCACGTCATTGGTCGGCAACGTATCGGGCCAGACCTCGGCAAACAGCTCTTCACGGGTGACCACGCGCCCAGGCTGCCGCATCAACACGCGAAGTACGCCCAGCGCTTTCGGCGTCAGCCGCCGCGGACGGCGCGCGCCTTCAACCTCGACCTCACGCGAGGACAAGGTAATGACACAGTCGCCGACCTGCACGCGGTCGGCGTCAATGGGCGTGAGTTCGCTGCTGTTCATTTTCGGCTATACAGTAGGGACGGGACCTGGGCAGGGCTCACCAGCAATACCGTCCCCACCGTCCCTGGACAGGGCCATCGAAAAGCCAGATTCCGCACAAAGCATCGGCGCATACCGCAAAAACAATAACGCCCCCGGATATTAGCCTAAGCCGGTTACCCCGCCTATGACGGGGTCGACACTCAGGCTCTCTCTCGCCGACGCATTCACATAATCTGCATCACCATTCGCGCCCTTTTGGGCGCGAAATTTTTATCTGGCGTTCATTTTCACATGCGCCGAAGCATGGTCAACCCGACCAGACGCGACACCACAAGGCCGATATACATGACGCCTGCGAACTGTTCGAGCATCACCAGGGCCCGTGCCTGCGGGTGCAACGGCACGACGTCACTCAATCCAACTCCGGACAACAAGCTGAAGCTCAGATAAAGCAGCTCCATCCAACTGCGCTCGGGGCCAGCAGTCGCACCCTGGAAACTGCCTGGATACCACTGCTGGCACACCGCGAATGCAAAGGCGAACCCCCAGGCCAGCAGGGTGAAGGTTGCCCCGGCTGCGAACAGTTCGTCGCGTGTTACTCGATGGTCCTGCAGCATGTAGGCGATCAATGCCCCGGCCGTATAGAAGTACAGCAGGCTTTCCAGCAGCTGCGCGGTGGTCAGCAGCGCGCTGCGGTCCAGCAGGGCGCCAGCCAGCGAGAACACCACCGATGGAATGGCCAGCAGCAATGCCAGCCACGTGCCCAGCGGACTGCGCTGGACCACCCACAGCGCCAGGCCGAGTACCGCCATGCCGAACATGCCCAGCGCCGCCCGGCCAGCGGCGGTGTCATCGAGGGCGGGATACAGCAGTACCGCGATCAACTGGGCGGCCAGGAGCCAGGCCGAAGGATGGCGGCGGGCGATGGCCAGCCAGCGGGTGGTCGTGGCAACGGGCATGGCGTCCTTTCCCCTGGGCGATGCGCGGAGGATAGCCGGGCGCGGCGTGATGAACGGTAGTGCCGGCCATTGGCCAGCACTCTCCCAG
This sequence comes from Stenotrophomonas sp. YJH_SMC_120, assembly GCF_059368675.1. Classification (NCBI taxonomy): domain Bacteria; kingdom Pseudomonadati; phylum Pseudomonadota; class Gammaproteobacteria; order Lysobacterales; family Lysobacteraceae; genus Stenotrophomonas; species Stenotrophomonas sp. YJH_SMC_120. The sequence goes on from NZ_JCAFRY010000009.1 coordinate 26,433, forward strand.
GTCCCGTGCACGACGGAATGCCGGCCGGCGGCCGGCACTACCCGTTACCCGTCACCCCTGGCGGTAGACCTCGGCCCCGCCAGCACGGAACTCCTGCGACTTCTCCTTCATGCCGGCCTCGGCGTAATCGCGCACGTCCTGGGTGATCTTCATCGAACAGAAGTGCGGTCCGCACATCGAGCAGAAGTGGGCCAGCTTGTGCGCGTCCTTCGGCAGCGTTTCGTCGTGGAATTCCTTGGCCTTTTCCGGATCCAGGCCCAGGTGGAACTGGTCCTCCCAGCGGAACTCGAAGCGCGCCTTGCTCAGCGCGTTGTCGCGTACCTGCGCGCCCGGATGACCCTTGGCCAGGTCGGCCGCGTGCGCGGCAATGCGGTAAGCCATGATGCCGTCGCGCACGTCCTGGCGGTTGGGCAGGCCCAGGTGCTCCTTCGGCGTCACGTAGCAGAGCATGGCCGTGCCAAACCAGCCGATCATCGCCGCGCCGATCGCACTGGTGATGTGGTCGTAGCCCGGCGCGATGTCGGTCGTCAGCGGCCCCAGCGTGTAGAACGGCGCTTCGCCGCATTCGCGCAGCTGCTTGTCCATGTTTTCCTTGATCAGCTGCATCGGCACGTGGCCGGGGCCTTCGATCATGGTCTGCACATCGTGTTTCCAGGCGATCTTCGTCAGTTCACCCAGCGTTTCCAGTTCGCCGAACTGCGCCGCGTCGTTGGCATCAGCGATGCAACCCGGGCGCAGCCCGTCGCCCAGCGAGAAGGTCACGTCGTAGGCCTTCATGATTTCGCAGATGTCTTCGAAATGCGTGTAGAGGAAGTTCTCCTTGTGGTGCGCCAGGCACCACTTGGCCATGATCGAGCCGCCGCGGCTGACGATGCCGGTAACACGCTTGGCGGTAAGCGGCACGTAGCGCAGCAGCACGCCGGCGTGGATGGTGAAGTAGTCCACGCCCTGCTCGGCCTGCTCGATCAGGGTGTCACGGAAGATCTCCCAGGTCAGTGCCTCGGCGCGGCCGTCAACCTTCTCCAGGGCCTGGTAGATCGGCACGGTACCGATCGCCACCGGCGAGTTGCGGATGATCCATTCGCGCGTCTCGTGGATGTGCTTGCCGGTGGACAGGTCCATCACCGTGTCACCGCCCCAGCGGATCGCCCACACCAGCTTCTCCACTTCCTCGGCGATGCCGGAAGACACCGCGCTGTTGCCGATGTTGGCGTTGATCTTGGTCAGGAAATTGCGGCCGATGATCATCGGCTCGCTTTCCGGATGGTTGATGTTGTTGGGCAGCACCGCACGGCCACGTGCAATCTCGTCGCGCACGAACTCCGGGGTGACGACTTTCTGGATCGACGCACCGAAGGCCTCGCCCGGGTGCTGCTGCAGCAGGCCCGCATCGCGGATCGCGTCCAGGCGCTGGTTCTCGCGGATGGCGACGAATTCCATTTCCGGCGTGATGATGCCGCGGCGCGCGTAATGCATCTGGGTGACGTTGGCACCGGCACGTGCACGGCGTGGCAGGCTGCGCGCGGGGAAACGCACCGCGTCAAGCTTCGGGTCATGCTCGCGATCGCGGCCGAACGAAGAACTCAGTCCTTCGAGCTGCTCGGTATCACCACGCTCTTCCACCCAGTCGCGACGCAGCGCCGGCAAACCGGCGGACAGATCGATGCGCACCTCCGGGTCGGTGTACGGGCCCGACGTGTCGTAAACGGTCACCGGCGCATTCTCTTCGCCGCCGAACAACGTCGGCGTACGGGTCAGCGCGATCTCGCGCATCGGCACCTGCAGATCCGGGCGTGAACCAGGCACGTGGATCTTGCGCGAGCCGGGAATGGGCCGGGTCACGGATGCGGAGAGTTGCTGGGCCTGTTGCTGCAGGGCGGAGAGCTGTGCGTTCATCGGGCATCGTCCAGGAAGGTCAGGGACGAAGCGGCGGCGCACGGCACCCGCGCACGGACGGTCCTTGGGCGGAGTCCGGGCACGGCTGCATTGCAAAGCTTCCCTACGCCGGTATGAGCCGGATCAGGTTCCAAGGGACTGTCTCAACCGTGGCCACATGGCCCGGTACCCCCGCTTCTTGGTGCGCATTAGAGCATAGACCGCCCGCCACCGGGACCAGGTCGCCATTCGTTAACGGAACCATGACGTCGCGTTCAGTAACGTGCACGCCATCGCGTCGCTGAGATCGATGCGTTCCCCGCCGCCTTCGCGGCCCCTGCCCGGTCCGTGCTGCATGCCGCCGGCCCTTCGCCGCAAGCTCTGCTCGCTCCCCTCAATCCCCCTTGATCGGAGAAGCTCCTTCATGGTGTTTCGCGTTTCCATCGCACTGGTTCTGCTGCTGGTGCTGCTCGCCGGTATCGCCCCCGGCCCCTTCAACACAGTGGTCCAGTCGATGCTGGCAGAAGTCATCCGCAGTGTCGGCTGGCTGTACCTGCTGGTGGTGTTCCTGGCGCTGGTGTTCCTGATGTACCTGGCGTTCGGCCGCTTCGGCAACCTGCGCATCGGCGGCGAGGACGCCGAACCCGAGTTCTCGCGTGCCAGCTGGATGTCGATGCTGTTCGCCGCCGGCATGGGCATCGGCCTGGTGTTCTGGGGTGCGGCCGAGCCCATCTCGCATTTCAGCAAGCCGCCGGAAGGGCTGGCACCCGAAAGCATGGACGCTGCCCGTGCTGCCATGCGCTACGTGTTCTTCCATTGGGGCCTGCACCCGTGGGCCATCTATGCGCTGATCGGCCTGGCAATGGCCTGGTTCCAATTCAACCGCAACGGCCGTGGCCAGATCAGCGACATGCTGCAACCGATCATCGGACGTCACCATCGTGGCTGGATCGGGCATGTGGTCAACATCTCCGCTGTCGTCGCCACTGCGGTTGGCGTGGCTACAGCACTGGGCTTCGGCACGGTGCAGATCGCAGCCGGCGTGGAACGCGTATTCGGCGTGCAGGCGGGCGTTCCGCTGCAGTTGACGATCATTGCGGTGGCCTTCGTTCTGTACATGGCGTCCACGCTCAGCGGCGTCGGCCGCGGCATGAAATGGCTGTCCAACTTCAACCTTGCACTGGCGGCGCTGCTGCTGGCGCTGGTGCTGGTACTCGGCCCGACTGGCGCGATCTTCAACACGTTCACCACGACGCTGGGCTCCTATCTCAACCAGCTGGTGACGATGAGCCTGCGCATGTCACCGTTCTCGTCCAGCACCTGGGTCGCGGACTGGACGATCTTCTACTGGGCCTGGTGGATTTCCTGGGCACCGTTCGTCGGTTCGTTCATCGCGCGCATCTCGCGCGGGCGCAGCGTTCGCGAGTTCGTGATCGGCGTGGTGCTGGCACCAACGCTGCTGGGCTTCTTCTGGTTCTCGGTGTTCGGTGGCACCGCGATCTGGATGCAGATCTTCGGCCAGGCCGACCTGCTGCAGGCACTGGGCAACGGCTATGAAACGGTGCTGTTCACCATGTTCGACAGCATGGCGCTGCCGTTGCTGCTGTCGTGCATTGCGCTGGTGCTACTGATGATCTTCTTCGTGACCTCGGCTGATTCTGCGGTACTTGTGCTGGCCAGCATGTCCACGGACGACGCGGGCGAGCCATTGCGCAAGCACAAAGTGGCGTGGGGTGTCGGCATTGCGCTCGTGGCGGGTTCCTTGCTGTTGGCAGGGGGACTGGAGGCGCTGCAGGGCATGATCACCATCGCTGCGCTGCCGTTCGCGCTGCTGATGCTTCTTGTGATGGTGTCGCTGTATCGGGTGCTGGACCAGGAGTACACCCGCGAGCGACGGCAGGCGCAGCGCCAGCGGCACATGATCGATGCGTGGATCGCACGCGAGATGGCGGCGCAGGAGGAGACGCAGGCCGAGGCGGCGCGCGCGCACGATCAGGATTGAGGGTTGTTTTGCAGCCTGCGGCTGCACCGCTTTTCTCAAGCAACGACAACAGCAACCTCAAAAGCAGCTCTGGGTTGCTGCTAGTTTGGCGGGGCGGTGTGGGCTGGCAGGACACGCCGTAAACCCATCCCTGGGGGCTCGATGGCGCCTTGCTCGTGTGCGCTGTCCTGCGCACATGGCAAGACCGGGGTTGGGCATCCTGCCCAACCCGCCCGAGGCATGCCTCGGGCCCATGGCGCCAACGGTCCTGCCAGCCCACGCCGCCCCACCCCCGACAGTTTCCGTGTGACGGTGGGTTTTCCACGCTATGCGTGGATGAGGTGTATCGGAAAACAAGAAGGGGTCGGATCCGTTTTCCTTCGGAAAACGGATCCGACCCCAACCCACAGCGCGCGGCTGTTGCTGTTGCCTTTGCTTTTGATCTTCTTCCTTTTCTTCCTGCGGTGGCGGCCACGGAAACTGTCAGGGGCCGGGCGGGTGGGCTGGGCGGGGGTGTCAGCCGCATGGATGCGGCTGCCAAGCCTCCAGGGAGGGATTCACGGCGTCCCCCGAACAGCCCACCCGCCCGGCCCAATCACATGATCCCGCTTCCACGAACCACCACCGCAGAGGGGGCTCAGCCCGTTGGCCGGGAAACCTCAATACCCCGCCGCCTGCCCGTCCTTGCGGCTCTCCGAAGCCCCGTAGTACACCCCGGTCTCGGGATCGCGCATGATCGCCTGGTACCCGCCATAAGGCCCATCGGCGAACACGATGCGATGCCCCTTGCGCATCAGCGCGCGCACGGTCTCGTACGGGAAGCCGGTTTCCAGATTCACTTCACCACCATCGGTCATCGCCGTGGCCTGACCCGTCGGTTCAGTCGAGCCTTCGTGCTGGATGCGCGGTGCATCACCGGCTTCCTGCAGGTTCATGCCGAAGTCCACCAGGTTCATCACGATCTGCGCGTGGCCCTGCGGCTGCATCGCGCCGCCCATCACGCCGAAGCTGGCATACGGCTTGCCGCCCTTGGTGATGAAGGCCGGAATGATGGTCTGGAAGGGGCGCTTGCCCGGCGCGTAGCCGTTGGGATGGTTCTTCTGCAGCACGAACATCTCGCCGCGGTCCTGCAGGATGAAACCCAGACCGGGCGGTGCCATGCCGCTGCCCATGCCACGGTAGTTGGACTGGATCAGCGAAACCATCATGCCGTCGGCGTCGGCCACGGTCATGTAGATCGTGTCGCCCTCCTCCAGCTGCTTCGGGGTGCCCGGCTGCACTTCCTTCAACGCCTTGTCCATCGAGATCAGCGCACGACGCTGCGCGGCGTACTCCTTGGAGATGAGCTTCTGCACCGGTGCCGGCTGGAACGCCATGTCGGCGTAGAAACGCGCACGGTCGGCAAAGGCCAGCTTCTTCGCTTCGACAAACAGGTGCACGTGTTCCGGTGAACCGAACGGGATCTTCGAGAAGTCGTAGCCTTCCAGCACGTTGAGGATCTGCAGTGCGGCGATGCCCTGGCTGTTCGGCGGCAGTTCCCAGACGTCGTAGCCACGGTAGTTGCTGCTGACCGGTTCGACCCACTCGCCATGATGGTCAGCCATGTCCTGGTAGCTCAGGTAGCCACCGTTGGCCTTGAAGTAGTCGCCGATGGTGTGGGCGATCTCGCCCTTGTAGAAGGCGTCGCGGCCACCGTCGGCGATCTTCTGCAGGGTGCTGGCCAGGTTCGGGTTCTTCCACATCTCGCCCTTGCGCGGGGCGTGGCCGTTGATCGTGAACTGCTCCTTGAAGCCCGGGTACTGCGACAACTTGGGCACCGAGCGGTCCCAGTAGTAGGCGATCACCTCGGCCACCGGGTGACCCTCGCGGGCGTAGCGGATGGCCGGCGCCAGGTTGTCGGCCATCGGCTTGCGACCGAAGCGGTCGTGCAGCGCGAACCAGCCATCGACGGCACCCGGCACCGACACCGGCAGTGGACCGGTGGCCGGGATGTCCTTCAGGCCACGGCGCTGGAACTCGGCCAGGGTGAGCGACTTCGGCGAGCGGCCCGAGCCGTTGTAGCCGTAGAGCTTCTGCGTCTTCGGATCCCACACGATGGCGAAAAGGTCGCCGCCGATGCCGTTGCCGGTCGGCTCCATCAGGCCGAGCGCGGCGTTGGCGGCAATCGCCGCGTCCACTGCCGAACCGCCGCCCTTCATCACGTCCAGCGCGATCTGGGTGGCCAGTGGTTGCGAGGTCGCGGCCATCGCATGCGGGGCGATCACCTCCGAACGGGTGGCGAAGGTGTGGCCGGTGATGCGGTCGGCGGCGAAGGACAGCGCCGGTACGGCAGCCAATACGGCGGCGGCGAGCAGGGAACGGGCAAGGCGTCGGGACACGGTCGGGTTCCGATGGACGGGTGGTTCCCCGATCTTCGCCGGTGCGGCCTTCAAGCGGTATCGGACAGACGTCATGGACGTTGATCCTTGGGCGGAAAAATCCACCGGATTCCGCGCAAAAACCGCCCCGAAAGGAGTGAATTCGGGTTCACCGAAACACTTTCAGCGGCAACCATCCTTGTGCCGCAAGCAATTGCGCTGGATGCAGCGGAAACCGATAGAAAATCCGTCGCGAGGGTTGACACCGCCGAAATGGCTGTGTTTCTCTCGATCACATGTTGCATCACAACACGCCACCGCGAACCCACATCGAAGCCGCCGACACCGGCGCCGCCTCGCTGCGTTCGATTCTTGTGCTCGTACTTATTACCCAACCAACAGGTGCGGGACGAGCCAGCGTGTAAGCAACACACACACCGGAACTCTTCAAAAACCCGCACCCGCCCCGGTGCGGGTTTTTTCATTTCAGAACCTGGTTTCAGACGCAACCACCATGACCAACGCTCATCGCACAACCCGGACCTGCACCACCACGCCTTGTGGTGGCTGTGCCTGTGCGATGCGCGGCGCCTCCTCCACCGCTTTCCCCTGACCGGCCGGCACGTCACCTCGACGACCGGCCGTTCTTTTTTCTTCCCACCGCAAGGAACCTCCCCCATGAGCACCAACGACCTGCCCCAGACCAAGATCGCCGTCATCGGCTACGGCAGCCAGGGCCGCGCCCACGCACTGAACCTGCGCGAATCCGGCTTCGACGTGGTGGTAGGCCTGCGTCCGGGTGGGCCGACCGAAGCCAAGGCGCAGGCCGATGGCTTCACCGTGATCGCGCCCGCCGAGGCCGTGAAGGACGCCGACCTGGTTGCCGTGCTGACCCCGGACATGGTGCAGAAGAAGCTCTACAACGACGTGCTGGCGCCGAACATGAAACAGGGTGCATGCCTGCTGTTCGCGCATGGCCTGAACGTGCATTACGGGATGATCGAGCCGCGTGCCGACCTGGACGTGGTGCTGGTCGCGCCGAAGGGCCCCGGCGCGCTGGTGCGCCGTGAGTACGAGATCGGCCGTGGCGTGCCGTGCATCTGGGCGGTCTACCAGGACATCAGCGGCAAGGCCGCGCAGCATGCGCAGGCCTATGCCGCCGGCCTCGGCGGTGCGCGCGCCAACCTGATCCAGACCACCTTCAAGGAAGAAACCGAAACCGATCTGTTCGGTGAGCAGGCGGTGCTGTGCGGCGGTGCCTCGGCGCTGGTGCAGGCCGGATTCGAGACCCTGGTCGAAGCCGGCTACCAGCCGGAGATCGCCTATTACGAAGTGCTGCACGAACTGAAGCTGATCGTGGACCTGTTCTATGAAGGCGGTATCTCGCGCATGTTGGAGTTCATCTCCGAGACCGCGCAGTACGGCGACTACGTCAGCGGCCCGCGCGTGATCGATGCCGGCACCAAGGAACGCATGAAGGAGGTGCTGAAGGACATCCAGGACGGCACCTTCACCAAGAACTGGGTGGCCGAGTACGAAGCGGGCCTGCCGAACTACAACAGGTTCAAGCAGGCCGACCTGGAGCACCCGATCGAGAAGGTGGGCAAGGAACTGCGCGCCAAGATGGTCTGGTTGCAAGGACAGGCTGCGTAACCACGCGGCCCTCCCCCACCCGCTTTGCAAGGTTCCCCCATGAACTCTTCGACACATCGCAGCGCGCCGCCCAACGGCGCGCGCTGGCTGACCCAGGCGCTGGAGGCCGAAGGCGTCCGCACGCTGTTCGGCTATCCCGGTGGCACCATCATGCCGTTCTACGACGCGCTGGTGGATTCGTCACTGAAGCACATCCTGGTACGCCATGAGCAGGGCGCGGCCCTGGCCGCCAACGGCTTCGCCCGCGCCAGCAACCAGGTGGGCGTCTGCGTGGCCACCTCCGGCCCGGGCGCCTCGAACCTGGTCACCGGCATTGCCGATGCGATGCTGGATTCGGTACCGATGGTCTGCATCACCGGCCAGGTCGGCACGCCGCTGCTGGGCACCGACGCCTTCCAGGAACTGGATGTGTTCGGCCTGACGATGCCGATCGTCAAGCACAGCTGGCTGGTGCGTAGCGTCGATGACCTGCCGCGCGTGGTGGCCGATGCGTTCCGCATTGCCCGTGAGGGTCGCCCCGGCCCGGTGCTGATCGACCTGCCCAAGGATGTGCAACTGGCCGATGCCAGCCATCTGCCGGCGCATGTGCCCAGCAGCGTCGAACCGCCGCCGGCGCCGGCCGAGGCCGCCATCGCCGAGGCCATCGCCGCGCTGGCGGCGGCCGAAAAGCCGGTGGTCTACGCAGGTGGCGGCATCGCCCTGGGTGATGCCGTGCAGGACCTGCGCGACTTCGTCGAGGCCAGTGCCATCCCCACCGTGATGACCCTGCGCGGCCTCGGTGCACTGCCGGCCCACCATCCGCAGTCGCTGGGCATGCTGGGCATGCATGGCACCCGCGCGGCCAACATGGCGGTGCAGGAAAGCGACCTGCTGCTGGTGCTGGGCGCGCGCTTCGACGACCGCGCGACCGGCAAGCTGGCCGAGTTCGCGCCATTCGCCCGCGTCGTCCACATCGATGCGGACGCCTACGAGATCTCCAAGCTGCGCACTGCCGACATCGCCGTGCCTGGCAACGTCGGTCACGCCATCCGCGCCCTGCGTGCGGCCTTCCCCTCCCCCAGGGCCCACCAGGACGCGTGGCGCAAGCGCTGTGCGCAGCACCGCGATCGCTTCGCCGCCCGCTACGACGCACCGGGCCAGCACATCTACGCCCCGGCGCTGCTGAAGCGACTGAGCGAGCTGGCCCCGGCCGATGCGGTGATCGCCTGCGATGTCGGCCAGCACCAGATGTGGGTGGCCCAGCACTGCCGCTTCAACCACCCCCGCAACCACCTGACCAGTGGCGCACTGGGCACGATGGGCTTCGGCCTGCCAGCGGCGATGGGTGCGCAGTTCGCCTGCCCGGAGCGCACAGTGGTACTGGTGTCCGGCGACGGCAGCTTCATGATGAACGTGCAGGAGCTGGCGACCATCGCCCGCTGCCGCCTGCCGGTGAAGATCGTGCTGCTGGACAACAGTTCGCTGGGCATGGTGCGGCAGTGGCAGGAACTGTTCTTCGCCGAGCGTTACAGCGAGATCGACCTGTCCGACAACCCGGACTTCGTAGCCCTGACGCAGGTGTTCGGCATTGCCGCCACCCGCATCGACAACCGCGACGACGTGGAAGGCGGCCTGGCCGCGCTGCTGGCCGAGCCCGGCCCGGCGCTGCTGCACGTGGCCATCGATGCACGCGCCAACGTGTGGCCGCTGGTGCCGCCGAACACCGCCAACAGCACGATGCTGGAAAGCAATCCCGCCCACGCCCGCCAGGAGACCCCCAATGCAATACCGGCTTGACCTGGTGCTGCACCCGGCCGAAGGCGCGCTGCTGCGCGTGATCGGCATGGCCGAACGCCGCGGCTTTGCGCCGCGTGCGATCAGCGGTGCGCCGGTGGCCACCGACGATGGCCGCTGGCACCTGCAGCTGGTCGTCGATGGCCAGCGCCCGGCGGAAACGCTGTGCCGGCAGATCGAGAAGATCTACGACTGCGTGTCCGTGCAGGTCACCGCCGTGGAAGGAGTATCGCCATGAACACCCGTACCGTAGCGACCACGGTGCCGGTACGGAGGCGTCTTCTTCGCCGTCCGTGCCCGCATGCGGCGGTCTTCCGCACCGCGCTGGTGGCCCATGCCGGCCGCTGACACCAGCCAGGAAAGCGATGTCGGCGACGTAAGCGTCGCCGACGTCCTGGCAGCGCAGGCCCGCCTGCGCCGCTTCCTGCCGCCCACCCCGCTGCACCACGCCGAACGCTTCGGTACCTGGCTGAAACTGGAGAACCTGCAGCGTACCGGTTCCTACAAGGTGCGCGGCGCATTGAATGCACTGCTGGCCGGCCGCGAACGCGGCGACACCCGGCCGGTGATCTGCGCCTCGGCCGGCAACCACGCCCAGGGCGTGGCCTGGGCCGCCTATCGCCTGGATGTGCCGGCCATCACTGTGATGCCGCATGGTGCACCCGCCACCAAGATCGCCGGCGTCGCCCACTGGGGCGCGACCGTGCGCCAGCACGGCAACAGCTATGACGAGGCTTACGCCTTCGCGGTCGAACTGGCGCAGCGCCACGGCTACCGCTTCCTGTCCGCGTTCGACGATGCCGACGTGATCGCCGGCCAGGGCACGGTCGGCATCGAGCTGGCCGCGCACGCGCCGGACGTGGTGATCGTGCCGATCGGTGGCGGTGGCCTGGCTTCCGGCGTGGCCCTGGCGCTGAAATCACAGGGCGTGCGCGTGGTCGGCGCGCAGGTGGAAGGCGTTGATTCGATGGCACGCGCGATCCGCGGCGACGTGCGCGAGATCGCACCCGTCGCCTCGCTGGCCGACGGCGTGCGGGTGAAGATCCCCGGCTTCCTGACCCGTCGCCTGTGCACCTCGCTGCTGGACGATGTGGTGATCGTGCGCGAAGCCGAACTGCGCGAAACCCTGGTCCGGCTGGCACTGGAAGAACACATCATTGCCGAGGGTGCCGGCGCGCTGGCGCTGGCCGCTGGCCGCCGCGTCGCGGGCCGCCGCAAGTGCGCGGTGGTGTCCGGCGGGAACATCGATGCCGGCGTGCTGGCCGGCCTGCTTACCGACATCCGACCGCGCCCGCCGCGCAAGCCACGGCGACGGCGCAGCGAAACACCCCGCTCGCCCGCCAAGGCCAGCGCGCCGCCCTCCCCCATGCCTTCCCCTTCCCACCTGCAAGCCGCAACGCCCGCTGTCGAGGAGATTTCCCTGTGACCACCATCGAACGAATTACCACCCCGCGCATCCGCATCTTCGACACCACCCTGCGTGACGGCGAGCAGTCCCCCGGCTGCAGCATGAGCCCGCCGCAGAAGCTGGTGATGGCGCGTGCGCTGGACGAACTGGGCGTGGACATCATCGAGACCGGCTTCCCGGCCAGCTCGCAGTCCGACCGCGAGGCGATGGCACTGATCGGCCGCGAACTGCGCCGCCCGAGCCTGACCCTGGCAGTGCTGTCGCGCTGCCTGCAGGCCGACATCGAGACCTCGGCACGCGCACTGGAAGCCGCGGCCAACCCGCGCCTGCATGTGTTCCTGTCGACCAGCCCGCTGCACCGTGAGCACAAGCTGCGGATGACCCGCGAGCAGGTGCTGGAATCGGTACGCAAGCATGTATCGCTGGCACGCTCGTACATCGACGATGTCGAATTCTCGGCCGAGGATGCCACCCGTACCGAGCTGGACTACCTGATCGAAGTCGCGCGCGTGGCGATCGCTGCCGGCGCCACCACCATCAACCTGCCCGACACCGTCGGCTTCACCACGCCGGAAGAAATCCGCGCGATGTTCCAGCAGGTCATCGCCGGCGTCGCAGATGTACCGAACGCGACCAACGTGATCTTCAGCGCGCACTGCCACAATGATCTGGGCCTGGCCGTGGCCAACTCGCTGGCCGCCATCGAAGGCGGTGCACGCCAGGTCGAGTGCACCATCAACGGCATCGGCGAACGCGCCGGCAACTGTTCGCTGGAAGAGATCGCGATGGTGCTGAAGGTGCGCCAGGCCTTCTACGAGCAGGACAGTTCGATCAACACCCCGCGCATCGTCGGTACCTCGCAGCTGCTGCAGCGCCTGGTCGGCATGCCGGTGCAGCGCAACAAGGCCATCGTCGGCGCCAATGCGTTCGCCCACGAATCGGGCATCCACCAGCACGGCATGCTGCGCCACCGCGGCACCTACGAAATCATGCGCCCGGAAGACGTGGGCTGGGAGGATTCGCAGATGGTGCTGGGCCGCCACAGTGGCCGTGCCGCCGTTGAAGCGCGCCTGCGTGCGCTGGGCTTCTGGCTGGAGGAAGACGAACTGAAGCTGGTGTTCGAGCAGTTCAAGGGCCTGTGCGAACAGCAGCGCGTGGTCACCGATGCCGATCTGCAGACGCTGATGCAGGGTGGTTCCAACGCACAGGGCTACCGCCTGGCCTCGATGACCATCAGCGATGTCGGCAGCCGCGCCAACGCACTGGTCGAACTGTCCGACCCGGACGGCAACCGCGTGGCCGAGACCGCGCAGGGCGACGGCCCGGTCGATGCGCTGTTCGGCGCACTGTCGGCCGCCACCGGCGTGCAGCTGATGCTGGACAGTTACCACGTGCACAGCGTCGGCATCGGCGCCGATGCGCGCGGCGAAGCCAATCTGAGCGTACGCCACGAGGGTGTGGAGTACGACGGCACCGGCACCAGCAAGGACATCATCGAAGCCTCCGCGCTGGCCTGGCTGGATGTGGCCAACCGCCTGCTGCGCCAGCGCCAGGCTGCCGCCCACAGCAACACCGACGTTGCCACCGCCGCCACCGCCTGAGGACCCCGCCATGAGCGCCTTCGACATCCCCACCCCGGCCAGCGCCGCTGGCCAGCAGTGGAACGCCCAGGACTATGCGATCGATGCCGGCTTCGTGCCGCTGCTCGGCGGCGCGGTATCGCGCCTGCTCGACCCGCGCGCCGGTGAGCGCATCCTCGACCTGGGCTGTGGCGATGGCGTACTCAGTACCGAGCTGGCGCTGAGCGGCGCACGCATCCACGGTGTGGATGCTTCGCCGGAACTGGTGGTCGCCGCCCGCGCACGCGGTGTCGACGCGCAGGTGATGGACGGCCACGCGCTGTCGTTCGACAGCGAGTTCGATGCAGTGTTCAGCAATGCCGCACTGCATTGGATGACGACTCCGGACCGCGTGCTGGAAGGCGTGCGCCGCGCCCTGCGCCCCGGCGGCCGCTTTGTCGCCGAATTCGGTGGCCACGGAAACGTGGCCACGATCATCGCGGCGGTACAGGCCGCGCGTGTGGCCCACGGCCATGGCGCCAGCACCTTCCAGTGGTATTTCCCGACGGCCGATGCCTACGCCGACCGCCTGCGCCAGCATGGCTTCCAGGTGCAACTGATCGAGTGCACGCCGCGCCCGACCGCACTGCCGACCGGCGTGGCCGGCTGGCTGCGGGTCTTCGCCGCACCACTGCTGGACGACCTGCCGGCCGAGGCGCGCGCCACCGTGCGCGAGGCCGCCACCGCGTTGCTGGCCGAGCTGCCGCGCAATGCCGCCGGCCAGCCGCTGGCCGACTACGTGCGCCTGCGCGTGCTCGCCCGCCGTCGCTGACTTGACCGTTTCGTTTTCTTTACTGATGTTCGCTCTTTCGTACTTCTGCCAGGCATACGCATGACTTCCGCACCCCGCACCCTGTACGACAAACTGTGGGACGCCCACGTGGTGGTTCCCGAATCCGACAGCGCCCCCGCCGTGCTGTACATCGACCTGCACCTGATCCACGAGGTGACCTCACCGCAGGCGTTCACCGAACTGCGCGAGCGCGGCCTGTCGCCGCGCCGCCCGGACCGCACCAAGGCGACGATGGACCACTCCACGCCAACCCTGCCGCCTGCCGCCGACGGCACGCTTCCCTACGCCAGCGCTGCGTCGGAAGCTCAGGTCGCCACCCTGGCACGCAACTGCGCCGAACACGGCATCGAACTGTTCGACATGGCCTCGGACAATCGCGGCATCGTCCACGTGATCGCGCCGGAACAAGGCTTCACCCAGCCCGGCATGACCATCGTCTGCGGCGACAGCCACACCTCCACCCACGGTGCGTTCGGTTCGCTGGCCTTCGGCATCGGCACCAGTGAAGTCGGCCACGTGCTGGCCACGCAGTGCCTGCTGCAGCGCAAGGCGAAGACCTTCGCGATCACCGTCGATGGCCCGCTGGCGCCCGGCGTCGGCGCCAAGGACGTGGTCCTGCACATCATCGGCGTGATCGGCGTCAACGGCGGCACCGGCCACGTCATCGAGTTCCGTGGCAGCACCATCGAAGCGATGGACATGGAACAGCGCATGACCCTGTGCAACATGTCGATCGAGGCGGGTGCGCGTGCCGGCATGGTGGCACCGGACCAGGTCACCTTCGACTTCGTCGCTGCTACCCCGCGCGGCCCCAAGGGTGCCGACTTCGATGCGGCCGTCGCACGCTGGCAGCAGCTGCGCAGCGATGACGGCGCGCGCTTTGACAGCGAAGTGCACATCGACGCCGCCGACATCCGCCCGACCCTGACCTGGGGCACGCATCCGGGCACCGCCATCGCGGTGGATGCACCGATCCCCGCCGCCAACGATGCCGCCGCACAGAAGGGTCTGGACTACATGCATTTCCAGGCCGGCAAGGCGCTGGCGGGCACGCCGGTGGACGTGGTGTTCGTCGGCTCGTGCACCAATGGCCGCCTGAGCGACATGCGCGAGGTGGCGCAGGTGCTGCGCGGTCGTCGCGTCGCTGACCGGGTGCGCATGCTGGTGGTGCCGGGCTCGGAGATCGTCAAGCGCGAGGCCGAGGCCGAAGGCATCCACGAGATCGTGCGCGCGGCCGGTGCCGAGTGGCGCGAGCCGGGCTGCTCGATGTGCATCGCCATGAACGGCGATCTGGTCGCGCCCGGGCAGCTGGCCGTGAGCACCAGCAACCGCAACTTCGAAGGCCGCCAGGGCCCTGGTTCGCGCACGCTGCTGGCCTCGCCGATGAGCGCGGCGTGGGCCGCGGTGAACGGGCACGTCGCCGATACCCGCGAACTGTTCGCACAGGAGGTGGCGTGATGGCCGGTTTCCGTACCCTGACCTCGGCCAGCGTGGTGCTGCGCCAGACCAACATCGACACCGACCAGATCATTCCGGCGCGGTTCCTGTCCACCACCGAGCGCGCCGGCCTGGGCCGCAACGCGTTCAATGACTGGCGCTGGCAGGCCGACGGCTCGCCGGTGGCCGACTTCGCCTTCAACCAGCCGCACAACGCCGGCCGCAGCATCCTGCTGGCGGGCCGCAACTTCGGCTGCGGCTCGTCGCGCGAGCATGCACCGTGGGCACTGACCGACCTGGGCCTGCGCGCCATCGTCAGCAGCGAGATCGCCGACATCTTCCGCGGCAACTCGCTGAAGAACGGCCTGCTGCCGATCGTGCTGGACGAAGCCGACGTGCAGGCGCTGATGCAGCGCCCGGACGACGAGCTGACCATCGACGTGGCCGCGCGCGAGCTGCGCACGCCCGATGGGCGCGTCTATTCCTTCCCGCTGGATGGCTTCTCGCAGACCTGCCTGCTGGAAGGCGTCGACCAGTTGGGGTATCTGTTGGGCCGTGTCCCTGAAATCGAACGCTACGAGAGTGAGCATGCACGCTGAAATTGTTGTTCTGCCCGGTGATGGCATCGGCCCGGAAGTGGCCGCCGCGGCAGTCGCCGTCCTGAAGTCTGTCGCCACACGCTTCAACCACACCTTCACCTTCAGCGAGCACGACATCGGTGGCATCGCCATCGACCGCCACGGCGAGCCGCTGCCGGCCTCTACGTTGACTGCCTGCCAGGTCGCCAACGCGGTGCTGCTGGGTGCGGTCGGCGGCCCGAAGTGGTCCGATCCCAACGCCAAGGTGCGCCCGGAACAGGGCCTGCTGGCGATCCGCAAGGCGCTGGGCCTGTATGCCAACCTGCGCCCGGTGCGTACCCACGAAGGCGCACTGCACGCCTCACCGATCAAGGCCGAGCTGCTGCAGGGCGTGGACTTCGTGGTGGTACGCGAGCTGACCGGTGGCATCTACTTCGGCGACAAGACCCGCGACGCCGACAGCGCCAGCGACCTGTGCCGCTACACCGTGGCCGAGATCGAACGCGTGCTGCGCAGTGCCTTCCGCCTGGCCCGGCAGCGCCGCGGCAAGGTCACCTCGGTGGACAAGGCCAACGTGCTGGAGACCTCGCGCCTGTGGCGTGACGTGGCCGCGCGCATCGGCCGCGAGGAATTCCCGGACGTTGCACTGGAGCACCAGCTGGTCGATTCCATGGCCATGCACCTGCTCGCCAAGCCGCGCGAGTACGACGTGATCGTGACCGAGAACATGTTCGGCGACATCCTCACCGATGAGGCGTCGATGCTGGCCGGCTCGCTGGGCCTGCTGCCGTCGGCCTCGCTGGGCGAGCCGGGCGCGGTCGGCATCTACGAACCGATCCATGGTTCGGCTCCGGATATCGCTGGCAAGGGCATCGCCAATCCGTACGCGACGATCTTCAGCGCCGCGATGCTGCTGCGCCATTCGCTGGGTTTGGAAACGGAAGCCGCTGCGGTGGAAGCCGCCGTGCACGCCGTGCTGGACGATGGCGTGTTCACCGCCGATCTGGCCGCCAAGGGCCAGGCGGTGAGCACGGCAGCCGCCACCGACGCGGTGCTGGCCAAACTCAACTGATCCGATAGCGCCACGCCACGCGTGGCGCCTCTCCCTTCGCACATTGCGGACAGCCACCCATGGGGTGGCTCTACTGTAGAACCACCCCATGCGTGGCCGCATTATTTGGTGGTGTACCCACCATTGACCAGGATGGTCTGCCCGGTCATCCACCAGCCGTCAGTGACCAGGAAGCGGATCCACGGCACGATGTCGGCGATGTCGGTCAGGCCGGTGCGGGTGAACGCCGAGAGCGCGGCCGCGGTCTTGTGGTATGCCTGCGCATCGGCACTCTCGGCCGGGTAGAAGAACGGCGTGTCCATCGGGCCCGGCCCGATCGCAGTCACCGAGATGCCGCGCTCACCGAACTCCTTGGACGCCGCGCGGGTGAAATGCTCAACCGGCGCCTTGGTGCCGGCATAGCTGGAATAGAACGGCGTGAACGCACCCAGCAGTGAGGTGACCAGAGTGCAGACGCGGCCACCGTCGTTGACGTGGCGTCCAGCCTCCTTGAGGAAGAAGAACGCGGCCTTGGCGTTGACCGCGCTCATCTCGTCGTACTCGGCTTCGCTGATCTCCAGCAGCGGCTTCTTCAGCACCTTGCCGACCGTATTGATGGCGATGTCGGGACGGCCGACTGCGGCCACGGCATCGGCGAACAAGCGCTCCATCGCTGCCGCCGACGTCAGGTCGCCCTGCAGGGCAACGGCCTTGCTGCCAGCGGCCTGCACGGCGGCGACGGTCGCCTCTGCATCGGCCTGGGTGGCGGCGCTGTTGTAGTGGATGACGATGGCTTTGGCGCCCTGGCTGGCGAAGTCGCGGGCGATCAGTCCGCCCAGGTTCTTGGCGCCACCGGCAATCAGCACGGTCCTGCCCTTGAGGGAATGGTCGGTCATGGCGTCGGTCTCGGGAGGGGGCTGCCCGGGGTGGCAACCCTGCCCTGACGACGATATCGTGCAGAAAATGCGGATAAAGCCCGCCGCATTGACTTAACCTTCCAGAGCCAGCGAACAATGGACCGGATCGATCGCTTCCGCATCTTCACCCGGGTGGTGGAGTGCGCCAGCTTCACCCGCGCCGCCGACCAGCTCGGCCTGCCCCGCTCCACCGTCTCGGCAGCCATTGCGGAGCTGGAGCAGCGGCTCGGCACCCGCCTGCTGCAGCGCTCGACCCGACGGGTGTCCACCACCCACGACGGCGACGTGTTCCATGCCCGCTGCCTGCGCCTGATCGCCGAAGTTGAAGACGCCGAAGCGCTGTTCCGGCAGGACGACGCGCAGCCGGTGGGCCTGCTGAAGATCGACGTGCCCAGCCGCATCGGCCGCCGCATCCTCGCCCCGGCGCTGCCCGACTTCTTCGCGCGCCATCCGCAGGTGGAAGTCGACCTGGGCATGACCGACCGCGCGGTGAACCTGATCGAAGACGGCTGCGACGCCGTGCTGCGGGTCGGGCAGTTGGGCGATTCCAGCCTGGTCGCGCGCACGCTGGGCCAGCTCGACTTCGTCAACGTGGCCGCGCCGGCCTACCTGCGCGAGTACGGTGTGCCGCAGCAACCTGCCGACCTGCAGCAGCACCGGGCGGTGAACTACGCGTCGCCGACCACGGCGCGGGTGGAAGCGTGGGAATGGCAGGAGGGTACGCAGCTACGCACATTGCCGATGCCCGGCTGGGTGCGGGTGAACAGTGCCGAGGCGTCGATCGCGTGCTGCGTGGCGGGGCTGGGGCTGCTGCAGATTCCGCGCTACGACGTACAGGCCGAACTGCAGTCAGGCGCATTGGTGGAGGTGATGCCGCAGTACGTGGCGCAGCCGTTACCGGTGACCCTGCTGCAGCCGCACCGGCAACACCGCGCGCAACGCGTGCAGGTGTTCATCGAATGGCTGCTGCCAGTGCTACGGAGCGGCCTGCAGCTGCAGTAGATCCACGCCATGCGTGGATGCGTGCCGCAGTGCCAACCAAGGTTGGCACCTACCAGGGCGGTGGCCGCAGAACCCGGGGCATTACGCCCCGGATTCGTCCGGCTTCACCCGGAACCATGCCGCGTACAACGCCGGCAGGAACACCAGGGTCAGCACCGTGCCGACGATCAGGCCGCCCATGATCGAGATCGCCATCGAGCCATAGAACGCGCTGCGCGACAGCGGAATCATCGCCAGCACGGCCGCCAGCGCGGTCAGTACGATCGGGCGGAAGCGGCGCACCGTCGCGTCGATGATCGAATGCCAGCGGTCATGCCCGGCATCGATGTCCTGCTGGATCTGGTCGATCAGGATCACCGAGTTGCGCATGATCATGCCGGCCAGCGCGATCGTGCCCAGCAGTGCCACGAAGCCGAACGGCGCGCGGAACAGCAGCAGGAACAACGTCGCGCCGATGATGCCCAGCGGCGCGGTCACCAGCACCATCGCCGCACGCGAGAAGCTGCGCAGCTGCAGCATCAGCAGCGTGGCCACCACCACCAGGAACAGCGGCATGCCGGCCTTGATCGAGTTCTGGCCACGTGCCGAATCCTCCACGGTACCGCCGGTTTCCAGCAGGTAACCGTTCGGCAGCTCGGCACGGATGCCATCCAGCGTCGGCAGGATCTGATGCACCACGTCCAGCGGCTGCATGCCATCGCTGATGTCGGCACGCACGGTCACCGTCGGCAGGCGGTTGCGGTGCCAGATGATGCCGTCCTCGAAGCCGTACTCCATCGTCGCCACCTGCGACAGCGTGATGCTGCCGCCGTTGGCGGTCGGCATCGACAGGCTCGACAGCAGCTCCAGCTGGTTGCGCTCGTCGGCCGGGCCACGCAGCAGCATCTCGATCTGGCGGTTGCCCTCGCGGTACACGCTCACCGACTGCCCGGCCAGCGAACTGGACAGGAACTGGCTGACCTGGGCACTGCTCACGCCCAGCGCCCGCGCACGCTCCTGGTCGATCACCAGCCGCACCACCTTGCTCGGCTCGCTCCAGTCCAGGTTGACGTTCATCACGTGCGGGTTCTCGCGCACCTTGGCTTCGACCTGGCGCGCGATCGCCTGCACCTTCTCGATGTGCTCGCCGGAAATGCGCATCTGCACCGGATAGCCGACCGGCGGGCCGTTCTCCAGGCGGGTCACGCGCATCTGCACGTCCGGGAACTTCGGAATCACCTCGTGCAGCAGCCAGTCACGTGTGCTTTCGCGCGCCTTGATGTCCTTGGCCAGTACCACGAACTGGGCGAAGTTGGTGGCCGGCAGCTGCTGGTCCAGCGGCAGGTAGAAGCGCGGCGAACCGGTGCCCACGTAGGACACGTAGTTCGCGATGCCCTCGCGGCTGGACAGCAGCTTCTCCAGCTTCTCGGCCTGGGCCTGGGTCGAGCGCAGCGATGCGCCCTCGGCCAGCTCGATGTCCACCATCAGTTCCGGCCGGGTCGAATCCGGGAAGAACTGCTGCGGCACGAAGCGGAACATCATCAGCGAGAACACGAACAGGGCGATGGTCGCGGCAATCACCCACCAGCGGTGGCGCAGGCAGCCATCGAGGAAGCGACGGAAGCTGCGGTAGAACGGGCGCTGGTACGGATCGTGGTCGTGCCCGTGCTGCGGCGGCGCGATCAGGTTGGCCAGCGCCGGATAGCGGTCGGCCCACTGCTGGCGCTTGGCATGCCAGCGCGCGGACACGCTGCCCGGCTTCGGCGGCTGCGGATTGAACAGGTCCGGCAGCATCTTGTCGCCCAGGTACGGGATGAACAGCACCGCCGCGATCCACGACACCACCAGCGCGATGGTCACCACCTGGAACAGCGAACGCGTGTACTCACCGGTGCTCGAGGCCGCCGTAGCGATGGGCAGGAAGCCGGCCGCCGTGATCAGCGTGCCGGTCAGCATCGGGAACGCGGTGGATTCCCAGGCGAAACTGGCCGCGCGCAGGCGGTCGTAACCCTGCTCCATCTTGGTGGCCATCATCTCCACCGCGATGATCGCATCGTCCACCAGCAGGCCCAGCGCCAGCACCAGTGCACCCAGCGAAATCTTGTGCAGGCCGATGTCGAAGTAGTGCATGACGAAGAAGGTCATCGCCAGCACCAGTGGAATGGTCACGCCCACCACCAGGCCGGTGCGCAGGCCCAGCGAGAAGAAACTGACCAGCAGCACGATCACCACCGCTTCGGTCAGCACCTGCACGAACTCGCCGACCGACTCTTCCACCGACTGCGGCTGGTCGGACACCTTGCGCAGCTGCATGCCCGCCGGCAGGGTCTTCTGCAGGCGCTCGAACTCGGCATCGAGATTGGCGCCGAGCTTGAGGATGTCACCGCCATCCTTCATCGCCACTGCCAGGCCGATGGCCTCTTCACCCATGAAGCGCATCTTCGGCGACGCCGGATCGGCGAAGCCACGCTTGACCTCGGCGATGTCGCCCAGGTGCACGGTGCGGTCACCGGCGCGGATCGGGAACTGGCGGATCGCTTCGATGTCGTTGAACTGGCCGGTCACGCGCAGCTGCACGCGGTCGGTGGCGGTCTCGAAGAAGCTGGTGCCGGTGACCGCATTCTGGTCGGCCAGCGCCTGCTGTACCTGCTGCATCGACACGCCCAGCGTGGCCAGGCGGGTGTTGGACAGCTCGATCCACACCTTCTCGTCCTGCAGGCCGACCAGGTCGATCTTGCCGACATCGGGCACGCGCTGCAGTTCCAGCTGGATGCGGTCGGCGTAGTCGCGCATCACAGCGTAGTCGAAGCCCTTGCCGGTCAACGCATAGATGTTGCCGTAGGTGTCGCCGAACTCATCGTTGAAGAACGGACCGACGATCTCGCGCGGCAGCGTCGCACGGATGTCGCCCACGCGCTTGCGCACCTGGTACCACAGGTCCGGGATCTGCCTGGAACGCAGGCTGTCGCGGGCCATGAAGATGACCTGCGATTCGCCGGGGCGCGAATAGGAGCGGATGAACTCGTACTCGCCGGTGTTCATCAGCGCCTTCTCGATCGGCTCGGTCACCTGCCGCGAGACCTGTTCAGCGGTGGCGCCCGGCCACAGCGTGCGCACCACCATCGCCTTGAAGGTGAATGGTGGATCCTCGGACTGGCCCAGGTGCTTGTACGACCACGCGCCGATCAGCGCGAAGGCCAGCATCGCGAACAGCACCAGCGGGCGGTTGGCCAGCGCCCACTCGGAAAGATTGAAGCGGCGCACCGGCTTACTCCTTGGCCTTGGCGGCAGCGGCCGGCGCGGCCGGCTTCAGCACCGGGCGGTTCTGCCGGTCCACGGCGATCACCGGCTGGCCCGCCCGCAGCAGGTGGCCACCGGCGGCAACCACCCAGTCACCCGCGTTCACGCCGGACAGCACCGGCACGGTCTCGCTGCCAAACGCACCGGTGGTGACCGAGGCGGCCTTCAGCGTGCTGTTGGCCGGATCGACCACCCACACGCTGGCGGCACCGTTGGCACCGCGCTGCAGCGCGCCCAGCGGCAGCTGCAGGGTACCGTGGCGACCGGCGCTGCTGTAGACGCGTGCGCTCTGGCCCAGTTCGACATCGGCCAGCGCATCGGCGGCCAGGCTGACGCGGGTGGCATAGGTGCGTGCCTGCGGATCGGCGGCGGCGGCGATCTCGCGGATCGTACCGGGCAGGCGCTGGCCCGGGCGGTTCCACAGTTCCACCTCGACCGGCTGGCCGACCGCGTAGTCGCGGATGGTCGCCTCGGGCAGGTCGATCAGCACTTCGCGGCCGCCATCGGCGGCCAGGTTGAAGATGGTCTGGCCGGCGGACACCACCTGCCCGGCTTCGGCCTCGCGGCTGGCGATCACGCCATCGGCCGGCGCGCGCAGCTGCGCGTAGTCAGCCTGGTTGCGCAGCACATCGAGGTTGGCGCGGGCCGCATTGGCCTGGCCCTGCGCGGCCTTGAACGCCGCGGACTGCTGGTCCAGCTGCGAGCGGCTGACCAGTTGCTGGTCGGCCAGCACCTGGTAGCGCTTCAGGTCATCGCGGGCACGCACCAGGTCGGCCTCGGCCGCAGCCAGCTGCGCCTGTGAGGCACGGGCCTGCAGCGCGAAGTCAGCCACGTCCAGTTCGGCCAGCACGTCGCCCTTCTTCACCCGCTGGCCGGCATCGACGTGGCGCTTGACCAGGTTGCCTCCGACGCGGAACGACAGCGGGCTTTCCTGACGGGCACGCACCGTGCCCGGGAATGCCGCCGGCGCCTGTCCGGCCTGTTCGCCGGGGTGAACCACCAGTACCGGCACGGCCGCCTGCGGCGCCTGTTCCTGTCCCGAACAGGCTGCCAGCGCAGCCACCCACACCATACCGCCCATCCAGCGCACGATCTTCATCGGTCAACGTCCTGAAAACGCAGGGTTGCAACAAGGGGGAGCCGCGACTGCCGGCCCAATTTAATAAACCGGCCGGTATAGTATAAATATCGAACCGCTTGGTCTAGTATTGTTGCGATGAGTTCTTCCACTTCCCGCAAGCCGTCGGCCAAGCCCGCTGCCAAGGCCGCCGGACCCGGGCGTCCCAAGGATCTGGGCAAGCGCGCGGCGATCCTCGAAGCAGCCAAGGTACTGTTCATCGAACAGGGGTATACCGGCGTGAGCATGGACGCCATTGCCGCCCAGGCCGGCGTCTCGAAGCTGACCGTGTACAGCCACTTCGGCGACAAGGAGACCCTGTTCTCCGAGGCCGTGCAGTCAAAGTGCGTTGAAATGCTGCCCGATGCCCTGTTCGTGGCCGACGCGGACGGCCCGCTGCGCGACCAGCTGATCGGCATCGGCCTGGCCTTCTTCGAACTGATCACTTCCGATGCGGCGATCTCGATCCAGCGCATGATGATGGCGCCGGAGACCGACGAACGCCTGCGCGAGCTGTTCTGGAAGGCAGGACCGGAACGTACCTGCGAGGCCCTGGCTGACTTCCTGCGGGCACGCGCCGAGCGCGGCGAGCTGGAAATCACCGACTATTCGCTGGCTGGCGAGCAGTTCCTGACCCTGGTCAAGGGCGAAGTGCACATGCATATGATGTGCGGCATGCCACTGTCACCGGTGGAGTGCGACCCTCTTGCCCACGTGACCGCCAGCATCGACTTCTTCCTGCGCGCCTATGCGCCGCGAGGGGCCGGGACGGCTGAATAACCAAAACTGAACGAACCGGAGGTCGCGATGACTTCCGGCACTGCGACCCCGGCCACCCGGCAGCTGATGCTCTGGGCGCGCCGCCGGCCTCCGGCACCGGTAAAATGGCCGGCCCACTGCGCTGGATTTGAACCTCATGACGATTGATTACGCCCACGCCCGCGAACTGATGGTGGAACAGCAGATCCGTCCCTGGGACGTGCTGGACATCAAGGTGCTCGACGTCCTGGCCCGCCTGCCGCGCGAGGCTTTTGTCGCCGATGCACACCGGGCGCTGGCCTACGCCGATGTCGAACTGCCGATCGGCCACGGCCAGAAGATGATGAAGCCGGTCATCGAGGGCCGTACCCTGCAGGCACTGGATCTGCAGCCGGGTGACGAAGTGCTGGAAATCGGCACCGGCAGCGGCTTCCTGTCCGCCTGCATCGGCGCGCTCGCGCGCGACGTGCTGAGCCTGGAGATCGACCCGGAGCTGGCCACCGCCGCGCGTGCCCGCCTGGACGCCTCCGGCCTGGGCACCAACGTCCGCGTGGAAGTGGCTGACGCCCTGTCCTGGCAGACCGAACGCCGCTTTGACGTGATCTGTGTCACTGGTGCGGTCGACGTGGTGCCGTCACAGTTCGCCTCGTGGCTGCGTCCGGGTGGTCGCCTGTTCGTGATCCACGGCCGCTCGCCGGCGATGGAGGCCCTGCTGGTCAAGGCCGACGGCAGCACCGAGTCCCTGTTCGAGACCGATATCGATTACCTGCGTGGTGCCGCCCCGGCCCCCCAGTTCCACCTCTGAGTCCAAGGAAGCCGCAATGATCCGCCGATCCCTCGCTGTTGCGCTGGCCACTGCCCTGCTGCCGTTGTCTGCCCATGCCGCCGACCTGCTGCAGGTCTACGAAATGGCACGCAACGGCGATCCGCAGCTGTCCGCCGCCGAATCGACCCGGCTGGTCGACAAGGAAGGCGCCGTGCAGGCGCGCGCCGCCCTGCTGCCGCAGATCAACGGCCAGGCCACGCTGAACCGCACGCGCAGCGAGCCGAACGCCGACATCAACTCCGGCTCGTTCACCAACAAGCGCCGCAATTACACGATCGATGGCAGCCAGACGCTGTTCAACTGGACCCAGATCAACAACCTGCGTTCGCAGCGTGAGCTGAGCAAGGCGGCGGACTTCACCCTCGAATCTGCCAACGACAGCCTGATCGTGCGCACCTCGGCGGCCTACTTCAACGTGCTGGTGGCGATCGAATCGCTGAACGCCGCACAGACCAATGAAGCGGCTGCGAAGAAGCAGTTCGACTTCGCCGACAAGCGCCTGGAAGTGGGCCTGGCGCCGATCACCGACGTGCACGAAGCACGCGCCCAGTACGACCAGGCGCGCGCCAACACCATCGTTGCGCAGAACACCCTGGCCGATAACTACCAGGCGCTGACCGAACTGACCGGCCAGCCGGTGACCAACCTGCGTGGGCTGCCGGCCGACTTCCGTCCGGAAGTGCCGGCCAACCGTGGCAACATCGACGAGCTGGTGCACCAGGCCACCACCCAGAATCCGGCGCTGAAGGCGCAGGAACTGAAGGTGAGCGCCGCCGAAGCCGGCGTGCAGGCCGCGCGTGGTGGCCACTACCCGACCCTGTCGCTGGGCGGCAGCTGGGGCAAGACCGCGACCTGGGGCGACAGCACCGGCTCCGGCTCGCTGTCCCCCGACGCCCGCACCAACAGCATCGGCCTGACCCTGAACGTGCCGATCTTCGCCGGCGGCGCTACCCAGTCCGGCGTGCGCCAGGCGCTGGCCCAGCGTGACATTGCCCAGGACGGCTACGAGCAGCAGAAGCGTGCCCTGGACCGCAACACCCGCAATGCGTACCAGACCCTGGTACAGGGCATCAGCGAAGTGGAAGCCCGCCGCCTGGCGGTGGTCTCGGCACAGAGCGCCTATGACGCCTCGCAGGTCGGCCTGGAAGTCGGCACCCGTACCGTGCTGGACGTGATCCAGAACCAGCGCATCCTGTTCTCGGCGCAGCTGGACTACGCCCAGGCCCGTTACACCTTCCTGCAGAACCGCCTGCTGCTGAGCCAGTCGCTGGGTGCGCTGGACGTGGCCGAGCTGCAGGACGTCAACCGCCTGCTGACCCAGGACGCGGGCAACCCGGCAACCACCACGCACTGAGTCGTCAGCCTGCCGGTCACGAAGAAGCCATCCGCGAGGGTGGCTTTTTTGTTGGTCGCGCGGACGGAAGCATGCACCCACCGACCGTCAGCCGGGCCAGACCCGCATCCGTTCGACTGCGGCCAGCAGACACAGTGCGATGGCGACGGGAGCCAGCACCGGCAGGGCGCGTGACCGCGGTGCCCGTCCGCGCAGCACGGCCACGCACACGGCCCCCATCACCAACAGGGTTGCCGGACCAGGCAGTACCGGCAGGCTGCCCATGGGCGCCCACAACGCCAGCAATGCCGCCGACAGGACGACGGCAACCGGCACCAGTCTCTCCAGGAACTCCAGGGATCGGTCACCTGCCGTCGGCCACAGCTGCATCGCCACCCGCGCAGCCAACATCAGCAGCACCAGGATGAGCGCCACCAACCCTGCCACTCCGGCCAGCGGCAGCAAGGGCATCGCCCAGTACAACTGCGGGTGATGCTGCAGGGCGACCGACAAAGGCCGCGTGCTGGCCAGGGCCGGAAATTCGACCAGGCCCGCCTGCAACGCGGCCAGTACGATCAGCAGCACCATGGCCAGCAGCACGCACGCCGGCAGCAGCGGCGGCCGTGCCCTCGCCTGCCTGCCGATGCCAGGAAATCCCATCGCCAGGCCAACGGTGGCGAACACACCGTACAGCGGCACGCTCGCCGCCAGTACACCGCCGATCCCGAAGCGATAGGGTGCCGTTGCCGGCGGCAGCCATGGAATCCAGTACGCGTAGTGCACATGGCGGGCTGCCAGCACCAGCAACAGCAGGCCGGCGCCGACCTTCACCGTCAGCAGCACGCAGGCAACCAGCACCACACGGTGTGGCCGCAGCGACCCGACCGCTGCAAGCAACAGCAGGCTGGCAGCAGCCATCAGTTGACCCGGCATCCCGTTGCTGGCCTCGATTCCACAACCAGCCAGCAGAACATGCAGATGGTTGGCGACGGACTGCGCAACGCCAGCGGCAGTCACCACCAGTTCCAGCAGCAGCGCGCCACCGAGCAGAACGGCCGGCACGCCTCCCCAGCAGTCCCGCACCACGCCATGCAGGCCATCGGCAGCGGGCCTTTGCTGGTTCAGAACGTGCAGGCAGTACAGCAGCGGCCCTGTACCCAGCGCGGCCAGCAGCAGGCTCAGGACGATGGCCGGGCCTGCCTGGGCTGCGGTGTGCTGCCCGACCAGCGCGACCACGCCGCCTCCCAGCAGCAAGGTCAGTGCCACCACCACAAGGCGATCGCCGTACCCGGGCTCATCGATGCCGGGGCTGCTGTCGCTGTCCATCGCAAGTTCCCTTGATATCCGCCCAAGCGCGGTCGACAGCAGACTGACAGCCTGTGCCGGGAGGCGGTATCGGAATACGCGCCATGCGCATCACGATGTGACGGCAGGCACGTTGGCAAGGAAGCTCCCGGTCCCGCTACGACAGATTCCAGGTCGCTAAGCAGAATTGACGCGGTCTTTCACGACAGTCACGTCGCGTGCGCCGGCCCTTCGGACTCAGCGGCAAGGCGGCGGCAGGTGCGGTCCGACCAGCGCCAGCGTACGCTGCAGGGCACCGCGTCCGTTGCTGATCAGCGTGCAGCCTGCCCGCGCCATGTCCTCGCGTGCCTGCGGATCTTCGAGCAGGTGCTGCAGCAGTTCGCCGACCGCCTGCACGTCTTCGCCGATCAACAGCGCGCCCGCCTCGCGCATGCGGCGGGAAATCTCCGAGAAGTTGTGCAGGTGCGGGCCCGTCACCGCAGCGGTGCCCATCGCCGCCGGCTCCAGCAGGTTGTGGCCACCGATCGGCTGCAGGCTTCCACCGACAAACGCCACCTGCGCGCAGGCATAGAACGGCATCAGCTCGCCCAGGGTATCGATGACGAACACATCGGTTCCAACCTCCGGCCACTGCTTCGCGCGCCGGGTTGCCACGTTCCAGCCCTGCTCCCGCGCCAGCGCCTCCACCTTCGGGAAGCGCTCGGGATGCCGGGGCGCCCACAGCAGCAACAGGTCGGGGTGCTGCCGGCGCAGGCGACGATGCAGATCGATCACCGCCTGTTCTTCACCATCATGGGTACTGGCGGCGATCCACACCGGCCGCCGGGCCGGCACGCGGGCATGGAACTGCTCGACGAAGCCCTGCACGTCCGGCGTAGTGATGTCGAACTTCAGGTTGCCCAGCGCCTGCACCTGCTCCGGCGCGGCACCCAGCTGCACGAAACGCTCGGCATCGTCCTGCGACTGAGCGGCTACGCAGGTGACCGTGCGCAGTGCGCGGCGGATCAATGACGCCAGCAGCCGGTAGCCCCGCAGCGAACGCGCCGAGAGGCGCGCGTTGAGGATGTAGACCGGAATGCCACGGTCACGGCAGCCGAACAGCATGTTCGGCCACAGTTCGGTTTCCAGGATCAGCGCCAGGCTGGGCTGGAAGTGGCCGAGGAAGCGGTTGACGCTGCCGGGCACGTCATACGGCAGGTAGACGTGGTCCAGGGCGTCGCCCCACAGCGCACGCACGCGCTCGGAGCCGGTCGGGGTGATGGTGGTGATGACCCAGCGGATGTCCGGGCGCTCCTTGCGCAGCGCGTTCACCAGCGGCGCAGCGGCATTGACTTCGCCCACCGAGACCGCGTGCAGCCAGACCCGCGGTTGGCCGGTGGGCTGCGGATAGGAAGCATAGCGCTCATCCCAGCGCCGGAAGTATTCACGGACCCGGAAGCCGCGCCAGACCAGGTGGTACACGGTGATCGGCAGCAGGATGTAGAGCACGACCGAGTACAGGCCGCGCAGGATCCATTCGACAGGGTCTTTACGCATGCGGCAAGGATACGGGAGCCCCCCGGGAAAGACACGCGGCCGCCTTGGTAGAATGGGCCAATGTCCGATGCCACCACCGCCGTCCGCCCGTCGCTGCGCGATCCCCGCAAATGGCCGATGTTCGCCGCCATGCTGGGCGCCTTCGCCATCGCCCGCCTGCCGTGGATGCTGCAGCGTGCGCTGGGCCGGGGCGTCGGCTGGATCACCTGGCGCCTGCTGGGCAGCCGTCGCCGCGCCGCCGAGGTCAACCTGCAGCTGTGCTTCCCCGAGAAGGACGAGGCCTGGCGCCAGCGCCTGGTGCGCGACAGCTTCGATGCCCTGGGTGTGGGCGTGTTCGAGTGCATCCGCGCCTGGTGGGGCAGCATCGACAGCATCCGCCCGCAGGTGCAGATCGAAGGACTGGAACATCTACGGCAGATGCAGGCGGAAGGTCGTGGCGTGCTGCTGGTGTCCGGCCATTTCATGACCCTGGAAATGTGCGGGCGCCTGCTGTGCGACTACGTTGATCTTTCAGGCATGTACCGCAAGCACAAGAACCCGGTGTACGAGTGGGCGGTGAAGTTCGGCCGCCTGCGCTACGCCAAGGCAATGTTCGCCAATGAGGACATCCGCGCTACCGTGCGCCACCTGAAGAAGGGCGGCTTCCTCTGGTACGCGCCCGACCAGGACATGCGCGGCAAGGACACCGTGTTCGTGCCGTTCTTCGGCCACACCGCTTCGACCATCACCGCCACCCACCAGCTGGCGCGGATGACCGGCTGTGCGGTGATCCCGTATTTCCATCGCCGCGAAGGCGGGAAGTACTTCCTGAAGATCGGCGCGCCACTGGAGAATTTCCCCAGCGACGACGTGGAAGCCGATACCACGCGGGTCAACCAGGCCATCGAAGAGATGGTGCGCGAGGCGCCCGACCAGTACCTCTGGATCCATCGCCGATTCAAGCGGCAGCCGGGTGGCCGGAGCGCTTTCTACAAGTAACGCGGGGAGCGGATTGGCTCTATCCACGCATGGCGTGGATGCGCAGTTACTTCAGCGCGGGTGATTCATCCGCGTCGCGCGCCAGCAGGCTGCCGGCGAACAGCGCGGCCAGCAATACGGTCAGGCCACCCCAGAAGGCCGAATAGAACGCCAGATGGGTGTTCAGCGGGAACACGGTCACCGCCAGCGCCAGCATCGCCGGACGCGCGCGTTCGCGGGCCATTGCCGGCGCGTAGCGCCATGCGCGCCAGGCCTGGGCCACCGCCGCCAGCCACAGCAACAGACCAATCACTCCAGTCTCTGCGAGGATTTCCAGCACGATCTGATGGGCATGAAGCGCCGGGGCATTGCCCCACACGGCCGGCCCTTCCTCCGCCACGCAAGCGGGATAGGCATCGCGGAAACCACGTGCACCCACGCCATTGATCGGGTGCTCTTCAATCATGCAGGCGGCGGCTTCCCAGATCCGCGCGCGCCCTGACAGGGCCTCGTCGACACCACGCTCGCCCCCATCCAGGGCCATGGCCGTACGCGCGAAGCGCTCGCGCAGCTGCGGCACGCTGGCGGTCAGCGCACCGGCGCCGAGCACCGCCACCAGCGCCAGCGCGGCCAGCCGTTTCCAGCCGAACTGGCGCACGCCGCTGTAGGCCAGCACCAGCGCGAAGGTGATCCACGAGGCGCGCGAACCGGCCAACAGCAGCACGCTGCCCAGCGCTGCCGCAGCCAGCAGCCAGCCCGTGTTGCCAAAGCGCCGCGCGGCGGGCAGCAGCAGGAACGGCGACAGGCTGGCCAGCACCTGGCCGAACTTCAGGTTGCACGGTCCCAGTGCGCCACTGAGGCGATCTGCCAGTGCGGCCTCGTCGGCCGGGCACAGTGCGTGGCCACTGACCGCCAGCTTCAGGTGTTCCAGCGACCAGAACCATGGGCTGGTGCCGGCCACCGCCTGCACCAGTGCATCCAGCGTCCATGCGCCGGTGATCAGTGCCAGCCCCGCGAAGGTCAGCCGCCGCCGCTCCGGCGTAGCCACCGCGATCGCCACCAGCCACATGAAGGGCAGATAGCGCAGGCCCGCAGCAGCCTTGGTCCACGAGGCCGCCGGATCGATCGCATCGAATGCGGAGAATGCCTGCGGCAGCCAGTAACCAAGGAACAGGATCGAAGTCAGTGCCCAGGCCGCCGTGCTCAACAGATGCGGG
This sequence comes from Stenotrophomonas sp. YJH_SMC_120, assembly GCF_059368675.1. Taxonomy (NCBI): domain Bacteria; kingdom Pseudomonadati; phylum Pseudomonadota; class Gammaproteobacteria; order Lysobacterales; family Lysobacteraceae; genus Stenotrophomonas; species Stenotrophomonas sp. YJH_SMC_120. The sequence continues at coordinate 57,206 of NZ_JCAFRY010000009.1, forward strand.
CGGCGCTGCAGGCGGCGCGTCACCATGCGCGCCGCCGCGTACAGCGCGCCCAGGCCCAACACGGTTTCGGCGATGCCTGGCAACGGCCACATCGCCACGTACGCCAGCACCCACCAGGGCGCCCAGCGCCCGGCGCGGTCGTCGCGCACGATGACGGCGGGGTCAGCCGGCGAGGTCGGCATAGAGGCGGAGGGTATCGCGCTGCATGGCCTGCAGGGTAAACGGGATGCGGGTCGGCAAGGACGGGGGCTGGGCCAGCAGGGCCAGCGCACGTTCACCCAATGCCCGCGCATCGCCGAGCGGCACGGCACCTGCGGGTTGCAGCTGCCGAAGCAGCTCACCAACTCCGCCATGGTCCCAACCCAGCACCGGCCGGCCCACCGACAACGCCTCGACCACGGTGCGGCCGAACGCTTCGGGCTTGTCCGACAGCTGCAGTACCAGGTCGCTGGCCGCGTAGGCCTGGGCGATGCGTGCGGTCGGCGTGCTGATGTGCACGGCCTCGGCCACGCCGAGCGCGGCCGCCTGCCGGCGCAGGTCGGCCACGTAGGCTTCACGGCCGGGTTCATCGGTGCCCAGCATCCACAACTGTGCCGGCACGCCGGCGGCGCGCACATCCGCCAGCAGCTGCAATGCGTGTGCGTGACCCTTCAGACGGGTGCCACGCCCCGGCAACAGCAGCAAGGGGCCTTCAACCTGCGCCAGCCATGGGTACTCTGCCGCAAGCGCCATCCGCGCACGGCGATCGGCACGCGCCACGCGCGGGAACTGGGCCACATCGACGCCACGCGGAATCACCTGCAATGCCTGTTCGGGCACGGTCGGGTAGTGGCGCTGCACGTAATCGCGCACGGTGTTGGACACGCAGATCACGCGTTCGCCGCTGGTCATCACCGCGCTGTAGCGGCTGGGCGAATTCAGCCCATGCACGGTGGTCACCCAGTGCGGGCGTTGCGCGGCAGGCAGGGCACGGATTGCGTACAGGCCCAGCCAGGCCGGCAGCCGCGAGCGGGCATGCACGATGTCCGCACCAACCTCGGCAAACAAGCGACGCAGGGTCGGCAAGTGGCGCAGGGTCAGCAGCGACTTGCGGCCAATGTCCAGGGTGAGGTGCTCGGCACCGCTGTCGAGCAGCGGCTGCACCAGGCGGCCACCGGCGGAAACCACCAGCGCGCGATGGCCGGCGGCGACCAGGGCCGCAGCGATTTCCAGGGTCGAGCGCTCGACGCCGCCGGAGTGCAGCGCCGGCAGCAACTGCACCACGGTCAATCGGCGCATCGAAGGGGCGGCCGCTTAGTCGGCCAGCACGAACACGGAACCGCAGTACGGGCACTGCGCTTCGCCATTGGGCTCGTCTTCGATCGGCAGGTACACGCGCGGATGCGAGTTCCACAGCGCCATTTCCGGGGTCGGGCAGCTCAGCGGCAGATCGCTGCGGTGCACGGTGTAGCGCTTCTCGGCGTTGGCGGGCGCAGTGGCGGTATGGCTCATGGCGGATGTCGATGAACGGGTTGCGAGGCCTGTGATTCTAGCATCCAGGCCGCCCCGACATTGCGCCGCAACGGGTCTTTGCGCGTACCGGGCCGATTCCCTGCGACCTTGCGTGCCACTTCGGGATGAGGTGCCGGCGGGAATTCCCGACCGATCCTGCAGATTCACCCCGGGAAACCACCGACAACGATATTTACCGCATTTGGATCGAACTAAATGGCACTTGTCAGGTTGCCACGGCTGTTGCAGGATCGGGCCAGGTCGTGAACCGGCCTGCCCCAATCCGACCCGATCGCATGGCCCGCCCCCACCGGACCGGCATCGCCTCTTCCACTGCCATCGCGGCGGGCGGAGCGATGCTGTCCGTGGTGTCCGCCGATGCGGGTTATGCCCGCCGCCAGCCCTTCCGGGAGACCCTTGCATGACCCTGTCCGATCCACGCCGCGCCCTGCTTCCACTCGCCCTGGCCCTGGCCTGTGCGACTACCGCGATGCCGGTGCTGGCACAGGGACTGCAGAGCTCGTTCGAGCCGGGCCAGCCGGCTCCGGAACCGGCCGCAGGCGCATTGCAGGTCATGATCGGCAATGGCCCCGCGGCGCCCTACGCCGCCAAGCGCAATGTCGGCTACAGCGGCCTGCACGCACTGCGCTACAGCAGTGAAGGTGGCAATGTGCGGCGCGAACTGTTCAAGGCGGACGTGACCATCGAGGCCGATACCACCCTGTCGTGGTTGGTGCTGCCGGAGATCGTCGGCAAGGACACCGTGGCTTCGACCTATGTGTCTCTGGACCTGCTGCTGGACGATGGCAGTCGGGTTTCGGCCGGCGCTGCGCGTGACCAGCATGGGGTGGCCCTCGGCGCCCGCGCGCAGGGCGACTCGAAGACGCTGTACCCGCAGCAATGGGCGCGCAAGGCGGTGCGGCTGGGCGATGTGCCCGCGCTGAAGGGCCGCCGCGTGGTGGCGATCGAACTGGAGGTGGCCAGTGCCGACGGCGCACCGGTCTCCGGCTGGATTGATGACGTTCGCCTGGACGCAGTGCCACGGCAGCAGCCAGCGCGCGTCTCCGACTGGGTGCTGACCACCCGCGGTACGCAGGCCAACGGCACCTTCTCGCGTGGCAACAATTTCCCGGCCACGGCGGTGCCGCACGGGTTCAACTTCTGGACCCCGGTCACCGATGCCGGTGCGCTGAACTGGCTGTACCGCTGGAACGAGCAGAACGACGCTCAGAACCGTCCGCAGCTGCAGGCGCTTGCGCTGAGCCATCAACCCAGCCCGTGGATGGGCGACCGCCAGACCTTCCAGGTGATGCCATCGGCCAGTCGTGGCGTGCCGGAGGCTGACCGCCGCAAACGTGCCTTGTCGTTCGACCGCAGCCACGAAAGCGCCCGCCCTTACCGCTACGACGTGCGCTTCGACAACGGCGTCGCGGCATCGATCGCGCCGACCGACCATGCCGCGCTGTTCCGCTTTGACTTCCCGGAGGGAGGCGACGCCAACCTGCTGTTCGACAACGTCGATGCCCGCGGTGGCCTGACTCTGGACGCCGCCACGCAGACGTTGTCCGGCTACACCGACACGCGCAGCGGCCTGTCCAACGGCGCCAGCCGCATGTACGTGGCAGCCAGCTTCGACAGACCCTGGCGCAGCAGCGGTCGCCTCGACACCGGCCGACCGACCGGTTACATCAAGTTCGATGCCGGCAGCGACCGGCGGGTGACCATGCGCATCGCCACTTCGCTGATCTCGGTGGAGCAGGCACGACACAACCTGGCGCTGGAAATCGCCGCCACCGATACGCTGGAGAGCGTGGCCGGCCGTGCGCAGGATGCATGGGACGCACGCCTGGCCCGCTTCGACATCGGCGATGCCAGCGACGACCAGAAGACCACGCTGTATTCCAGCCTGTACCGGCTGTTCCTGTACCCGAATTCCGGCCATGAAAACGTGGGCAGCGCCGCCGCACCGGAGTGGCGCTACGCCAACCAGGCCAGCGCCAGCGATGACAACACCGAGGGCAGCGCGACCCGCACCTTTGCCGCCGTGCGCGATGGCAAGGTGTTCGTCAACAATGGCTTCTGGGACACCTTCCGCACCACCTGGCCGGCCTACGCGCTGTTCACGCCCGACGATGCCGGGCAGATGGTGCAGGGTTTCATCGAGCAGTACCGCGCTGGCGGCTGGATCGCGCGCTGGTCGTCGCCGGGCTACGCGGACCTGATGGTCGGCACCAGCTCGGACGTGGCCTTCGCCGATGCGTGGCTGAAGGGCGTCGGCGGCTTCGATCCGGGCGAGGCCTACGCCGCCGCGCTGAAGAACGCGACCGTGGTACCACCCGACCGCCATGTCGGCCGCAAGGGCATGGACCGTTCGACCTTCCGGGGCTACGCCAGCGCCGACGTGCATGAGGGCATGTCGTGGACGATGGAAGGCGCACTCAATGACTTCGGCATCGCCAACATGGCCGATGCGCTGGCCAAGCGCGCGACCGCACCCGCCGCACGCGAGCGCTACAGCACCGAAGCCGACTACTTCCGCCACCGCGCTGCCAGCTACGCGACGATGTTCGACCCTGCCGCCGGCTTCTTCCAGGGCCGCAGGGCCGATGGCCGCTGGCGCGTGGACGCCAAGGACTACGACCCGCGCGTGTGGGGCCACGATTACACCGAATCCAACGGCTGGACCTTCGCCTTCACTGCCGCCCATGACGGCGAAGGCCTCGCCGCGCTGTACGGTGGCCGCGACAAGCTGGCGGCGAAGCTGGATACCTTCTTCGCCACGCCGGAAACCGCAGACCCGGCACTGGCCGGTTCCTACGGCGGCACCATCCACGAGATGACCGAAGCGCGCGACGTACGCATGGGCATGTACGCGCACAGCAACCAGCCGGCGCACCACATCCCGTGGATGTACCTGTATGCCGGGCAGCCGTGGAAGACCCAGCAGCACGTGCGCGAAATCCTGTTGCGGCTTTACGTCGGCAGCGAGATCGGCCAGGGCTATCCGGGCGATGAGGACAACGGCGAAACCTCGGCATGGTACGTGCTGGCCTCGCTGGGCCTGTACCCGCTGCGCATGGGCGCCCCGGAGTACGTGATCGGCTCGCCGGCCTTCGAGCATGCACGCGTGGAGCTGCAGGGTGGCGCGGTGCTGACCGTGAACGCGGCCAACAACTCGCGCGAGAACGTCTACGTGCAGTCGCTGAAGATCAACGGCAAGCCGTGGACGAAGACCTGGGTGCCCCACGACCTGATCGCCAAGGGCGCGACCCTCGACTTCGTGATGGGACCCCGTCCCTCGCGCTGGGGCAGCGGCGTGGACGATGTGCCGCGCTCGTTGACCGCGCGCGGCCAGCGCCCGCAGCTGCTGCACGACCTGCTCGGCAGCGGCGCGAAGGCGACGCTGGCCGACGGCCGCGCCCTGCCCGCACTGGTCGATGACGATGCGAGCACCACCGTGGGCCTGGGCGGCGGCGCAACCATCGCGCTGACCGGACTGAGCGACGGCACGCCGACGATGTACACGCTCACCAGCGGCGACGGCCGCATCCAGGGCGGTGAGTGGACGCTGGAGGCGCGCAACGGCGGCGGCAGCTGGACCGTGCTCGACCAGCGCAGCGGCGAAGACTTCGAATCCGCCCGCCAGACCCGTCCGTTCCGCATCGCCAGACCCGGCCGCTACAGCGAATACCGCCTGCGCCTGGCGGCACCGGCACGGCTGCCACTGGCGGAGATCGAACTGCTGGCGGCCGGCACCGTACAATGAGCGGCATGCGCGACCGTCTTCTGCCTCTGGCCCTTGTTGCCCTGTCCTTCTCAAGTTTCGGCCAGACCCAGGCGTTCGATACGCAGCTGACCCGCGACGGCGTGACGCTGAACTACCAGGACGCCCGTGGCGCCCTGGCCGCGCCGCAGCGCAAGCGGGTGATCGATACGTTCTTCTTCGCCTACCTGCGCGAACGCGCGGACTTCCACCCGGCCGCGCCGGCGATGGTGCGCATTGTGATCGATCCGGCCTACACCGGCATCGCCTTCGTCGGCGACAAGGACCAGGCAGCGACGATCACCATCAACCCAGGCTGGTTGGCGCAGCACCCGAACGACATCGACCTGGTCACCCATGAGGCGATGCACATCGTGCAGGGCTATCCAGGTTACGGCGATGCACGGGTGCCGGGCTGGCTGGTGGAAGGCATCGCCGACTACGCACGCGACCGCTACGGCATGGACAATGCCGCCGCAGGCTGGGTGCTGCCGGGCAAGGTCGAGAAGGAGCAGAATTTCGACAGCGGCTACCGGGTGACCGGTGCGTTCCTGAAATGGGCCGAGGCCGAGTATCCCGGCCTGGTGCTGGCGCTGGACAAGGCCCTGCGCGACGGCCGCTATACGCCGGCGCTGTGGCAGAAGCACACCGGCAAGGCACTGCCGGCGCTGTGGACGCAGTACGCCAAGCCGCGTTCGGATGCACCGCCGCCGGCACCAGCGCGCCGCGGCAAGCGGCACTGACTGGGCGATCAACTGGGTAGAGTCGACTGGGTAGAGTCGACTGTTAGTCGACTGCCTTTCGTACGGCCCCCGAAAACCCCGCGCTTCGCGCGATAGTCGACCAACGGTCGACTCTACCTCGCTGGCGTCTACGCCTCAGCGCGACTGCACGAAGCCGGCGTACAGCGCGAACAGCTGCTGGAAGTACCGCCGCGTCACTCGATTGCGCATGACACCCTCGCCCATGGAAAGTTGGTCGGGCCCAGGGTGGGAAGGCCGGTCCGGTCCCTTCCCACGGCCAGGCCGCGTGGACGTATTGGGCCGCAACGGCGTTGCAGGGACATGACCGGGTTGCGTAGCGCGTGTGGCAGCGGTGGGACCGGCATCGGGACCGGTAGAGTCGACTGCTAGTTGACTATCGCGCGATCGCGCGGGATTTTCGGCGTCCGAATCAAGAGCAGTCGACTAACAGTCGACTCTACCCGTTTCCGCTTTGCGGAAACAGAAACGCGCCCCGTGGGGCGCGTTTCTGCAGCTGTCGCTGAAAAGAAGGCTTACGCCTTCTTTTCCGCTTCCAGCTGCTTGCGAATCTGCGCATCCACCGCCGCAATGGCGGTCATGTTCAGGATCCTGCGCGAGGTCGCGCTGGTGGTCAGGATGTGCACCGGCTTGTTCACGCCCATCAGGATCGGGCCGATCGCCACGCCGTCGGTGAACACACGCACCAGGTTGTAGGCGATGTTGGCCGCTTCCAGGTTCGGCAGCACGAACAGGTTGGCGCGGCCCTGCAGGGTCGAGCCCGGCAGCAGCTTCTGGCGCAGCGCTTCATCCCACGCGGTGTCGCCCTGCATTTCACCGTCCACGTTCAGACGCGGGTTGCGCTTGAGCAGCAGCTCGCGCACCTGGCGCATCTTCAGCGCGTCCTTGGAATCGTGGCTGCCGAAGTTGGAGTGCGACAGCAGCGCCACCTTCGGCTCGATGCCGAACAGCTTCATGCGGTAGGCCGCCTGCAGGGTCGCTTCGCACAGCTGCTCGGCGGTCGGGTCTTCCTGCACGTGGGTATCGACGAAGAAGAACACGCCCTGCTGGTTGATCACGCCGGTCATCGCAGAGGTCGAGGTGACCTTCGGCTCCAGCGGCAGCACGCTGCGCACGTAGCCCAGCTTCTTGTGGAAGCGGCCGACGATGCCGGTCAGCATCGCATCAGCTTCGCCACGGGCCACCATCACCGCCGCGATCAGGGTCGGGCGCGAACGCATCAGGTTCTTCGCCGCGGCCACGGTCACGCCACGACGGCCGGTCAGGCCGTGGTAGTACTGCCAGTATTCGTTGAAGCGCGGGTCGTCGTTGATGTTGGTGACTTCAACGTTCTCGCCGATCTTCAGGCGCAGGCCGAGGCGCTCGATGCGCGACTCGATCACTTCCGGGCGGCCGATCAGGATCGGGTGCGCCAGGCCGTCGTCGACCACGTTCTGCACCGCCTGCAGCACCACTTCCTCTTCGCCCTCGGCGTACACCACGCGCTGCTTGTCGCTGCGCGCGCGGTCGTAGACCGGCTTCATCATCAGGCTGGTGCGGTAGACGAACTGGGCCAGCTTGTCACGGTAGGCGCCCATGTCCTCGATCGGGCGCGAGGCCACGCCCGAGTCCATCGCGGCCTGGGCCACGGCGGCCGACAGCTCCACCAGCAGGCGGCGGTCGAACGGGCGCGGGATCAGGTATTCACGGCCGAAGCTCGGCGTCTCGCCACCGTAGGCCGAGCCCATGTCGGTGGCCGCACGACGTGCCAGCGCCGCGATGGCGCGCACGCAGGCGATCTTCATTTCCTCGTTGATCGCGGTGGCGCCCACGTCCAGCGCACCACGGAACAGGTACGGGAAGCACAGCACGTTGTTGACCTGGTTCGGGTAGTCCGAACGGCCGGTGCCGATGATCGCGTCCGGACGCGCGGCGCGCGCCACCTCCGGCATGATTTCCGGGGTCGGGTTGGCCAGCGCGAAGATCACAGGGTCCGGCGCCATGGTCTTAACCATGTCGGCAGTCAGGATGCCCGGTGCCGACAGGCCCAGGAAGATGTCCGCGCCGTCGACGATCTCGGCCAGAGTGCGCTTGTCGGTGTCGCGCGCATAGCGCTGCTTTTCCGGATCCAGGTCGGTACGACCGGTGTGGATCACGCCCTCGCGGTCGAAGGCCAGGATGTTTTCCGGCTTCAGGCCCAGCTGCACCAGCATGTTCACGCAGGAAATGCCGGCCGCGCCCATGCCCGTGGTCGCCAGCTTCACGTCTTCGATCTTCTTGCCGGTGATCGCCATGGCGTTGAGCACCGCCGCGCCGACGATGATCGCCGTGCCGTGCTGGTCGTCATGGAACACCGGGATCTTCATGCGCTCGCGCAGCTTGCGCTCGACCACGAAGCATTCCGGCGCCTTGATGTCTTCCAGGTTGATGCCGCCGAAGGTCGGCTCCAGCGAGGCGATGATGTCGACCAGCTTGTCCGGGTCGGTTTCATCCACTTCGATGTCGAACACATCGATGCCGGCGAACTTCTGGAACAGCACGCCCTTGCCTTCCATCACCGGCTTGCCGGCCAGCGCGCCGATGTTGCCCAGGCCCAGCACCGCGGTGCCGTTGGAGATCACCGCCACCAGGTTGCCGCGCGCGGTCAGCTCGCTGGCCTGCTGCGGGTCGGCCTTGATCGCTTCACAGGCGTACGCCACGCCCGGCGAATACGCCAGCGACAGGTCGCGCTGGGTCAGCATGGGCTTGGTAGCGGAAACCTTGATCTTTCCCGGCGGGGACATCCGGTGGTAATCGAGGGCGGCCTGTTTGAAATCTTCGTTGGACATCGATGTGGGTTACATGAATGGGCAGAAGGGACAGGGGATGATACCCCCGTTGGAGCGTCTGGACCTGTCGCTATCCTGTCGCAGGCATGCTGCGACTGCACAATTCCGTGCCGTATGCGACGGTACTGGGATGCCAGCATCGGCGCCCCCGATGACAGCCATGGGACGCCCTGAAACGCCGCGGGGCCGTACCACTGTCGTGATCGGCCCCGCGGTACCACACACCTGGGTCAGCCCTTGGCCGGCAGCGCCTCGGGCAGTGCGTCCACCGGCGGCGGCAGCTCGCTTTCGCGGCCATCCAGCGCCAGCTGCAGGCGGTTGCGGTCCAGCGCGCCTTCCCAGCGCGAAACCACCACGGTGGCCACCGCATTGCCGATGAAGTTGGTCAGCGAGCGGCATTCGCTCATGAAACGGTCCACGCCCAGGATCAGCGCCATGCCGGCCACCGGTACCTCCGGCACCACGGCAAGGGTGGCGGCCAGGGTGATGAAGCCGGCACCGGTGACGCCGGCCGCCCCCTTGGAGCTGAGCATGGCAACCAGCAGCAGGGCGATCTGGTGGCCCAGGGTCAGTTCGGTGTTGGTGGCCTGGGCAATGAACAGTGCCGCCAGGGTCATGTAGATGTTGGTGCCGTCCAGGTTGAACGAGTAGCCGGTCGGGACCACCAGGCCCACCACCGACTTGCTGCAACCGGCGCGTTCCATCTTCTCCATCAGCGACGGCAGCGCCGACTCCGACGAGGAAGTGCCCAGCACCAGCAGCAGCTCGGCCTTCAGGTAGCGCGCCAGCTTGAACACCGAGAAGCCGCACAGTCGGCAGACCACACCGAGGATCACCGCCACGAACAGGAACGCGGTGAGGTAGAACGAGCCCACCAGCCACGCCAGGTTGACCAGCGAACCGACGCCGTATTTGCCGATGGTGAAGGCGATGGCGCCGAAGGCACCGATCGGGGCGGCCTTCATCAGGATGTGCACCAGCTTGAACACCGGAGCGACCAGCGCCTCCAGGAAGTTCAGGATCGGCTTGCCCTTCTCGCCCACCGAGGCCAGCGCGATGCCGAACAGCACCGCGATGAACAGCACCTGCAGGATGTTGCCGTCGACGAAGGCGCTCACCAGCGTCTTCGGAATGATGTCCATCAGGAAACCGACCAGGGTCAGGTCGTGCGACTTCTCGACGTAGCTGTGCACCGCGGTCTGGTCCAGCTCGGCCGGGTTGATGTTCATGCCGGCGCCGGGCTGTACCACGTGCGCCACGATCATGCCCACGATCAGTGCCAGCGTGGAGAAGAACAGGAAGTACGCCATCGCCTTGGCGAACACCCGGCCCACCGTGCGCAGGTGGGTCATGCTGGCGATGCCGGTGACGATGGTGAGGAAGATCACCGGCGCGATGATCATCTTCACCAGGTTGATGAAGGCATCGCCGAGCGGCTTCATCTTCTCGCCGATCAGCGGTTCGTAGTGGCCGAGGATGGCGCCCAGGACGATCGCCACGATCACCTGGAAATACAGCTGGCGATAGATCGGCAACGGCTTTGCAGGCGCCGGGGCTGCGGTCGGGATGTGCATGGCGGACTCCGGAAGGGGCGTTTTCAGGCACGTACGGCCCCGGGACAGCACGGGAACCGTTACCGTGGAAACTGATCGCAGGCCCTGTGCTGCATGCGCAGGAGGTGCGACCAATGGACGCCTTTGTACGCGCCGGGCACGCCGGCGCAGATAACCTATTGGTACTAGCCCCCCGGTTCAGGTGGCGGCGATGCCTACACTGGCGCCGCACCGCCCGATCCTGGGGAGGCCGGTGGCCCGTGCTGAACGGCCGGGCGCGTCATTGCGAAAGTTTCGGCCCCTGCGGCCGTTGTTGTCCTGTCCACACGCAATCTGAGAGAGCCGCACCCAACATGCGCCCGATTCCCACCTTGCTGGCCCTGTCGCTGGCCGCGCTTCCCGTCTTCGCTTCGGCTGCCGATTTCGACAACTGGCCGACCAAGTACGCCTTCGGCGACGGCACCGAGTTGGCCGCTACCGCCAACATCGCCTACGACTACAACGATTTCTCCTCGGGCAGCGGCCTGGAGGACGACGACGCCGTGCGCCGCAAGGAGTTCGGTGCGACGCTGAAGAAGAAGGGCGTCTACGACGCGATGGTCTACTACGACTTCCAGTCCGATACCTGGCTGGACGTGTTCGTGCGCTTCGAGAGCAAGGCCTTCTTCGGTCGCGACATCGGTCGCTTCCGCTTCGGCTACATGAAGACGCCGGTCGGCCTTGATGCGAACACCTCTTCGCGTGCCGGCAGCTTCCTGGAAACCGCACTGCCCGTGCAGGCCTTCTACGAAGGCCGCCGCACCGGCGTGGAATGGGTGCTGGAGCGCCCGCAGTACCTGCTGCAGGCCGGCGCCTATGGCGGCAAGGACCTGCAGGGTGACAACCCCGGCACCACCCAGGCAGTACGTGCGGTGTGGACCCCGGTGAAGGCGCCCGGTGACGTGATCCACCTGGGCCTGGCCTACTCGCAGGAAAATCCGCGCGGTTACAGCGATGGCCGTGACGTGCACCACGAGGCCAGCGCGCGCCTTCGCGCACGCCCGGAAGCCGGCCTGACCGACATCCGCTACGTCGATTCCGGCGCCCTGGTCACCGCCGACCAGATCCGCCGCACCGGCCTGGAAGGCATCTGGATCCGCGGCCCGTTCTCGCTGCAGGCCGAAGCCCTGCGCGCCACGGTCACCCGCCATGACGGCAAGCCCGACTACACCGGCAGCGGCCAGTATGCGATGGCCAGCTGGGTGCTGACCGGCGAGTCGCGCCCGTACAACGCAGGTGCCGTGGCCAACATCAAGCCGGCGCACGACTACGGCGCGGTGGAACTGGTGGCCCGTTACAGCCGCATGGACCTGGACGATGGCAGCATCCTTGGTGGCCGCCAGCACGACCTGACCCTGGGCGCGAACTGGTACCTGACCAGCCACTTCAAGTTCCAGGCCAACTACGTGAAGGTCGACGCCAGCCGTCGCGGTGTGCACAGCACGCCGGAGATCTTCGAGCTGCGCGCGCAGATGCACTTCTGACCCCTTCCACGTCAGATCCCGGCGGGCGTGCACGCCACGCCCGCCGGCCCTGCGTAGACTGCCGCCATGTACTGGCTCAGCCGCCATCGGATGCTGTTGCTGACCATCCTGGTGATGGTCGGTGGCACCGTGCTGTGTGCAGTCGCCGCCGGCCACTACGCCTGGCGGCGCGCCCTCGGCGAGGAAAGCAGCCAGGTGCAACGCCAGCTGCAGCTGTACGGCCAGGGCCTGCAGCAGCGCATCGACCGCTTCGGCACGTTGCCGCAGGTACTGGCGCTGGATCCGGATCTGCTGCACGCCCTGCGTGTGCCACCCTCGCCCACCGAACAGCAGCGGCTGAACCTCAAGCTGCAACGCGCCAATGAAGTCACCCGTGCCTCGACCCTGACCCTGGTCGGCCACGACGGCGTGGCAGTGGCGGCCAGCAACTGGGACCAGCCGACCAGCAACGTCGGCGAGAACTACAGCTACCGCCCCTACTACCGGCAGGCACTGGCGCAGGGCCGCGGCCGCTTCTACGGCATCGGCATGACCACCGGCGTACCCGGCTACTACCTGTCGCAGGCCATCGAGGAAGACGGCAAGCGGCTCGGCGTGGTGGTGATCAAGGTCGAGCTGTCGGCGCTGGAGCAGGAATGGTTGAGCAGCCCGGACGTGGTGCTGGCCAGCGACGACCATGACGTGGTGTTCCTGGCCAACCGTGACAGCTGGCGCTACCGCCTGCTGCGCCCGCTGGGCGCCGATGAGCGCCGCGAAATGCTGGACGCCCGCCAATACGCCGACCGCGCGCTGCAGCCATTGCGCGCGCGTACTGAAGACGTGCTTGCCGATGGTGGCCGCATGGTGCGCCTGCTCGATCCCGCACTGCCGCAGCCGATGCTGTGGCAAAGCCTGCCGCTGCCCGCCGAAGGCTGGAACCTGCATCTGCTGCACGACGCCAGCGCCGCCACCGCCGCCGGTCGCGCGGCCGCCCTCACCGGCGGTGCCGCGTGGCTGGCGCTGGGCTTCCTGGTGCTGTTCGTGCAGCAGCGCCGACGCCTGGCCAAGCATCGCCTGCGAAGCCGCCGCGAACTGGAAACCCTGCTCAAGCAGCACGCACAGGAACTGCGCACCGCACAGGATGGCCTGCTGCAGGCGGCCACCGACGCCGACAGCGGACTCAGCCGCAGCCTCGAACACCTGCCGCAGGGCGTGGTGGTGATCGACCGCGAACTGCGCCTGGTCGCGTGGAACTCGCGCTACCTGGAACTGTTCCGTTTCCCACAGGACCTGGTTCGCGTCGGCCGGCCGATCGAGGAACTGTTCCGCTTCAACGCACGCCGTGGCCTGCTCGGTCCGGGCCCGGTCGATGAAGCAATCGAGCGCCGCCTGAACCACCTGCGCAGCGGCCGCCCGCACATGCGCGAGAGCGAGAAGGACGACGGCACGGTGCTGGAGATCCGTGGCAATCCGCTGCCTGACGGCGGCTTCGTCACCAGCTATGCCGACATCACCAGCTACAAGAACGCCGCGCGCGAACTTCGCTCGCTGGCCGATGCGCTGGAGCACCGCATCGCCGAGCGCACCCATGATCTGGAAGAAGCACGCCGCGAAGCCGAGCAGGCCAACCGCTACAAGACCCGTTTCGTTGCCTCGGCCGTGCACGACCTGCTGCAGCCCCTCAACGCGGCGCGCATGTTCGTCTCGGTGCTGCGCGGCAAGCTGAGTGACCCGGCGCAGCAACAGACCAGCGACCACATCGATGCTGCATTGGCCGCGCAGGATGCGATCCTCAACAGCCTGCTGGATATCGCGCGCCTGGAATCGGGCAGCCTGCCCACGCGCGTACAGGCGTTCCGGCTCGGGCCTTTGCTGCAGACGCTGGCACGCGAGTTCGGCATCGCCGCGCAGTCACGCGGGCTGGCGGTCGACTGGGTCGATACCGCTGCGGTGGTGGTCAGCGATGAAGCGCTGCTGCGCCGCATCCTGCAGAACTTCCTGTCCAACGCACTGCGCTACAGCGAACGTGGCCGCGTGCTGCTCGGCTGCCGTCGCCGCGAAGGCCTGCTGTGGATCGAAGTTCACGACCAGGGCCCCGGCATTCCCGATGCGCTGCAGGGCGAGATCTTCGAGGAGTTCCGCCGCCTGCACGACGGCCAGCAGCGCGGCGCCGGCCTTGGCCTGGCGATCGTCGACCGCATCGGTCGGCTGCTCGGCCACCCCATCCGCCTGCGCTCGCAGCTGGGCCAGGGCAGCGTGTTCGCGGTGGGCGTGCCGTTCGGCGAAGCCAGCGCGATTCCCGCTACTGCTCCTGTGCCGGTGCTGGTGCAGGAACCGGCCGCGGACAATCCGCTGCGCGGTCGCCGGGTGTGGGTGATCGACGACGATCCGCACGTCTGCGCCGCCAGCCGCGCGCTGCTGGAGCGCTGGGGCTGCGAGGTGGCGCTGGCCGACGGCCCGCAGGCGGCGCTGCAGCTGGCGGCAACAGGCGCGGTGCCGGAACTGGTGCTGCTGGATGTGCGCATGGGCGATCACCACGGGCCGGTGCTGTACGAGACGCTGGCCGAGTTGTGGCAGGCCCGTCCGCCGGTGGTGCTGGTCACCGCCGAGCGCGATGCGGGATTGCGTGAGATGGCCGCCGAGCGCGGCTGGGGAATGATGGCCAAGCCGGTGAAGCCGCCGGCGCTGCGGGCGTTGATGAGCCAGTTGTTGATCCGGCATCGCGGGTAGTTTCCAGCCAACGGCGCAGCCCCTCGTGGGTGGTCGCACAAAGCAGTTCATCGGTGGGGCCGGGCAGATGGGCTGCACAGGGGCCGCTGCAAGTACGTCCCTGTAAGCTCGGTCGCCGCATCCATGCGGCTCACGCCCCTGTGCAGCCCATCTGCCCGGCCACGGACACGTTCCGTGCGCGTCCACCCTCGGAGAAGAAAAAAGATCAAAAGCGGGTCGCGCGCTGCGCTTGCTCGTGTAGAGCCGAGCCCATGCTCGGCCTCACGGACGGGCCGGAAAGCAGCCGAGCGTGGGCTCGGCTCTACGAAAAATGGCCTGCCAGGCTGCCTTTGCTTTTGATCTTCTTTTCTCTTCCGTGGGTGGCAGGCCACCGAAATCTGTCAGAGGGCGGTCGGGTTGGGTGCGCGGGGGTGTCAGCCGCATGGATGCGGCTGCCAAGCCTCCAGGGACGGATTCACGGCGTCCCCCGCGCACCCAACCCGACCGGCCCGCTCGCAGCTTCTGCTTTCAGCGACCAACCCAAACCCACCCACGAGGGGCTGCGCCGTTGGCTGGAAACTACAACCCGATGCCGGCGTCGCCCTCAGGCTCCAGCGCCTTCACCAGCACCGCCGCCTGTGTGCGGCTGTGGCATTCGAGCTTCTTCAGGATCGCAGTGACATGTACCTTCACCGTGTTCTCGGCCAACCCCAGCGTGTAGGCGATCTGCTTGTTGAGCAGGCCATCGGCCAGGCACAGCAGTACCCGGAACTGCTGCGGGGTCAGCTGGGCCAGGCGGCTGGCCAGCAGTGCGTCGGCCTCGGAGCGTTCGGCGGCCATCGCCGGGAACCACAGGCCACCATCGAGCACCGCCTGCACCGCCTCGCCGATGGTCTCGGCCGGAGCAGACTTTGGAATGAAACCAGCCGCGCCGAACTGCTGGGCACGACGGATCACCCGCGGATGGTCGTTGGACGAGAGGATCACCACCGGAATGTCCGGATGCGAGCCGCGCACGTGCAGCAGGGCGGAGAAACCGTGCGCGCCGGGCATGGTCAGGTCGAGCAGCACCAGGTCCACGTCCGGGTGCGCGTCGAGTGCTTCGGCCAATGCCTCGGCGCTGGCGACCTCGCGCACCTGCGCCAGCGGCAGACTCTGCCGCAGTGACTGCACCACCGCCGAACGCAGCAGCGGGTGGTCATCGGCGATCAGGATGGTGTATTCGCTCATGCCGCCATTGTACGGGCAGGCCGGAGCCTCAGCGCCCCGCCGGCTCCACGCTGCTGCGCCAGGCATCCAGGAACTGGCGGCGCTTGAGCGCGTCCAGGTACACCAGCAGGCCCGGGCCGAGCTGGATCGGGCGGCGGCTGCGGCCGGGCGCATCGTCGCCACGTGCGTTGCCGGTCACGATCGGCATCAGGCGTGCCTCGCGCGACAGCACCTGCTGGCCACGCGGTGACAACAGGTAGTCGAGGAAGCGCCGGGCTTCTTCCGGGTGTGGGCCGGTACGTGGAATCACCGCGGTACGCAGCACCACCAGCGTGTAGTCCTCGGGCTCCACGATCGCCAGCGGCGCACCCGCGTCGATGCGCGCCTGCGCGTAGGAGCCGAGTACGTTGTAGACCAGCGACAGCTGTCCGCTGGCGACCTTGTCCAGCAGCACGCCGGTGCGCTCCTCGCGCACCACGTCGTTGTCGCCCAGCGCGCCCAGCAACGCGCCAGCGATGCTGCCACGCTGTGCATCCTGGGTAGACAACAGGTAGCCGACACTGCTGCGCTCGATGTCATAGGTACCGACCCTGCCGCGCAGCGGTGCCCCCTCCGCGCGCAACCGGTCCAGCAGTTGCCGACGCGTGTGCGGCACCTTCGCAGCCGGCAGTGCGCGGGTGTTGTAGACCATCACCACCGGCTCGTAGCTGATGCCGAAGGCCTCGTTGCGCCACTGCGCCCAGGCAGGCAGCGCGGCGGTCTGCGCCGAACGATGCGGCAGCGCGTGGCCGTCGTTGACCAGCTTGGTCTGCAGGTCCATGCCGCTGGAGATCAGCAGGTCCGGCGATGCCGGTCCGCCGCGGTCGTGCAGGTACCGCGCGTACAGGTCCTGGGTGATGATGTCCTCGTACACCACCTCGGTGCCGGGGTGCAGCCGCTGGTAGTCGGCAATCACTACCGCGAACACCTCGATGTCGGTGGTGCCGTGGATGCGCAGCTGCGCAGTGGCCTTTGCCTGGGCCGGGAAGCGGCGCACGTCGCCCGGTGCTGCAAGCACCGGCAGGGCCAGCAGCAAGGCAACGGCAGCAGCGAACAGGCGGATCATGGAGTGCTCCGGGGCAGGCGGATGGTGGCGACCAGCCCGCCCTGCGGACGGTTGCTGAGGTCGATGCGACCGCCATGGCTGTCGACCACGCGCTTGACGATGGCCAGGCCAAGCCCGGCGCCGCCGGACGGCGCGCCTTCGCCACGGGCGAAGCGCTCGAACACGCGTTCGGCATCGGCGGCGGCAATGCCGGCACCGTGGTCGGCGATGGTCAGCACGGCCTGCCCGCCTTCCACGGTCAATGCGATCTGCAACGGCCCATCACCACCGTACTTCAACGCGTTGTCGACCAGGTTCTTGATCGCCTCGCGCAACAGCAGCGCATCGCCATGTACCTGTACCGGCTCGGCGGTCATCGCCAGTTGTACGCGCGGTGCCGGCCCGGCCTGCGGCAGTGCTTCATGCAGGGCCTGGTGCACGGTCTCGGCCAGGTCCACCGCTGCAAAGCGCTGCAGATGCGAGCGATGGATCACGCTGGCATCGCTGAGCAGCTGGTTCAGCAACCGGCTCATGTGGGTGGCATTGCGTTCGATCGCCTGCAGGCTGCGCCGCATGTCCTCGGGGTCGTCGTCATCCAGCGCCAGCTGTGCCTGCGCGCGCAGGGCAGCCAACGGCGTACGCATCTGGTGCGCGGCCTCGGCCATGAACGCGCGCAAGGTCTCGTTGCTGCTGGACAGTCGTTCCATGAAGCGGTTCAACGCCGCCACCATCTGGTCCATCTCGCGCGGCACGCGCGCATCCAGCGGTTTCAGATCGGACGGCTCGCGACGCGACAGCTCGCGTTCCACCCGCACCAATGGCCGGAACGCGCGATGCACGCCAAAGGCAACCAGCGCCAGCAGCAGCCCGGACAGCACACCGATCGCCAGCAATGCACGGTTGACCATGTCCTGCGCAACCGCTTCACGTGCACGCCGGGTCTGGCCGACCTGCACCTGCACCTCGCCCTGCGCCGACGCGGCGGCGAAACTGCGGCCGACCACCACGAAGCGCACGGTCTCGCCGCTGTACGCCGCATCAAACAGCTGCGGTTGCGTGCCGGGCCGGCGCGGTGGCGCCGGCAGGTCGCCGTAGCCGGTGATCAGGTTGCCGCGACTGTCGGCGACCCGATAGAACACACGGTCTTCCGGGGCCATCGCCAGCAGGTCCAGCGCGGCATAGGGAAGATCGACCTGCCACTGGCCATCGACCAGGGCCACCGAATCGGCAATGGACAACGCCGAGGACACCAGCAGGTGATCATAGGAACGGTTGGCGGCGCGCTGGCCATAGCCGCGCGCCGCAAACAGCAGGGCCACCGCGAACACCGCCAGCAACGCGCCGAGATAGAGCAGCAACGTGCGCCGCAGCGAGCCCGGCGCGGCATTCGCGGTACGCGCGTCAGCCATCGGCGTCGGCGCTGCCGTCACTGGCTTCCAGCAGGTAGCCAACGCCGCGCACCGTGGTGATGCGCAGCGGTGCGCCTGCCAGCTTCTTTCTCAGGCGACCGACATACAGCTCGATGGCATTCGGGCCGGCTTCGTCGTCGAAGCCGAACAGGCCGTTGCCGATTTCGTCCTTTCCAACCACCTGGCCAATGCGCCCGACCAGGATTTCCAGCAACCGATATTCGCGGTTGGGCAGTTCGATCGGTTCACCGTCGAGGCTGACCCGGTGCGCGGCGTTATCGAACTGGAAGCCACCGATCTGCACCACTTCGCTGGCCTGACCACGCGCACGCCGCAGCAGCACGCGGCAGCGTGCTTCGAACTCGCGGAAATCGAACGGTTTGCCCAGGTAGTCGTCGGCGCCGACGTCCAGCGCCTGCACGCGGTCTTCGATGCCATCGCGCGCGGTCAGCATCAGCACCGGCGTGCTGTCGCCGCGCTCGCGCATGCCGGCCAGCACGCGCAGGCCATCGAGCTTGGGCAGGCCGATATCCAGCACCACCAGGTCGAAGCTCTGGTAGCGCAGCACGCTGGCCGCCGCCAGGCCATCGGCCTGCCAGTCCACGGCATGCCCACTGCGGCGCATGCGGCGGATGATCGCATCGGCCAGATCCGGGTTGTCTTCGACCAGCAGCAGGCGCATGGGCACGGGGGTGGGAAGGGAAACGAATGCTACCGCATGCCGCTGCCGCGCTCGCCGCGCCCCGCCCGGAGGTGGCAGCGGGCCGCTTTACGCTGCACCGCACAATCCGTTGACAGGACGATGACAGCTTGCGCGACCCAGACTGCGGCCGCGCACCGTCCGGTGCCCACGATTGCCGCGCGCCTGGCGCGCACCTGGGAGGGTTTGTGGAATTCACGTTTGCCTGGCGGCGCCCTGCCGCCATGATGGCGCTGGCTGCCCTGTCGGCGCCGGCCTTCGCCGCGGAAGACGACCGTCCGGTCACCGCCACCCTCGGTGGTCGCCTGCACCTGGACTTCGCCACCTTCGACAACGACAACCGGGGCACCCCGAACAAGGACGACACCGAAATCCGCCGTGCGTGGGTTGACGTGTCCGGCAAGTTCTTCGTGGTCGACTACAAGCTGGAAGCCGATTTCTCCGGCGACCGCGTCGAGGCCAAGGACGTGTACCTGGCACGCAGCTTCGGCAAGGCCGGCAAGCTGACCGTGGGCCAGTTCAAGCAGTACTTCTCGCTGGATGACCGCACCAGCTCCAACTACGGCAGCTTCCTGGAACGTGGCAACGCCGGCACCACGTTGGCGCCGCTGTACCGCTTGGGTGCGTCATGGCAGGCCAACCCCGGTGACTTCACCTGGGCGGCCAGCCTCTACAGCCTGGAGAGCATCGACGCCTGGCAGGTGAAGGGTCGCGCCGCCGGTGGCCGCGTCACCTGGGCACCCTCGCCCAGCGATGGCAACGTGCTGCACCTGGGCCTGTCGCTGGCCCGCGAGGCCTACGACAACCCCGGCGCCAACGGCGTGCCCGGCCTGCGCATCCGCCCGCGCCCGGCCGGCCATCTGTCCGACAACAGCCGCCTGACCCTGGTCGACTTCTCCGCCGGCCGCGATACCGACGTCAACAAGTGGTCGCTGGAATACGCGCAGGTGCGCGGCCCGCTGTCGTGGCAGGGCGAGTTCAGTGGCGCCACCTTCGACGACGGCGCGCAGCGCGGCGATGTAATGGCGGCCTACGGCATGCTCAGCTGGTTCGTCACCGGCGAAAGCCGTGCCTACGACCGCAAGACCGGTCGATTCGCGCGGGTCAAGGACATCCGGCACAAGGCCGGAGCCTTCGAAGTGGCGCTGCGCTACGACCAGATGTGGGGCGCGCAGCATCTCGACGGTGCGCCGGACCTGCGTCGCGGCAGCACCGAAGCCTGGACGCTGGGTGGCAACTGGTACCTGCGCGACAACCTGCGCTTCATGCTCAACGTGATCGAAAGCCGCAACCGTGATCGCCTGGCCGGGGTCACGGTGGACCGCACGCGCGCGGTCACCGGCCGCCTGCAGTACGACTTCTAGGCCCGACATTCCGGGCATTCCGCCCGGGCCCCTTCCACTCCCCACGCCCTGTTTTCGCAAGGAGTCCGCAGATGATGCTGAGCATCCTCGGCTTTGGCATGGTCATTACGTTCATGTACTTGATCATGAGCAAGCGCCTGTCGCCGCTCGTCGCCCTGATCACCATCCCCATCCTGTTCGCGCTGATCGGTGGCTTCGGTGCCGGCATCGACGAGATGATGCTGGAGGGCATCAAGAAGATCGCGCCGACCGGCGTGATGCTGATGTTCGCCATCCTCTACTTCGGGGTGATGATCGACGCCGGCCTGTTCGATCCGCTGGTGCGGGTGATCCTGCGTTTCGTCAAGGGCGACCCGATGAAGATCGTGCTTGGCACCGCGGTGCTGGCGATGCTGATCTCGCTCGATGGCGATGGCTCGACCACCTACATGATCACCGTCTCGGCGATGCTGCCGCTGTACCAGCGGTTGGGCATGAACGCGCTGAACATGACGTGCGTGACCATCCTCGCCGGCGGCGTGATGAACCTGACCCCGTGGGGCGGCCCGACCGCACGCGCGGCCACCGCGCTGCACGTGGACCCGGCCGACGTGTTCGTGCCGCTGATCCCGTCGATGGTGATCGCCTGTGCCGGCGTGCTGCTGCTGGCCTGGTACCTGGGCCTGAAGGAACGCCGCCGCCTCGGCGTGGTGACCCTGCCCAAGGGCGGCAGCTGGATGGACAACAGCGTGTCCGATGACAGCAACCCGCTGCCGACGGTGGAAGACGCCGAAGACATCAAGCGCCCGAAGCTGCTGTGGGTGAACCTGGCCCTGACCGTGGCACTGATGACCGCGCTGATCATCGGCGTGCTGCCGATGCCGGTGCTGTTCATGGTCGGCTTCGCCATCGCCCTGGTGATCAACTATCCGAACCTGGCCGAGCAGCGCCGCCGCGTGGTCAACCATGCCGGCAATGTGCTGTCGGTGGTGTCGCTGATCTTCGCCGCGGGCATCTTCACCGGCATCCTCAACAACACCGGCATGGTCGAAGCGATGTCACACAGCTTCCTGGCGGTGATTCCGGAATCGTGGGGCCCGTACCTGGCGGTGATCACGGCGGTGGCGTCGATGCCGTTCACCTTCTTCATGTCCAACGACGCGTTCTACTTCGGCGTGCTGCCGATCCTGTCCGAGGCCGCTGGCAACTACGGCATCACCCCGGTGGAAATGGCACGCGCCTCGCTGGCCGGCCAGCCAGTGCATCTGCTCAGCCCGCTGGTGCCGTCCACCTACCTGCTGGTGGGCCTGGCCAAGGTCGAATTCGCCGACCACCAGAAGTTCACCCTGAAGTGGGCCATCGCCATCTCGATGCTGCTGATGATCGGCAGCCTGCTGTTCGGCCTCTATCCCCTCGCCGCCTGACCCTTTGCCAAGGAGCCTTCTGCAATGACGCTTCGAATCGCTTACGTCACCAGTGGAATGGGCAGTGTCGGCACTGCCATCTGCCAGAGCCTGGCCCGCAGCGGCCACACCGTGGTTGCCGGCTGCGCGCCGAACTCGCCGCGCAAGGCCAACTGGCTGCGCGAGCAGCGCGAACAGGGCTTCGACTTCATCGCCTCCGAAGGCAACGCGACGGACTGGGCCTCGACCAGCGCGGCGTTCGCCAAGGTCCGCGCCGAAGTCGGTGAAGTGGACGTGCTGGTCAACAACTCCGGCGGCAGCCGCGACCTGCTGTTCCGGCAGATGACGGTGGAGGACTGGAACGCGGTGATCGCATCCAACCTCAACGCGCTGTTCAACCTGACCAAGCAGGTGGTGGACGGCATGGCCACGCGGGGCTGGGGCCGCATCATCAACATCGGTTCGGTCAGTGCCCACAAGGGACAGATCGGCCAGGTGAACTACGCCACCGCCAAGGCCGCGATGCATGGCTTCAGCCGTGCGCTGGCTGCCGAAGTTGCGTCGCGCGGGGTCACCGTCAACACGCTGTCGCCGGGCTACATCGCCAGCCAGGCGATCAGCAGCTTCCCGCCGGATGTGCTGGACCGGCTGGCCGCCTCGGTACCAGTGCGCCGCCTGGGCCGCCCCGAGGAAGTGGCCGGCCTGTGCGCGTGGCTGGCGTCGGATGAAGCCTCGTATGTGACCGGTGCCGACTATCCGGTCAACGGTGGTCTGTACATGGGCTAAGCCCTCCCCCACGGAGTGCGCGGGGGCCGGATCACCTTCAGTTGTGAAGGTGATCCGGCCCCTTTTGTTTCTGCATTTCTGAGACGCACTTCCCGATACATCGGCAGAACCGGTGCTATACCTGCCAGCGCTCGCCGAGCCCGATGGATGAACGGCTGGAATCGCGGATCAAGGAGGTTGGCATGCGTGCATTGCTGATTGCGCTTCTCGTGGTCGCCACTACGCTGCTGGCGACACCGACCCGCGCGGAGCCCCCGCCTATGCGGGTGATCACGGGCCTGGGCTGCCCCGACTGGCTGATCCCAGGCGCGCCCACGCTCGACGCGCAGATCACCGGCCATCCGGAGTGGACCTTCGCCTGGGCTCCCGCGTCCTATACCAATCGCGATCCCATCCGGATCTACATCCAGTCCTTCGACTGCGATTCCTCCGACATTGCAGGCTATTACTTCCGGATCGCAGCCATTGCCCATGAAGTGGGACACGCACTGTATTTCGAAGGTATCGCCTTGAGCACCCGAGGTGCGTTCATCCAGCACTTCTGCACCATGGAGGGGAAAGCGGTACTCAACAACCTCACCGCGCGCAGTGAGCTTCTGGTGACCAGCCTGGGGTACTACGACATCGGCGTAGCTGCGTCCAACGGTCCTGGCCTCATCGCACAGGCCGATGCCGGCGGTGAAGACCTGGACCGGCAGGTAGGTAAGCTGTTCTGCGACAACAACGTAACGTCAACCACCGGCGAGAACTACAACGACTTCTACGGAAGAATCTACGATGAAGCGATCGCAGCCCGTCCCTGAACTTCTTCTGATCCTGAGCCTGTTGGTTGCCGGTTCTGCAACAGCAGCCACGTCCGCTGCCACTGCGGAAGAGGCGGATGCAACCTGGCGGCTCGTGGAGCGCTGGTCCTTGCAGCTGTCACGCTCTGACCTTGTCGCGCAGCTATCAGCCCTGGCTCCGGCCGGCTCGCGTTCGGAAGCAAGAATGGGCCGGGGCGACAGCGCCACCATCGATCTGGCGCCATTCGCGGTCGCTGGGAGGATCAAGGGGCCCTCTGGCCAGATCTACACCGACGCGTCGGGGCGAATCATCAAAGGCATTACGCTGCGGCTGAGCGGCGCCTGCATCTCGCGAAAGCAGATGGGTCGTCGCTACCCCGACTTCAATGTCCTTTCCGTGCCGTCAGGGCATAGCCTGGACGAGTCGACGGTGTTCGGCACAGTAGTGAACGGCATCCAGATCGGGTTCTCATTCTCCGAACATGACCGTGACTGCATGGACCAGCTCAAATTGAGCTGGCCTGGGGAGCGCTTCTGATTCCCACCGGCCTACCAGCATGACGAACATGTTGCAGGACACGCACCACTGCCCTGCATCGTTCGTTGGTTTTTCGTAAAGAAGGTTTCATGTTCCGTTCGCATAGTGGCCATGCACCGCGCACGCGTGCCGGTGACCACCCCCAATGCAACGGACCACCATGCAGACCCGACACCTGACGATCGCCGTGGCGGTCGCCCTCTCCGCCGCCACCAGCGCCCATGCCGCCACCGCCGCCGATACCGGCGCCAGCACCGATGCCGCGCTGAGCGCGCAGACGCTGGATACCGTCTCCGTGATCGGCCAGGGCGAGACCCGCCAGGTGCAGCGCATCACCACCGTCGACAAGCAGGTGCTGCCGCCGGGCACCAGCGGCCAGAAGATCCTCGACCGCCTGCCGGGCGTGTCGGTGCAGTCCAACGATGCCTTCGGCGCCAACGAAGAATCGCAGACCATCAGCCTGCGCGGCTTCGACAAGAGCCGCCTCGGCTACACGCTGGACGGCATCCCGCTGGGCGACAACAGCTACGGCAACTACAACGGCCTGAGCATCGCCCGCGCGATCATCGCCGAGAATCTGGCCGGTGCCGAGCTGTCGCAGGGCATCGGTTCGCTGGGCGTGGCCTCGACCAGCAACCTGGGCGGCACCATCCAGTACTTCTCGATGGACCCGTCCACCGAGTTCGGTGGCCGCGCCAGCATCACCGTCGGCGACAACAGCCAGCGCCGTGGCTACCTGCGCGTGGATAGCGGCGACATCAACGGCTTCTCGGCCTACGTGTCCGGCGTGCACCAGGACCAGGACATGTGGGCCGCGCCCTACCAGAACCAGACCACCCGCCAGTTCAACGCCAAGGCGGTGTGGAATGTCGGCGACCACCGCTTCGGTGCGTTCGTGGCCACCTCGCGCGCCAGCCAGGCCAACTACGCCTACCTGTCCAAGGACATGCTGGCGCGTGGCCTGGGCTGGGATTGGAACATCTACGCGCCGGACTGGGATCGCGCCGTGGCCGCCGCGTACTGCGCGCCGGGCACCTACAACAAGGCACGCTGCAAGTTCAGCGGCGGCGTCAACAGCATCGACGATGCCTACTACCAGAGCCGCGCATTGCGCGACGACAATCTCTATTCGGTCGATGCCGACCTTCGCCTGGGCGGGCAGGGCCGCCTGAAGCTGCTGGCCTATCACCACGACAACCGTGGCCAGGGCCACTGGTGGGCACCGGGCCAGCCATCCTACCCGGGCACCGACAGGATGCTGCCGATCTCGATCCGCAGCACCAACTACACGATCAACCGCGATGGCCTGACCGCCGCATTGTCGTGGACGGTGGGCATCCACGAACTGGAAGCCGGCCTGTGGTACGAGCAGAACGACCACAACGTCTCGCGCAACTTCTACTACATCAGTGGCCCGTTCCTGGACGACCTGTACCTGAAGAACCCTGATCGCCTGCTGTTCAACCAGGACTTCGACATCCGCACGCGCCAGTTCTACGTGCAGGACCGCATGCGCTTCCTGGACCAGCGCCTGACCGTGGACGTGGGCATCAAGAGCCCGAACACCCGCATGCGTGCCACCGCCCAGCCGGGCGTGGAAACCAGCATCGCCTCGGGCACGCTGACCGCCAAGGAATCGGTGCTGCCGCAGGTGGGCCTGGGCTTCCAGCTCAACGCCAACAACGAGCTGTTCGCCTCGTACGCCGAAAACATCGCCGCCTTCGTCGGCGGTGGCAGCGGCGGCCCGCTGCAGGTGTCGCCGGAATCGTTCGCGGCCAGCGCCGGCCTGGAGCCGGAGAAGTCCAAGAGCCTGGAAGCCGGCTTCCGTACCTTCGGCGAGAAGTACCAGGCGTCGATCGCGGGTTACAACGTGAAGTTCGACAACCGCCTGCTGTCGTTGAACCCGTGCTCGAGCATCGAAGTCGGCACGCGTCCGGAGTGCGTGACGCGCTTCATCAACGTCGGTTCGGTGAAGAGCTACGGCGCGGAACTGACCTTCATCCTCAAGCCGATCGACGGCCTGCAGTGGTACAACGCGCTGTCCTGGAACAAGACCACCTACGAGGATGACTACACCTCGGGCGGCGCCATCGTTCCGGTGGCCGGCAAGATCACGGTGGATACGCCGCAGCGCATGGCCTCCAGTGAGATCAGCTGGAACCGCGATGGCTTCTTCGCCAGCCTGCGTGCCAAGTACACCGGCAAGCGCTACTACACCTACACCAACGACCAGTCGGTGCCGGGCGTGACCACCTTCGACGCCGGTGCGGGCTACGACTTCGGCCCCGGCCTGGGCCTGCGCAACGTGCGGGTGTCGTTGAACGCGACCAACCTGACCAACAAGCGCTATGCCGGCCAGCTGAGTTCGTTCGCACCGACTGATCCGAAGGGCACGCGTTATGCGATCCATGCAAGCGCGCCGCGACAGTTGTTCATGACGTTGGCGGCGGAGTTCTAAATCGAAAGCGGGCGCTGCGGCGCGTTGATTGTTCCTGCATGGCGTGGGTAGGCAGGCCCATGCAGGACACGCCGTAAACCCCGCTCCACGGTCCGGCCCAGCCGCTGGCGGCTGTGCGTTCGGGCGCTTGCGAAGCAGTGCTTCGCAAGCAAAGCGCCCTCACCCTTGGGGGCTCGATCGGCGCATCCATGCGCCTCACGGTCCTGCATGGGCCTGCCTACCCGCGCTCGACAATTCACTGCGCCGGCGCGGAGGCAATGGAAAGCAAGAGCAAAAGCAAAGCGCCGGGCATTGCCCGGCGCTTTGCTTTTCAAGCTCTTCAAGCGCAATTCCTCTGGTGGACCTGCTGCCGCGCCCGCAGAAAACTATCTGGAGGAGGCGGGGCACCCTGGCCAGGACCGTTGGCGCCATGGATGGCGCCATCGAGCACCATGGAGGGGTTTTTGCGTGTCCTGGCCAGGGTGCCCCGCCTCCTCCCCACCGATAGCAGGCAGGCGCTGGAGAATCCGCCAACGCCTTTCATTCCGGCGCCAGCTGGTCCATCCGTATCCGGTTGGCAAACAGCGAGAACGCCAGCATCCCGGCCAGGCCATTCGCCCGGCTCACCCAGTGCGGCAGCCAGCGCGGAGGCTTCAGCACCCCCGCCTCGAACAACGGCGCGAACGCGATCGCATCGGCCAGGCTCATCTTGCCGGCGAACAACCAGCGGCAGACCTGCAGGCGGTCCTCGGCCAGCATGTGGCGGAAGAAGGTGTGCACCGACACCAGGCCGCGCAGGTACACCGTGTCCTTGGTGAAGGCCAGGCCGCCACTCGGCGGCACGCCGCGGAACACGCGCTGTGCCGAGGCGAAGCTCTCCTCCGCATTCTGTCCGGCGTCGCAGAAATAGCGGAACACTTCGATGAAATCGGCGCCTTCGCGTGCCATCGCAATCGCTTCGGTACGCAGGCTGATGCGCTTCAGGCGCTCGATGTCGATGCTGCCAGTGATCTGCTCGGCGAACGTGGCCAGGCCTTCCTGTGTCGCGGTCACCCGCGGCGAAGACAATGCCAGGCTCGGCAGCACCGGCTGTTCGCGGCCGTTCAATGCAGTCAGCGAATGCACCAGCGCTTCGTGGTGGAACAGCTGCGCGCGGTCGTAGGCACTGAAGCGCGCACTGGTGCGCAGGCGGATGCGGGTCGGGCCGGCAGCTGCTTTGGACACCAGTTCCGGGTCGAGCTGTACCTGGATGATGCGCGATTCGAAGAAGGCATCCAGGTCGTTCTGCAGCTGCAGCTGCAGGGCGATGGCCGACACTGGCACCTGCTCTTCCGGCGCCAGCAGTTCGTGGTCCAGTTCGGCGGCAATCTGGATGAAGTGGCGCGCCGCTTCGCGCGTGCTCGGGCCATTGCCCGGCAGCGGCTGCTCGGGTGCGCCAAACAGCTGCACCGAACAGGTATCGACGGCGGCGGTGCCCAGCCCTTCCAGCAGTTGCGCGGCCAGATCCCAGCTCTGCGCCGACTGCCGCACGTAGTGGCCCAGTGGGTGGCTGTCGTCGCAGTCGGTGGCGATCGCGGCCAGCGCGCGACGTTCTTCGCTGAAGTCCAGCCGTGGGTAATCCACCTTCGGCAGCACCGGCTGGCCACGTGCCACGCTGTCCAGGAACGGTGCCTGCACCGTTGCCGGCCAGCTGGTCAGGCCCAGCAGGCGGATGCCTCCCACGGCCTCGACCAGGCGCGCATCGAGCGCTGCATGGTGGGCCACGTCACGGTCCAGCGTCGCAGTCGGTTCCATGCGCGGACTATAGCGCCCTGCCCGCGCGTTGGTAGGTGCCAATCTTGGTTGGCATCCGCCGAAGGCGGGCTTCGGACACGTCCGTGCCAACCAAGGTTGGCACCTACCAGAAGCAGGTTTCCTGCACCTGCCAGGCGCGGGCAGAGGCGGGATGCATTGCGCAGATCAGCGCCCATTGCGGCGCAATGGGATCCGACCCCGCGGTACCGATCAGCGCCTACGCGGCTTGCCGGCCGGGCGGAACTGCTGGCCCTTGCCCTTCTTGCCGCCACGCTCCTGCGCGGTCTCGGCCTGGCGGACCGCCAGCTTGGCGGCGGCGGCGGCCACTTCTTCCTTCAGCTTGAAGTAATTGAGCAGCCGGCTCTCTTCGATCTCACCTGCGTCGATCGCTGCGCGTACGGCACAGCCCGGTTCCTGCTGGTGCTTGCAGTCGTTGAAACGGCACTGTGCGGCCAGCGCTTCGATATCGGCGAAGCCGCCTTCGGACAGCGTCTCTTCACCGGTCGGCTTCAGCTCGCGCATGCCGGGGGTGTCGATCAGGCAGGCGCCGGTCGGCAGCGGCATCAGTGCGCGGTGCGTGGTGGTGTGGCGTCCGCGCGAATCGTTGGCGCGCACCGCGTTGGTCTTCATCCGCTGCTCGCCGAGCAGGGTGTTGGTCAGCGTCGATTTGCCGGCACCGGACGAGCCCACCAGCACCACCGTGCGGCCCGGGCCCAGCCACGGTTGCAGCACCGCCACGCTGTCGGCATCCAGGCCATTGATCGCATGCAGGGCGATACCCTGCATCTCCAGCTCTTCCAGCACCGCCAGCGCGTCTTCGCTGTACTCGGTCTGGTCAGCCTTGGTCAGCACTACCACCGGTTCGGCACCGCCACCGCCGACCAGCAGCAGGTAGCGCTCGATGCGGCGCGGATTGAAGTCGGCATCCAGGCCGCAGACGATGAACACCGTGTCGATATTGGCCGCGATCACCTGCTGGTGGTAGTGCTCGCCGGCGGCGCCTCGCTTGATCGCGGTGCGGCGTGGCAGCAGGGCGACGATGCGGATGCCATCGAGCAGCACCCAGTCACCCACCGCCGGCCGTTCATGGCTGGGGAAGCGCGGGCGCTGCCATTCCGGCAGCGACTCGGCCTTGATCGACGCATCCGGGCCATCGGCCACCACGTAGTGGGTGCGGTGCTGTTCGATCACCCGTGCCGGGCGGGCCTGCGGATGTGCGGCCATCGCGGCCTGCCAGTCGGCCTGCTGCGCCGGGCCCGGCCAGGGCCAGCCAATGGTCTGCAGGGCGATGAAATCGGGGGTCTGGGTCATCGCCGCCATTCTACCTGTGCCGGCGCCCTGCCAGCCCAGCAATGACGGGCCCGGCGCCCTTGCCATGCATTGCAGCAATTCCGGTAGGATGGAAGCCCCATGCCTTTTGACGGCCCAGCTCCCATGTCCACCAACTCGCCCAAGCCCCTGGCCATCCGCGAGCGCCTTTCCGAAGTGCGCTACGAAATCCGCGGAGAACTGGCGCGGCGAGCCCGGGAGCTGGAGGCGCAGGGCCGCAAGCTGATCAAGCTCAACATCGGCAATCCGGGCGCTTTCGGCTTCCGCGCGCCGGAGCACCTGCAGCGTGCGATCGCTGACGACATGGGCCGCACCGACCCGTACACGCACCAGCAGGGCCTGCCGGTGGCACGTGAAGCCATCGCCAGCTACTACGCTCGCCGTGGCGCGCCCGATGCGCACCCGGACCGCGTCTTCCTCGGCAACGGCGTCAGCGAACTGATCGACCTGTCGCTGCGTGCGCTGCTCAACCCGGGCGATGAAGTGCTGGTGCCCTCGCCCGACTACCCGCTGTGGTCGGCCTCGACCATCCTCAATGATGGCCGTCCGGTGTACTACCGCTGCGCACCGGAGAACGGCTTCCAGCCGGACCCGAGCGAGATCGAGACGCTGGTGTCCTCGCGCACCCGCGCCATCGTGCTGATCAATCCGAACAACCCCAGCGGCGCCAGCTACCCGCGCGAACTGCTGGAGCGCGTGGTCGAGATCGCACGCCGCCACAACCTGTTGCTGCTGGTCGACGAGATCTACGACCAGATCCTGTACGACGACGCGGTGTTCCAGCCGGTCGCGCCGCTGGCCGGTGATCATCCGTGCCTGACCTTCAGCGGCCTGAGCAAGGTGCACCGCGCCTGCGGCTGGCGCGTGGGCTGGGCCCACCTCAGCGGCGACGATGCCCGCCTGGGTGACTTCCGCGCGGCACTGGATCTGTTGGGTGCGCTGCGCCTGTGCGCCAACGTGCCGGGCCAGTACGCCATCGAGGCCGCAGTGAACGGTCCGGACACCATTTCCGAACTGTGCACGCCGGGCGGCCGCCTGTATGAAACCCGCCGCGCGGTCATCGAGGCCTGCGAAGCCAGCGAGCACCTGTCGCTGGTCGCACCGGCCGGCGCGCTGTACGCGTTCCCGGCCGTGGTCGGCGCCGCTGCGAAGGGCTTCGACGACCACAGCTTCGCGCTGGACCTGATGAACAACGAAGGCGTGCTGGTGGTGCCGGGCTCGAGCTTCAACGTGCCCTACCGCCATCATTTCCGCGTGACCCTGATGCCGGAGGCCTCGGTGATGCGCGATGTGTTCGCGCGCATCGACCGCGTGCTGGCGCGGCGTGCCGAGGACGCGACCAAGGTCGTGCCGCTGAAGCCGCGCCGTTCGGTGGCCTGAGCGTGGCGCTGTCCTACCTGGCGCTGGGCGATTCGTACACCATCGGTGAAGCGGTTACAGTCGAAGGCCGCTGGCCGCACCAGCTGGCCGCCACGCTGCGTGCGCAGGGCATTGAGCTGTCCGATCCGCAGACCATTGCGACCACCGGCTGGACCACCGACGAACTCGATGCGGGCATCGATGCGGCTGCGCCGCAGGGGCCGTTCGATTTCGTCAGCCTGCTGATCGGCGTCAACAACCAGTACCGCGGGCGTCCGCTGGACGAATACCGCAGCCAGTTCCAGGCGCTTCTGCAGCGGGCGATCGGCTTCGCTGGCGGTGATGCCGGACGCGTGCTGGTGCTGTCCTTCCCCGATTGGGGCGCGACCCCGTTCGGCGCAGGCAGTGGCCGCGACCTGGCCGCGATCGAGATCGAGACCGACGAGTTCAACGCGGCGGCCGAGGTGATCAGCACCCAGCAGGGCGTGGCCTTCGTCGACATCACCGATATCAGCCGCGCACAGGGCGAAGACCCGACGATGATCGCCGAGGATGGCCTGCACCCTTCGGCGCGGATGTACGCGCTGTGGAGCGCACGCGCCCTTCCGGTGGCCGCGCACCTGCTCGGCGGCACGGACTGAGGCGATGGACGGCACGCCACGGAACGGCCCGCCCCTGCCCTGCACTCCCCTGACGGCCCCGCAGGCCCGCTTGATTGCCGAGGCCTTCCGCCCGGCGCAGGCCTGGGGCAGCCGCCGCGACTACTACTACACCCGTGGCAAGCTCGGCAGCGATCCGCTGTACGACGGCGTGCTGCAGCATCTGCCTGACGATGGGCAGCCGGTGCTGGACCTGGGCTGCGGGCTGGGCCTGTTCGCCCATGTACTGCGCCAGCGCGGCGGTACCCAGCGCTACCTCGGCGTGGACGTGGATGCCGGCAAGATCACCCGCGCGAAGCGTGCTGCCGCCGACCTGCATGACGTGCGCTTCGATTGCGTGGATGTGCAGGCGCCGCTGCCGGCGCAGGCCGGGCACGTCCTGCTGCTGGACGTACTGCAGTACCTGCACGCGGGCCCACAGCAGGCACTGCTGCGCGCGGCC
This sequence comes from Stenotrophomonas sp. YJH_SMC_120, assembly GCF_059368675.1. Classification (NCBI taxonomy): domain Bacteria; kingdom Pseudomonadati; phylum Pseudomonadota; class Gammaproteobacteria; order Lysobacterales; family Lysobacteraceae; genus Stenotrophomonas; species Stenotrophomonas sp. YJH_SMC_120. The sequence continues at coordinate 89,066 of NZ_JCAFRY010000009.1, forward strand.
AGCGCTCAGGTGGCCCGTGGCGGCTGCCTGCTGCTGCGCACGCCGCTGGCCACCGGCGATGGCCGCGACCGCACCACGCGGGTGGCGGACCGGCTGGCCTGGCTGATCGGCTGGATGGGCACGCGACCACGCCACTACCCCGATCCGCAGGTATTGCAGACAACGCTTGCCGAAGCTGGATTGCAGGTGACCGCACCCCGCCCGCTGCACGGGCGTACCCCCTTCAACAGCTGGCTGCTGGTGGCCAAACGCCCCGCGTTGTAGGACCGAACCCAGGCTCGGCTGTGCTGTTGCGGTAGATCCACGCCATGCGTGGATGGCCTCGCGACCATTCCTGTAGGGGCGAGCCCACGCCCGGCTGCCCCAAGCGGCCAGAAGCCTGGTTTACAGGACCGGCAGCCGCGCCTTCAGCCCCCGCTCGTCCAGCGCCTGCAGCACGCGTTCGATGATCACCCGATTGTGACCGTGGGCGGCGCCCTCATGCAGCAGCACGATGGCGCCGGGTTGCAGGTCAGGCAGCAGCCGCGACAGCACGCCCTCCGGCGTGCAGCCGACGCCGTCGTAGCCCCGGGCACTCCAGCCCACGCGCACCAGGCCCAGCGCCTTCAACACCGGTGCCACGAACGGATTGGTCATGCCCACCACCGAGCGGTACCAGCGCACCGGATGCCCGCTCAGGGCCTGCAGTGCATGCTGGCAGCCCTCGATCTCGGCCCGCATCGCCGCCGGGCCCAGACGCCAGAAGCGCGCCTGTGGGTGGCTGTGGCTGTGGTTGCCCAGGTCGTGGCCGCGGCGCAGGATCTCCTGCACCAGTTCCGGCTGTGCCAGCGCACGTTCCCCCACCAGGAAGAAGGTGGCGCGCGCCTGGCGGCGGTCCAGCAGGTCGAGCACGGCGCGGGTTTCCGGGCCGGGGCCGTCATCGATCGTCAGCCAGACGCTGTTGCCGGCCTCTGGCAACCGGCTCAGCACCGGTGCGTAGAAGCGGCTGTTGGGCAGGAATATCGGCACCATGAACAGCGCGTGGCTGGCCACCATCAGCGGCAGGCCCCAGTGCCAGCCTGCCAGCACCCATACCAGGATCACGGCCAACTGCGACGCCACCAGCCAGGGCAGCCAGCGCCAGGGCCGGGTCGGGATGCGATGCAATGTTCCTGCGTTGCTCATCCCCCATGATGCCATGAGGGGTAGAATTGATGATTCGAATTCCCGGAAACCCGACGTCCATGTCCCTCGATCCCGCCCTGCGTTCGCGCATCGAATCCATCCTCAACGCCAACCGCGTCGTGCTGTTCATGAAGGGCCAGCCGTCGATGCCGCAGTGCGGTTTCTCGGCCAAGGCCGTGGGCGCCCTGCAGGATCTCGGCGTCGAGTTCGCCCACGTCAACGTGCTGGCCGACCAGGAAATCCGTGAAGGCATCAAGGCCTACGGCGACTGGCCGACCATCCCGCAGCTGTACATCGACGGCGAACTGGTCGGTGGCAGCGACATCGTGCTGCAGATGGCCGCCAGCGGCGAGCTGAGCAGCGTGCTGGGCCTGGCCGCACCGGACCGCACCCCGCCGAGCATCACCGTCACCCCGGCCGCCGTGGAAATGCTCAAGGGCGCGCTGGCCGATGCCCCGGGCGCTGCCCTGCAGCTGAGCATCGACGCCGGTTTCCAGCCGAACTTCCAGCTGGCCCCGCACGACGAAGGCGCGATCGCTGCCGAGTCCAACGGCCTGCGCGTGCAGTTCGACCTGGCCAGCGCGCGTCGCGCCAACGGCATCACCATCGACTGGGTGGACGACATCCGCGGCAAGGGCCTGGCCATCGACAATCCGAACGCACCCAAGCCGGTGCAGGAAATCAGCGTGCGTGATGCCGATGACCTGGTGCGTGCCGGCAACATCACCCTGGTGGACGTGCGCCCGGCCGAGGAGCGCGAGATCGCTGCCGTGGGCGTGCCGTTCAAGAGTTTCGACGGCAACGGCCGTGCGCAGCTGGAGGCCCTGCCGAAGGACACCGCACTGGCCTTCATGTGCCACCACGGCGGCCGCAGCGCACAGGCTGCCGAGCAGTTCCGTGCACTGGGCTTCACCAAGGTGTTCAACGTCACCGGCGGCATCAACGCCTGGTCGGAAGAGGTGGACAACGGCGTGCCGAAGTACTGATCGGCACTGAAAAAGGGGACGGAGGGGATTAAGTCGTTTATGGCACAAACGACTTAATCCCCTCCGTCCCCTTTTTCTTAGCCGGCGAACCCGCCTTCGGCCAGGTAATCCAGCTCTTCCGCCGTGGGGAAGCGACCGAGCACGGCATTGCGATGCGGGAAACGACCGAAGCGGCGGATGATGTCGCGGTGCAGTTCGGCGTACTGCAGGTATTCCTTGTCACCCAGCACGTCGAACATCGCCACCGAGCGGTCCTGGTCCAGCGGATCCTCGGAGTGCTCGAACGGCAGGTAGATGAAGGCGCGCAGCTTCGGCACCAGCTGCAGATCCAGGCCTTCCTCGATGGCGCGCATGGCGTAATGCCGGGCCAGGCCATCGGTGGCGTAGGAATGGGCAGTACCCCGGAAGCAGTTGCGCGGGAACTGGTCGAGCAGCAGCATCAGGGCCAGCGCCCCTTCGGCACTGCCCAGCCAATGTTCGCGCGCGCGCGAAGCGGCGGCGAAATGCTCATCCAGAAACAACTGGCGGAACTGCACGTCGAACGCGTCGTCGCGGGCGAACCACTTCGCAGGGCCCGCCTCGTTCCAGAATTCCACCACTTGCGCGGCAACGTCCATCACCTACTCCCCAGGGCCGGCGCGCCGCGCCAGGCCATCATCATCATTCGTCGAAGCGCAGGTGGCGGACCGACTTGCCGTTGCGCCGGATAAGCTTAAGCGCCTCGATACCGATCTGGATATGGTTTTCCACGAACTGGGAGCTGACCTTGGCATCGGAGGCTTCGGTCTTGACCCCATCGGGGATCATCGGCTGGTCCGACACCAGCAGCAGCGCACCGCTGGGGATGTGGTTGGCGAAGCCGGCGGCGAACACGGTGGCGGTTTCCATGTCGATGGCCATGCAGCGCATCGCCCGCAGCCGCTCCTTGAAGGCCTCGTCGTGTTCCCAGACCCGGCGGTTGGTGGTGTAGACGGTACCGGTCCAGTAGTCGTGGCCGAGGTCGCGGATCATGGTCGAGACCGCACGCTGCAGCGCGAACGCCGGCAACGCCGGCACTTCCGGCGGCAGGTAGTCACCCGAGGTACCCTCACCACGGATCGCAGCGATCGGCAGCACCAGGTCGCCCAGCTGGTTCTTGCGCTTGAGGCCGCCGCACTTGCCCAGGAACAGCACCGCCTTGGGCATCACCGCCGACAGCAGGTCCATGATGATCGCGGCATTGGGGCTGCCCATGCCGAAGTTGATCATGGTGATGCCGTCGATCGTGGCGCTTGCCATCGGCCGGTCCAGGCCGATGACCGGCGCACCGGTCAGCTCGGAAAAGGTATGCAGGTAGCCGCCGAAGTTGGTCAGCAGGATGTGCTGGCCGAACTGGTCCAGAGGCACACCGGTATACCGGGGCAGCCAGTTGTCGACGATTTCCTGCTTGCTTTTCATGGGCGGTCCGGTACGGCGGGGGACCGGGTATTTTCGGCCACCCGGCCGGTGCAGTCGAGCCGCCGTCGACCGTCCTGTGAAGAAGGTCACTTGGCAAGCCCGCCACCACCGGGCTAGCGTCGGGGGTTGGACCAGGTTGCAAGGGGAACTGCATGGCATCGACGTTGTTGCGCGCCGGGGTGGCCCTGGCGCTGCTTTCATTGAGTACGGCTCCGGCGGTGGGCGCCTCGCGCTTTGTCGCCGATCCCTACCCCAGCACCTACCAGGCGCATCCCGATGCGCCGGTACTGATCCAGAATGGCACCGTGCTGACCGGTACCGGCCAGCGCCTGGACAACGCCGATGTGCTGCTGCGCGACGGCCGCATCGTTGCCGTCGGCCGCCAGCTGCAGGCCGATGCGGGCGTCACCCGCATTGATGCACAGGGCAAGTGGGTCACTCCGGGCCTGATCGACGTGCATTCGCACCTGGGCGTGTATCCCAGCCCGGGTGTCGGTGCGCACAGCGACGGCAACGAGATGACCGCACCGGTCACCGCCAACGTCTGGGCCGAACACTCGGTGTGGCCGCAGGACCCGGGCTTCGCCACCGCGCTGGCCGGCGGCGTGACCAGCATGCAGGTGCTGCCGGGCTCGGCCAACCTTGTCGGTGGCCGCGGCGTGACGCTGAAGAACGTCCCGGCCATCACCTACCAGGCGATGAAGTTCCCCGGTGCGCCGTGGGGCCTGAAAATGGCCTGCGGCGAGAACCCCAAGCGGGTCTATGGCGAGGGCAAGGGCGTGACCCCGGCCACGCGCATGGGCAACGTGGCCGGCTATCGTGCCGCCTTCATCGATGCCGCCGACTACATCGCCAAGAACAAGCCCAAGCCGGCAAAGCGCAAGAGCTGGTTCGGCAGCGACAAGGGCGACAGCGCCGGTGATGCCGGCGGCAAGCGCGATCTCAAGCTGGACACACTGGCCGGCGCGATCGAAGGCGACATCCGCGTGCACATCCACTGCTACCGCGCCGACGAGATGGCCACCATGCTCGATCTGGCCAAGGAATTCGGCTTCAAGGTAGCCGCCTTCCACCACGGCGTGGAGGCCTACAAGCTGGCCGACAGGCTGGCCGCCGACGGCGTCTGCGGTGCGCTGTGGGCCGACTGGTGGGGCTTCAAGATGGAAGCCTTCGACGGCATTCCGGAGAACATCGCGCTGGTCGACCGGCCGAAGAACAGCTGCGCCATCGTCCACTCCGATTCACCCGAGGGCATCCAGCGCCTGAACCAGGAAGCGGCCAAGGTGATGGCGTCCGCGCGCCGCGCGCGCATGCCGGAGATCACGCCCGAACACGCCATCACCTGGATGACCGCCAACGCCGCCAAGGCGCTGGGCATTGAAGGCCAGACCGGCACCCTGGAGGCCGGCAAGATGGCCGACGTGGTGGTCTGGAACGGCAACCCCTTCAGTTCGTATGCGCTGGCCGAGCAGGTCTTCATTGATGGCCGCAGGTTGTACGACCGCAGTGCACCGGCAGCGCCGCCGCGTTCTGATTTCCAGCTTGGCCAGGAGGTGCGCTGATGGTGGTGCTCAAGCAGTTGACGCAGTCTGCCGCGAAGGGCAGCCGAGCATGGTTCGGCGCTACTGTCATGGTGCTGGCCTGCATCTCCGCATCCGCACAGGCACAGGACCTGCTGGTGCGCAACGCAACGGTGCACACGGCCAGCGCACGCGGCAGCCTGCACAACGCCGATGTGCTGGTCCAGGGTGGCATCATCCGCGCGGTCGGCCCCGGCCTGTCCGCGCCGGCCGGGGCGACCGTGGTCGAAGCCAATGGCAGGCCGCTGACCCCGGCCCTGTTCGGTGGCATCACCGAAACCGGCATCGAAGAGGTCTCGGGTGAATCGAGCACGGTGGACAGTTCGTTGAAGCTCGGCGAGCAGCCGCTGCGCCCGGAATTCGACGTCACCCTCGCCTACAACCCGGCCTCGGTGCTGATTCCGGTCACGCGCCTGGAAGGCATCGGCTTCACTGCATTGGGGGCAGCCACTGGTGGTGGTTTCGTGGCCGGTCAGGGCGGCGTAATGCGGCTGGACGGCAGCGCCGACCCGATCGGCCCGCGTGCCCTGTTCCTGCGCATCGGCGCGGCCGCCTCCGAACTGACCGGCCATTCGCGCGCCGCGCAATGGATGCTGCTGCAACAGATGGTCGACGAAGCACGCGGCCAGGTTGCTGTGGATTCTCCGCACGCGCTGTTGACCCCGGCCGGGCGCCGTACGCTCAGTCGCTACCTGGCCGGCCAGGGCCGCATCGTGGTGGAGGTGGATCGTGCCTCGGACATCCGCCAGCTGCTGCGCTGGGCCACACGCGAGAAGGTAAAGATCGCCATTGCCGGTGCCAGCGAAGCCTGGCAGGTCGCGCCGGAGCTGGCCGCTGCGCACGTGCCGGTATTCGTCGACGTGCTGGCCAACCTGCCGGCCAGCTTCGATCAGCTCGGTGCCACCCTGGAAAACGCCGCGCGCCTGCAGCGTGCCGGCGTGGCGGTTTCTTTCGTGCAGCGCGGCGACGCCACCCACAATGCGCGCAAGATGCGCCAGCTGGCTGGCAATGCAGTGGCCAACGGCCTGCCCTGGGCTGACGGTCTGGCCGGGCTGACCCGGGTACCCGCACAGGCGTTCGGCGTGGCCGACCAGATCGGCAGCATCGAGCCCGGCAAGCGCGCCGACCTGGTGCTGTGGGAAGGCGACCCGCTGGACGTGGCGCACTATGCCGAACAGGTCTGGCTGGGCGGCCGTGCGATGCCGATGCGCTCGCGCCAGACCGACCTGCGTGATCGCTACCTGCAGCGCAATGCGCAGCCCTGACCGCATTGAAGGACACCACCATGGCCACCCTGCGCTGGTACTTCGACTTCGTCTCGCCCTACTCCTACCTGCACTGGCAGAAGCTGAAACAGTTGCCGCAGTTCGCGCAGATCCAGACCGTGCCGATCGCCTTCGGCGCGGTGCTGCATCACCTGGGCAATCTCGGGCCGGCCGAGATTCCGGCCAAGCGCCGTTTCATCTACCGCCAGCTGCAATGGACCGCGCAGGCCGAGGGCACGCCGATGCGCTTCCCGCCCGGCCATCCGTTCAATCCGTTGTCGGCGCTACGCCTGTGCCTGGCCGCCGGAGCCAGCGCACAGGCGGTGGACGTGCTGTTCGACTGGATCTGGCGCGACGGCCATGCCGGTGACAGCGCCGAAGCCCTGCGCGAACCAGGTGCGCAGCTGGGCATCGAGGATGTCGCCAGCGCCATCGCCGCCCCGGCGGTCAAGGAACAGTTGCGGCGCAACACCGAGGCCGCAATCGGCGCCGGGGTGTTCGGGGTCCCAACCCTGGCCATCGACCAGGAACTGTTCTGGGGCAACGACGCCCATCCGCTGATGGCGGCCGTGCTGGCCGATCCTGCCCTGCTGCAGCAGCCCGAATGGCAACGCCTGGACAGCCTGCCGGTGGCGGTGCAGCGCGATCGCTGAACAGGGGTGGCGCGTTTCCCTCGGGCGCGGGCTCTGGTTTTGAGATAGATTTCACGTTTCCGAACCTACAACCGCCCTGGAGGGGGAGCCGCGGATGCGCATCGGAATCGTCGTCGACTCGGCCTGCGACCTGCCGCAGGACTTCATTGCCGAGCACAACATCGTGCTGCTGCCGATCACCGTCCGCATCGGCGAAGCCGTGCTGGCCGATCACCGCGATGAGCAGGCCACGCTGAGCTTCCTGCACGCGCACGTGGCCGAACACGGCGCCGAGGCGGAAACCATTCCCTTCAGTGTCAACCAGATCCGCGACCTGTTCCTGCAGCAGCTGGTGATCGATTACGACCACGTGTTCTGCATGACCATCACCAAGACCCGCAGCCCGATCCACGACAACGCACTGCAGGCCAGCTTCGCCATCCTCAACGACTACAAGCCGGTGCGCCAGGCGGCAGGCTACAACTCACCGTTCGCGCTGCGCGTGCTCGATACCCAGAACCTGTTCGCCGCGCAGGCGGTTACGGCGGTGGAAGCCGTGCGCCTGCGCGAGAGCAACGCCAGCGTGCAGCAGATCCGCGAGCGGCTGGAGGAACTGGCGGGCAACGTGCACGGCTACATGGTCACCCGTGACCTGTACTACATGCGCGCGCGCGCACGGCACAAGGGCGACCGCAGTGTCGGCCTGCTCAGTGCGGCGCTGGGCAGCGCGCTGGACATCAAGCCGGTGCTGCACGGCTACCGCGGCGAAACCGGGCCGGTAGCCAAGATCAAGGGCTTCGACAATGCCGTGCAGAAGCTGTTCGCGGTGGTCGGCCAGCGCGTACGTGCCGGACTGATGACGCCGACGGTGTGCGTCAGCTACGGCGGAGAACTGGACGAGCTGCGTGCCCTGCCCGGCTACGCACAGCTGAAAGAGGTCTGCGCCACCCATGGCGTGACCGTGTACGAATCGGTGATGAGCCTGACCGGCATGGTCAACGTCGGCAAGGGCGCGGTCACCGTAGGCTTCGCCGATGGGCCGCATCGGTTCGAATGAGCGCTGGCCACGGCCGGAATCTGCACATCGATTCCACTGCGGTTGTGCCAGTCTTGCCGCACTTCAAGGAGAACTCCATGCCTGCGCAGTACCACATCAGCCTGCCCGACCCGTCCAAGGCCCGTGGCAATGACCCTGACCTGTCCTTCCACTCGCAGGGCGCCGCCGGTTTCGCCGAAGAGCTGCAGGACGCCCTGCGCAGCGGCACGCTGTTCGAGCGCTGGAAGGCGAAGCAGCCCGACCCGGACGCGGTGGAACCGCAGTGGGGCGTGACCGATCCGGAGGCCACCGTGACCGGCGAGCAGAAGGACCTGCGCATCAACCTGGTCGCCACCACCCGCATCGACAGTGACGTGTTCAAGCAGCGCCTGCGCCTGCTGGCCGGCAGCCACTGGGAACTGCGCGACGTGCGTTGAGGCCCTGCCCTGGTAGTTGCCAACCTTGGTTGGCAACTACCGGGACGCGAGGTAGTGCCGGCCGCTGGCCGGCATCCGCAACATCCATGAAGGTGCCGGCCAGCGGCCGGCACTACCAGCCTCCACCCAGCGCGCGGTACAGCTCTACACGCGCGATCGCGGCGGTGGCCTGGCTGTTGGCCAGCGCGGCCTGGTTGTCCAGTGCGATGCGCTGGGTGGTCAGCACGTCCAGCATGTCGACCACGCCGGCCTGGTACTGCCGGCGCGCCGCCCCCAGTGCCGTCTCGCTCTCATCCACTGCCACGTGCAGCTGCACCGTGCGCTGCTGCTCGGCACTGTAGCCATCCATGGCGTCATCCACTTCGTGCCATGCCTGCAGCACGGTACGGCTGAACTGCAGGGCCGACTGTTGCTGCTGCAGCCTGCTCAGCGCGAGATTGGCCTTCAGCCGTCCGCCCTGGAAGATCGGCAGGCTGATCGACGGACCGATGCTGAAACGGTGCGCGTTCCAGCCATCCAGATCATCGAGCTGCTTGGCCTGGAAGCCGGCGTCGCCATTCAAGGTGATGCGCGGCAGGAAACTGGCCTTGGCCACGCCGATGCCTGCCGTTGCCGCATGCAGTGCCGCTTCGGCACGACGGATGTCCGGGCGACGCTCGGCCAGTTCACTGGGCAGCCCCATCGCTACGGCCGGCAACGCCGGCCAGTCACGGCGTGCATCCTGCAGCTGCGCGTCCAGCGCCTGCGGCGGCTGCGCCAGCAGGAACGCCAGCGCATTGCGCAGCTGCGATTCGCGATGCCGCAACGGCGCGATGCGTGCCTGCAGCGATGCCACCTGCGCGGCCGCGCTGGACACCTGCAGCGTGCTGGCCACACCCTGGCGTTGGCGTGCTTCGGTCAGGCGTTTGATGTCGTGGGCGATGCTGAGGTTGTCCTCGGTGATCGCCAGCAGCTGCCGCGTCGCGCGCAGCTGCAGATAATCACGCGCGGTTTCCGCCAGCAGCGCGATGCGCGCTGCATGTGCATCCTCCTCGGCCATCTGCACGCGCGCTTCGGCCGCTTCCACCTGGCGCCGCACGCGGCCCCACAGGTCCAGTTCCCAGCTCAGGCCGATACCGGCCTGGAACAGCCCGTAGTCATCACGGCCGCCGTTGCCGGACGGATCATTCAGGCCCACCTCGCTGTTGCGTGCACGCACGCCACTGGCGCTCGCGCTGACGCTGGGCAGGCGATCGGCGCCGGTGATGCCGCGTGCAGCACGGCTCTGCTGCACGCGGTTGGCCGCCAGCTGCAGGTCCAGGTTGGCCGCCAGCACCTGGTTGGCCAGCTGCCCCAGCAGCGGATCGTCGAAACCGGCCCACCAGGCCGCGTCCTGGTCGATGGCGTTGCCGGCGACGGCCTCACCCTGCCAGTGGCTGGGCAGTTCCGCCTGCGGGCGTACGAAGTCCGGACCCATCGTGCAGGCAGCCAGGGCCGTGCACAGGCTGGTCGCAACGAAGGTGCGGAACACGGTGACTGCGCTCATGCGCCCTCCCCGCTCTTGTGGCCCGGACTGTGCTGCACGCTCTGCGCGCGCGCGCGGCTGCCCAGGTCAACGCTGGCTTCCACCGACATGCCGGCACGCAGCTGGTCCAGCAGCGGCTGGCCCGGCTCCAGCACGATCTTCACCGGAATGCGCTGCACCACCTTGGTGAAGTTGCCGGTGGCGTTCTCTGGTGCGACGGCAGCAAAGGTGACGCCGGTGGCTGGTGCAATGCTGTCGATGTGCCCGCGCAGCGGCTTGCCCGGGAATACGTCCACCTTCAGTTCGACCTGCTGGCCGGCCTGCATGCGGGTCATCTGCGTTTCCTGGAAGTTGGCGACCACGAAGGCGCGCTTCAGCGGTACCACCGCAGCCACCGGCGTACCCGGCGTCAGGTAGGCACCCACGCGCACTGCGCGGCGACCGACCATGCCATCGATCGGTGCGCGCAGCACGGTGTGCGACAGATCCAGTTCGGCGCGTGCCTGCGCCGCTTCCGCACGCTGCACCGCCGCCTGTGCAGCCTGCACGCCCGCGCTGAGGATGTCGGTGCGCTGACGTGCGGTCGACAGCGCGGCCTGGCCCTGCTGCAGATGCGCACTGGCCACGGCCTGCTTCGACTGCGCCTGCTGCGCGTTCTGCACGGTACCGGCGCCGTCACGGGCCAGTTCGCGGTAACGCTGCTGGTCGGCACTGGCCAGGGTCAGTTCGGAACGGCTGACATCGACACTGGCCCTGGCCTGCGCGATCAACGAGTCCTGCTGGGCCAGTGCGGCCTGCGCATTGGCCAGCTGTGCACGGGCATTGGCGAGGTCGGCACGGGCCGCCTGCAGGGCGACCTGGTAGTCGCGGTCGTCGATGCGGGCCAGCACATCACCGGCCTTCACCGACTGGTTGTCCTCGACTTCCACGGCACTGACGAAGCCGGGAATCTTCGGCGCTACCAGGGTGTAGTCGGCCACCACGTACGCATTGTTGGTGGTCTGGTGGCCGCCATCGCGCAGCAGCAGCCACGCGCCGACGGCCAGGGCCAGCACGCCCAGGCCCAGACCAGTGTTGAGGGTGGTTCGATTGATCGTCATGAGGGGGTTCCTGCGAAAGGTTCAGGCCACGGCACGTGGCGGATGGATGCGGGTGGGCATCCAGGCAATGAGGGGAATGAAGGCCAGCGCCACCAGTGCGACCACCCAGTACAGGTCGGCCGAAGTCAGCGCCTGTACCTGTGCATGCAGGCGCGCGCCCAGCTGCGGGCCATCGGCCAGCCACGGTTGCTCGCCAAGGCGGTCGACCAGCACGGTGGAATGGAAATGACGGCGGCCCTGGGCGACGGCATCCAGCACGCCACCGGCGAGCACGGCAGCGAAGCCCTTGACCGTGTTGAACCAGGCCGAGGCGAACGGGCCGTCCTGCGGCGCCAGGCCGCCGGTGGCCAGCATCAGCAGCGGCAGCACCGCCATCGGTTGCGCGAACACCTGCAGCAGCTGCACCCACAGGAAGTTGTCGCGGATCCAGGCCACGTCCAGGTGCGAGCCCAGCCAGCAGGCCAGCGCCAGCATCGCCAGGCCCGTGGCCTGCACCCAGCGGCAGTCCACCGCGCGGATGTTCAGCAGCGCCGCCACCAGCGGCAGCGCGATCACCTGCGGCAGCGCCACCCACAGCAGCATCGGTGCGGTCTGCAGCGGCCGGTAGCCCTGCACGCTGGCCAGGAACCCGGACGGGATCGAGATCACTGCCAGCAGCACGAACAGCACGCCGCCCAGCGTCACCAGCGAGTAGCTGAGATTGCGGTTGGCCAGCAGCTGCAGCTTGAAGAACGGCAGCGGATGGAACCATTCATTGATCATGAACAGCACCATCAGGCCGGCACCGCCACCGATCATCAGCGTGATCATCGGCGAGTCGAACCAGTTCAGCCGCGGGCCCTGCACCAGGCCCAGCACCAGCAGCACCAGCGCCGGCAGGCCCAGCAGCAGGCCGACGCCATCGAACTGGGCAAAACGCTCCAGCCGCAGCGGGTCCTGCGGCAGGCCCCAGCCGACCATCGCCATGGCGGCCAGGCAGTACGGCACGATCTGCCAGAACGCCCAGTGCCAGCCCACCTGCTCGACCCAGAACGCGGCCAGCGGCGTGCCCATGCTTGGGCCGAACGTCGCCGTCAGCGCGTAGCCGGCCAGGCCATACAGCTTGATGCCCGGGGGCAGGAAGCGCAGCGCCACGCTCATCAGCAGCGGCGGCAGCGCGCCACCGCACAGACCCTGCAGCGCGCGCAGCAGCAGGAACACCTGCAGGTTCGGGGCAAGCGGGCACAGCACGCCCAGCACCATGAAGCCACCGATCATCGCCAATGCGAAGCGGCGCAGCGAGAAGGTGGCGGCACACCACGGTGCGAAGGCCATCGCGCTGACCGACATCGCGCTGTAGAGGGCGACGACCCAGCTGCCGTCGTCGACGCTGAAACCCATCGCGCCACGGATGTCGGCCAGGGCGACCTTGGTGATGTTCTCGTTGAAGCCCGACACCAGCACCGCCAGCAGCACGCCACACAGGCCGACCAGAATGCGGCGATCGAGCCCGGGGGCGGCGGCAGGACGGGGCGCTGCGGCGGCCGGGACAGCGGCGGCCGGCGTACTCATCGCCGGGCACCTATCCGTGCGGTGCACGGCATGTTGGGGGTCATTGGAATGCGCTCAGTGAAACTCCGGGGAGCGCAGTCTAGGGAGCCGGTACCCTGCGAAAAATGGCGCGACCCGCATCCCAGGCGTGCGCCAGGCGCACGCCTGCAGATGTCAGCGCGGGGCCTCCCCTGCGCTTTCGCACATGGTCTTGATCGAGCGCCGCAGCCACTGGTGGGCGGCGTCGTTGTCCAGGCGTGGATGCCAGGCCTGCACGATGGCGGCGGTCCGCACCGGGATCGGCAGCGGGAACAGGCGCAGCGGCAGGCGCATGCTGACGATCCGCTCCAGCATCACGCTCGGCATCTGCGGCAGGATCAGGTCCGATTCGGCCGCCGCGAAGATCGCGCCGTGGAAGGTCGGGCTGATCAGCGCCACCCGCCGCTGCAGGCCCAGCGCGGCCAGATCATCGTCGATCGGACCACGCGGCAGGCCGCGGCGCGACACCGCGATGTGGTCGCAGGCGGCAAAACGCTCGGCGCTGATCTCCTCATCGAACAACGGATGATCTTCGCGCGCGGCGCCCATGAACGAGGTACTGAACAGGTTCTGCACCTTGGTATCGGGCGCATGCTTGCCGGCCGTGCTGATGTACAGGTCGATCCGGCCCTGCGCCATCGCATCGTCGTCGGTATCGCCTTCGGGCACGAAGCGCAGCACTGCGCGCGGCGCCTGCTGGCGGAACAGCTCGCGCAGGCGTCCGCCGAAACCACCGACGAACACATCATTGGCACGCACGCTGAAGGTCCGCTCGAGCACGCGCATGTCTACTTCGCGACCGGCGTTGAAGACGCGGTGGGCCTGCTCGATCACATCGCGGACCTGCTCGCGCAGCTGCAGGGCGCGGGGCGTGGGCGCCAGACCGCGGCCGGCACGAACCAGCACCGGGTCGCCCAGCGCGGTGCGGACCCGGCCCAGGGTACGGCTCATCGCCGGCGCGCTCAGGTTCATCCGGCGCGCGGCGGCGGCCACGCTGCATTCGTCAATCAGCACGTCCAGTGCCAGCAACAGGTTCAGGTCCGGCAGGGGCATGAGAGTCTCCAGTAAATCAGATGACTTTACGGCACTTGCAACCACGGTGGATTGCGTTCGACGCATTCATTGACTGCCGCGCACGGCATGGGTGCGCGCGGTGACATCGGCGACCATCCCCGGCCTGCCAAGGAGACATCCATGTTCAATACCCTGCTGGTCGCCCTGGATGGTAGCCCCCAGCACGCACGCGTGCTGGACCTGGCCGCCGCCATCGCCGGCCCCCACAGCCGCCTGCACCTGCTGTGCGTGCTCGACCCCGAATTCGCGCTGGCGGCCAATGCCAGCGAAGCCGACCGCATCGAGTACCCGGAAGCCGCCCGCCAGCGCTCGCGGGCCGAAGCAGTGCTGGCCGAAGCCCTGGCCGAGCTGTGCGAACGCGGCGTCGACGCCATCGCGCAGATTCCCTCCGGCGACCCGGGCGAAGTGATCAGCGAGCAGGCCCGGCGCCTGAAGTGCGACCTGATCGTCATCGGCCACCGCCACCTGTCCCGGCTGGAACGCCTGTTCGAACCCTCGATCGGGCAATGGACCATCGACCACGCGCCCTGTCCGGTGCTGGTGGAAACCCGCGACCCACAGCCCTAGCCACCATGGCCTCCCGTTCCCCGTCGTTTCCCACCCGGGTCAACTACCGCGCCTTCGGTCGACAGTTCGGCCGCGGCGAACAGGCGCTGCTGGGCGCGATACGGCAGTTGCGCGACCCCGATCTGCAGGCCGATGGCCTTGCCCAGCTGAGCGGACTCGGGGTTGGCCAGGAGGGATGCGACGCCTTCATCGGCCTGCTGCCGCTGCTGGCCACCCCCGCCGCTCCGATCGATCTGCTGCCGGCCGGCTCTCCCTTCATTGCCGCCAGCGAGCTGGACCTGCTGGTCTGCCTGCTGCGCATCGCACAATGGCGGCATGCGCGGCCCCGCGAAGACGACACGCTGGCACCGTTGCGCCGTCAACTGGCACGCTGTGCGATGGCCGTGCAGGCGGCAAACCTGCCGTTGCGGCAGCGCTCGTTGTCACCGGTCGGGCTGAGGCTGCTCGATCCGACCGGCTGGTTGCGGCAGCGATAAGCCGTCGCGTCCCCCGTGTGATCGCATGCAGAGAGCTGCTCAGCAGTCCATCGTTCCGTGCGTGCTGCCCTCGTCGTCCAGCACGTGCGCATGCAGGATCACCTGGTTGCGGCCAGCCCGCTTGGCGGCATACAGGCCGGCATCGGCGTCTGCCAGCAACTGATCGGCACTGGCCAGAGCCGGCGGATGCAGGTAACCCACGCCGACGCTGATGCTGACGGGGCCTTCCGGCAATGGCAGCGCTTCGACCGCTTCGCGCAGCCGCTCGGCCAGCGCCAGCACGCCCGACAACGGGCTTCCGGGCACGATGACGGCGAACTCTTCACCGCCATAACGCGCAACGCTGTCACCACCGCGACCGGCTATGGCCTTCAGCACCCCGGCCACCGCTTGCAGGCAACGATCACCGGCTGGATGGCCGTGCTGGTCGTTGAAGGCCTTGAAGTGGTCGATATCCACCAGCAGCAGGCCCAGCTCGGTGCCGCTGCGCCGTGCGCGATTCCACTCGGACGTCAGCCGTGCGTCGAACTCGCGGCGGTTGGCCACGCCGGTCAGGCCATCCTGCCGCGCCAGTTGATCCAGTGCTGCCTGGCGTTCCAGAAGATCGGTCTGCAGCAGGACGCTGCGCAGGCCGAAGCCAAGGGTGGCTACGACGAAGCCGGCAACGGCCAACGGCCGCGCATGATCGACCACCAGCGTGCCGACCACCAGCAGCAGCAATGGTAGGATGATCGGACCGGCGGCCTGCACCGTCCTCGCCAGCCGCGGGTGTGCCGTGGTGCCTGTGTCCGGCGCCGTGTCCAGCGCCAAGCAGGCGATCAGCAGAAAAGGTACGTCGATCAGCAGATCGTTGAACGCACCGAATGCATCATCGGAGGTGTAGTGGTTGATGTAGTAGGCCACCAGCAGATAGGCCAGTGCGTACAGCGCCAGTGCGCGGAAGAACCTGCGCCGTTCGGGCACGTCGCCGGCCAGCCATCGCACCACGGCGAACGCGGCGATACACAGGTTCTGGATGTCGAACATGCGCTGCATGTTGGACATCGCATGGGCGTCGACCTCGACACGGGCGGCGAACGATGCGGTGTGCACGAAGAACAGCACACCCAGCAGCGCCGCCATCGCCGCGTCGATCAGGCTGATGCTCAGGCGCTCGCGGCGTGCCCGCGCCAGGATGAACACCAGGGGCACGCCATACAGCACGTACAACAACAGGCTGACGCGTGGGGTGAAGTCAGCCCGGCCGGCACCCAGCGCATCCACCATGTTGAACGTCATGCCGCCGGCCCACAGCAGCAGTGCCATCGCGGTAGAACGCCAGCCCAGAGCGGCGCGGTCACGTTGCGCCCGCACCAGGCACGCGGCGGCGGCCAGCAGCGGTGCGCCGGTCAGGAAAACGAAGGAGCCTACCCCGGCGGGGCCAGGCCACAGGGCCAGCACCAGGCCATGGCACAGCACATACAGCAGCGCCAGCACTACCGGCATGCATCCCCCCGATCCGCAAGGCCGTCTACGCGCACGATAGCGCGGGGCGGCGCCATAAGGGTGTGATCCATCGCTGAAAAAGGGGACGGAGGGGATTAAGTCGTTTGCGGCACAGCGGCAAATGCGACTTAATCCCCTCCGTCCCCTTTTTCCCAGGGCGCTCAGCCCTGCAGGGCGCGGGCGTGGTGGGCGATGTGCTCGCCGATGAAGCTGGCGATGAAGTAGTAGCTGTGGTCGTAGCCGGGCTGCAGGCGCAGGGTCAGCGGATGGCCGGCGGCATCGCAGGCCTGCTGCAGGCGCTGCGGCTGCAGCTGGGTCTGCTGGAACTCGTCCGCCTCGCCCTGGTCGACCAGCAGCGGCAGGCGCTCGTCAGCCATAGCGATCAGCTCGCAGGCATCCCATTGCGCCCAGTCGGCCGGGTTGTCGCCCAGATAGGCATGGAAGGCCTTCTGCCCCCACGGCACGTGGCTGGGCGCGACGATCGGCGAAAACGCCGACACGCTGCGATAGCGCCCGGGGTTACGCAGCGCGATCACCAGCGCGCCATGGCCGCCCATCGAATGGCCACTGATCGCGCGCGCGTCGGTCACCGCGAAGTTCGCCTCGATCAGCGCCGGCAGCTCCTGCGCCACGTAGTCATGCATGCGGTAGTGCTTCGCCCACGGTGCGCGGGTGGCATTGAGGTAGAACCCTGCCCCCTTGCCCAGGTCGTAGCCCTCGACATCGGCCACGTCATCACCGCGCGGGCTGGTGTCGGGCGCAACGATGATCACACCGTGTTCGGCGGCGTAGCGCTGTGCGCCGGCCTTGGTGATGAAGTTCTGCTCGGTGCAGGTCAGGCCGCTCAGCCAGTACAGCACCGGCAGCTTCTGTGTTTCCGCCTGCGGTGGCAGGTACACGGCAAACTGCATGTCGCAGCCCAGCGTGGTCGAATGATGGCGGTAGACGTCCTGCCAGCCGCCAAAACAGGCGCGGTGTTCAATGCGTTCCATGGTGCTCTCCTGCGCGGCGCGTCAGCGCACGCGTGCTTCTGGTAGATGCCGACCTTGGTCGGCTTATCCACGCCCGGCGTGGATGCCTTGGTTGATCAGTTCATCCAGCTGTGCCAGCAGGCGCAGCAACGATTCGACGCCAGGCTGGCCGTCCAGGTTGCGATACGCCGCCACCGCCACGTCGCTGCGCGGTGGCCACTGGCCGTCGGCGCGGGCCTCGTAGAGGCGCGGCAGGAATACCTGCGCAAGCCACTGCTCGAACGGCATGCCATCGTCGCTGCCGAAGGCCGAAGTCACCGCACGCGGTGGTCCCACCTCGCCGTCGACCCAGCCCAGCGCACGCAACGCCTGCTCGATCGACACCACCAGAGCCGCGCGCGGGTCTTCCGCACGCGGCCGGCGCAGGGCATCGAACCAGCCCATGACGCGGCTCAGTAGTGGACCACCGAACGGATCGACTTGCCTTCATGCATCAGGTCGAAGGCGTCGTTGATCTTGTCCAGGTCCATGGTGTGGGTGACGAACGGGGCCAGTTCGATATCGCCCTTCATCGCATCCTCGACCATGCCTGGCAGCTGGCTGCGGCCCTTCACGCCGCCGAAGGCGGTGCCCATCCACTTGCGCCCGGTCACCAGCTGGAACGGACGGGTGGAGATCTCCTGGCCCGAACCGGCCACGCCGATCACCACGCTCTGGCCCCAGCCACGGTGCGCGCATTCCAGCGCCGCGCGCATCACATTGACGTTGCCGATGCACTCGAAGCTGTGGTCCACGCCCCAGGTCGTCATCTCGACGATGACCTGCTGGATCGGCTTATCGAAATCCTTCGGGTTGATGCAGTCGGTGGCGCCGAATTCGCGCGCCAGTTCGAACTTGGACGGATTGGTGTCCACCGCGATGATGCGGCCAGCCTTGGCCTGGCGCGCACCCTGGATCACCGCCAGGCCGATGCCGCCGAGGCCGAACACCGCCACGCTGTCGCCTTCCTGCACCTTGGCGGTGTTGTGCACCGCGCCGATGCCGGTGGTGACGCCGCAGCCGAGCAGGCAGACGTGTTCCGGGTTTGCTTCCGGATTGATCTTCGCCAGCGACACTTCGGCCACCACGGTGTACTCGCTGAAGGTCGAGCAACCCATGTAGTGGTACAGCGGCTCACCGTTGTAGCTGAAGCGGCTGGTGCCATCGGGCATCACGCCCTTGCCCTGGGTCGCGCGCACGGCCACGCACAGGTTGGTCTTGCCGCTCTTGCAGAACAGGCACTCGCCGCACTCGGCGGTGTACAGCGGAATCACGTGGTCGCCCGGCTTGACGCTGGTCACGCCCTCGCCAACTTCAACCACGATGCCGGCGCCTTCATGGCCCAGCACCACCGGGAACAGGCCTTCCGGATCATCGCCGGACAGCGTGAACGCATCGGTGTGGCAGACACCGGTGTGGGTGATCTTCACCAGCACTTCGCCCTTCTTCGGCGGGGCGACGTCGATCTCGACGATCTGCAGCGGCTGGCCGGGACCAAAGGCGACGGCGGCACGGGACTTCATGGTGGACTCTCCAGAGACAGGCAATGACAGGATGGGCGGCGTCATGTTGCGCCGTCGTTTATTTCAGGTACGAACGGATCAACGCGCTCATGTCGCGCACGCGTTCGGCGCGTTGTTCGTCGGAGGCGGCGGGTTGCCCGAACTCCTCGCGCAGATGGGCCTCCATCACCTCGGACATCAGGCCGTTGACCGCGCCACGGATGGCGGCGATCTGCTGCAGCACCGGCCCGCAGTCGGCGCCAGCTTCCAGCGCGCGGTCCAGCGCATCGCACTGGCCACGGATGCGGCGCACGCGGGCCAGGACCTTCTTCTTCTCTTCGGGGGAGTGCGGCATGGCGAGGCCACCTCGGAACTATACTGGGGGACAGTATACAAGCCGAAGTCACGAACTCAATCCTGGCCGGCTCAATCGAACAATCCCTCACCCGCCAACCGGGTCAGCTCATCCACCACGTAGCGCACCTTGGGCCGCAGGTGGCGCGTCGGTGGCCACAGTGCGTGGATATCGATGTGCCGTTGCATGTGCGCATCCAGCACCGACCGCAAAGCGCCGGAATCCAGGTGGCGTCGTACCAGTGAAACCGGCATCTGGCAGATACCAAGCCCGGCGATGGCCGCCTCGATCACCGCGTCGCCGTCATTGAGTTGATACGGCGCATTCGGGATGAATGTCCCTTCGTCCTCCTCGCTACCGATCCGCCACCACACCGGTTGCCCGTGGCGGAAGCCAACAATGCTGCGGTGCTGCGCCAGTTCCTCCACCGTGCGCGGCACGCCGTGGGCCTGCAGGTACTCCGGCGATGCGCAGGTGACCAGTCGCTGGCGCCCCAGCCGCCGCGCCACCAGATGCTCGGCCTGGTGCAGCCCGCCGAAGCGGATCAGCAGGTCGATGCCGTCCTCGACGGGATCGACGAAATGATCGGTGAAGGTCATCGTCAACTGCAGGTCCGGGTACTGCCGGCACAGCCGCAACAGCACCGGCAGCACCACCAGGCGCCCGAACGAGGATGGCATGTCGATGCGCAGCCGCCCGCTGGGCAAGCCGGCCGAACCCAGGCAGGCCTCGGCGGCGGAGATTTCTTCCAGCGCCGCCGCGCACGATGCGTAGTACGCCTCGCCATCGGTGGTCAGCGCGATGCGCCGCGTGGTGCGGTGGAACAGGCGCACCCCCAGCCGCGCTTCCAGCCGGGCGATGGCCTTGCCCACCGCCGAGCGCGAGATACCCAGCGCGTCGGCGGCCTCGGTGAAGCTGCCTGAGCGGGCCGTGGTGACGAACGTGACCAGGCCATTCAACGATTCCAGCGGCAGCATCTATCGCGCTCCATTGGGGACAAATAGTCCCGCACCCAGGGAGATCGAAGCGCTTTATGCGCCCGCATGTCAACTCCATCCTGTGTGCATCGCGCCGCTGGCGCCTTCCCCCGCACCGAGATGACCGACATGACCGCCGTCCTGTTCCGCCCCTTCGACCTTGCAGGCACTTCCCTGCGCAACCGCATCGCGATGGCGCCGATGACCCGTGCCCGCAACCCCGGAGCGGTCGCCAACGAACTCACCGCGCAGTACTACCGGCAGCGCGCCAGCGCCGGCCTGATCATCAGCGAAGGCACGCCTGTCTCGCCGCAGGGCCAGGGCTACATCGACGTGCCGGGCATCTGGTCGGCCGAGCAGGTGGCCGGGTGGAAGCGTGTCACCGAGGTGGTGCATGCCGCACAGGGCACGATCTTCGCCCAGCTCTGGCACGTTGGCCGCATGTCGCATCCCTCGCTGCAGCCCGACGGTGGGCAACCGGTCAGCGCCGGTACCCGCCCGGTGGCCAGCGCACCGAAGAACACCTCGTTCGTGTACCTGGACGATGGCAGCCGCGGCCACGCCGATCCCACTCCGGCACGTGCACTGGAGACTGCGGAGATACCCGGTATCGTCGACGACTTCGTGCGCGGGGCGGACAACGCCATTGCGGCCGGCTTCGACGGCATCGAACTGCATGCCGCCAACGGTTACCTGTTCGAGCAGTTCCTCAACCCGCTCATCAACCAGCGTGATGATCGCTACGGCGGCTCGCTGCCCAATCGTGCGCGCTTGATCCTGGACACCGTCGATGCGATGGCGCAGCGTATCGGTGCGCATCGCATCGGCGTGCGCCTGGCACCGAACAACCTCACCTTCGACATGCCGTTCTATCCCGACAATGAAGCCACCTATCTGTACCTGGCCGAGGAACTGGGCAAGCGCGGGCTGGCCTACGTGCACCTCAACGACAACCTGCAGGCGGGCCGGTCGGTGCTGGGCGAGGCGTTCCTGCGGCAGTTCAGGCAGGCCTACGGTGGCACCGTCATCCTGGCAGGTGGCATGACCCGCGAACGCGCCCTGCAGCTGGTCGAAGCGGGCACCATCGACCTGGCCGCGTTCGGCCAGCCGTTCATCGCCAACCCGGATCTGGTCGAACGCCTGCAGCGCAACATCGCGTTGGCCACGCCCGACCGCAGCACCTATTACGGGGGCGGCGAAGCAGGCTACCTCGACTACCCGGCCGCGGGCTGATCCCCCACGGGGTCGGATCCCTTTCCAACGGAAAGGGCTCTGACCCCTGTTCGGCGCACAAGGCGTCAGAGCCACGCTGCGCGCGGATCCGACCCCGGCCTTCAGGCGTCCTCGCGCACGTAGGCGAACGACTCGTCCAACCGCTCGAAGCCGATCACCTCAGAGACGATGGCCTGTGCATCCTCGTCGCTGATGTTCCCTTCAGCGATATCGTCAACGCGGGCGAACAGCCGCTGCAGGGCTGCGTACTGGTCATCGCGCAGGAACGGCTGGTGGCTCCGCAGCCAGCGCCGCAGGTTGCTGGCCAGCTCGCCGTGCGACAGCAGCGTGTACGGCCCCTGGTAGTCAGCAACGGCTTCGACCATCTTGCGGAACAGGAAATCCTGATAGCTGGCGGCCAGCACATCGGCACGATCATCGTCATGCCACACCAGCACGACGGGGGGCTCGGCAAAGCCGGGCGCGTTGCTCCAGAAGCAGTAGCTGTCGCCGCCGCCGGTCCGCGCAAAGGGCAGCAACTGCAGGTCAGTGCGCAGGGGATTGTAATGATCCTCCGCGGTCAGCTCCTGCCACGCCTCGAGCAGTTCATCGTGTTCCAACGGCTCATAGTCCTGGGCGTACAGCAGCACCGGCGGTTCTGCCTGCAGCGCCGGGAATACCACCTCGGACCATTCCGGATGGGTAGCACCCCAGCTCAACCGACCCGCTGCATGCAACTGCTTGAACAGGGGCGGGAAGGTCTGGCCGGTGGCCTGTTCGATGCCGGATAGCGCGCTCATGGATGTCCTTGTCGATAGAGACCGCCCAGCTTGCCCGAATCCGCGCAGGAGATGAACGGGTCGCAGCACGCGGCAGGACTAGACTGCGACCACCGGATGCCGCCCATCGCTGCCATGAACGCCACTGTCCACAGCTTCATCGTCAACCTCGACGTGCCCGACCTGGCCGCCGCCGAAGACTTCTACATCCGGGCCTTCGGCCTGCGCATCGGCCGCCGTCTCGGCCCGGGCGCCGTGGAGCTGCTCGGTGGGCCAACGCCGCTCTACCTGCTGCACAACGACGCCGGCAGCGCCGCCACCGAAGACGGCGACGTGCGCGACTACGAGCGCCATTGGACGCCGCTGCACCTGGATTGGGTGGTGGATGACATCGAAGCCGCGCTGGTACGTGCAGTCGCAGCCGGAGCGACGCTCGAGCAATCCGTGCGCGAGCGTCGCTGGGGACGCATCGCCGTGCTGGCCGATCCGTTCGGCCACGGCTTCTGCCTGATCCAGTTCAGTGGCGAAGGCTACGACGCACTGGTCGAATGACCGCTGCACCGCTCACCACGGCAACGGCACCGCTTCGCCGTTGGCGCGCTCGCCGTAGTACAGCGACGGCAGCAGGCGCGAGAGGAAACTGAACTCCGTGTAGCAGTGCTTGAGCAGGCCCAGCCCGACGGCATCGCCGGCATCGCGGTGCGGATCGGTGCTGTCCAGGCCGAGCACGAAGCGGCTGCGCAGCACACAGCCAAACGGCGTATCGCGCGCCACGTGCAGCATCTGCCCGTCGCAGGGATCAGCGTTTGCATCCAGGCGGACGTGGTCGCCGAAGCCGATGCGCGCGGCGATCACCGCCGATACATCGCCTGCATCCTGTGCCGCCTGCAGGCGCTCGGGCACCAGCAACGTGCGCGGGTCATGGAACTTCAGGCGCGCCGCCACCGGCGGAATGTCGGCCAGCGATTCCACCGCATGGATGCTGGCGCCGTGGTAGCTGCGCCCGCGCTGCCAGGCCGCGTCCCAGCCGCGATGCTCGACATGATCGACCGGATGCCACCAGCGGATGTGCTGGGTGGTCTCGAAGAAGGTGAACCACCAGTCCAGCATGCGGCCCTTGCAGCCGTGCAGATCGGTGCGCACCGCCACCAGCAGGGTGCCGTCTTCGCGGCGCTGGATGCCGGTCTCCAGATGCATCGGCGCCGGGTCCAGCAGATCGTGGTGGTCCAGCCAGGCGCGTGCGTTCACAGCGGTATCCATCGGGGTCTCCTGCGGTGTTGGGAGTCCCGACAATACGGAAACGTTCTTCGTTTCGCAATTGTCCGGATGCGGTAAGATGGGCGCAATGAACAGCACCACCGTGCCCGAGCCCACATCACCGACCCGCCGCCGCGGCCGCCCTGCGCGGCCGGAAGCCGAAGTCCGCCACGCCGTGCTGCAGGCCACGCTGGAACTGCTGCTGGCGCAGGGCTACGAGGCCACCACCATCGAAGCGGTGGCGGCGCACGCCGGGGTGGCGAAGAAGACCGTCTACCGCCACGCCAGCAACCGCGAGGAACTGGTTGGGTTGGCGGTGCGTGAGTGGACCGACGGCTTCGCGCCACAACTGCAGCGCGATGCGCGCAATGCCCAAGAGGTCGTGCCGTTGCTGCAGGACATCCTGCACGCGGTGTGCGCGCAGGCGCTGTCGGCGCAGGCGGTGCAGGTATTCCGCCTGCTGGCCACCGACTTTCCCGGCAAGGACGCGCTGCTGCAGGCCTATCTGGACAACGGCATCGAACGCGGCCGTGCGCTGCTGGCCGACTGGCTGGCGCGCCAGCAACAGCGTGGGCTGCTGCGCGAGGGAGATCCTGTTCGCATGGCGCGATTGCTGCTGGCGATGGCCGTGGCCGAGCCGCTGCGCGAACGCGTGATCGGTGTGGTGGCCGAGGATGCGCCGGTGGACGTGCACCTGCGCGACTGCGTGGCGTTCTTGGCGCCGGTGTTGCAGGCGCCGTAAGGTTGCCCCATCCACGCGTGGCGTGGATCTACCGGCCGATCCCGATTCGTTGGTCGGCAATGGCCTGCCCCGGTGGGTGCCGACCGTTGGTCGGCACTCCTGCAGCAACTCGCTCGCGCAGCATGTCCACGAACGCGCGCAACGCACCGGGCATCTGCCGCTGCTTCGGGTAGTACAGCGCGAAGCCGGCGAACGGTTCGCTCCAGTCTTCCAGCACTGCCACCATCTGGCCGGATTCGATATACGGCCGCGCCGTGTCTTCCAGCACGTAGGCCAGGCCGATGCCATCAAGCACTGCACCCACGACGGTGCCCTGCTCACTCAACGTGAGCCGGCCCGGCACATCGATCTCCAGCGCTTGCCCGCTACGCTCGAACTGCCACTTGTAGAGATGCCCGCTGGCGAAGCGGAAGCGGATGCATTCGTGTGCCGCCAGGTCCCGCGGATGCTGTGGTGCCGGGTGTCGCCGCAGGTAGTCCGGCGAGCCGACAATCAGCCCGCGCAGCGGTGGCCCCATCGGCACCGCCACCATGTCCTCGGGCACGAACTCGTGCAGGCGCACGCCGGCGTCGTAGCCTTCGGCAACGATATCGACCAGGCCATCGTTCTCGGTCAGCTCCACCCGCACGTCGGGATGGGCGTGCAGGAAGCGCGCCAGCCGTGGCCCCAACTGGGTCGGCACTGCGGCGCGGGTAGCATTGATACGCAGCAGGCCCGCCGGTGCGGCGCGGAACTGGTTCATCTCCTCCAGCGCGTCATTCACCTGGCCCAGCGCGGGCTGCAGGCGTTCCAGCAGGCGCTGCCCGGCCTCGGTCAGGGCCACGCTGCGGGTGGTGCGATGGAACAGGCCCACGCCCAACCGTTCCTCCAGCGCGCGGATCGCATAACTCACCGCCGAGGTCGACAGCGCCAGCTCGGCGCCGGCACGGCGGAAGCTGCGGTGACGGGCGACCGCCGCGAACGCGGCCAGGTGGGTGAGATTGTCAGTGGCCATGATTGTGCAGTTTCACTTGATGAATCATGCCGATATCCGTGCTTCTTGCGGCTGGGTACGGGGCGTATTGTAAAACGCCTTTCGACAAACCCTGCCAAGGATTCCCCATGTCCCTCGCCCGTGGTTACGCCGCCCATTCCCATACCGACCCGCTGGTGCCCTTCGAGTTCGAACGCCGCGCGGTCGGCCCGGACGATGTGCGCATCGAGATCCTCTACAGCGGCATCTGCCACTCCGACCTGCACCAGGCCCGCGACGACTGGGGTGGCTCGATCTACCCGATGGTGCCGGGCCACGAGATCATCGGCCGTGTGACCGAGGTCGGCAGCAACGTCACCCGCTTCAAGGTCGGCGACCACGCCGGCGTCGGCTGCATGGTCGACTCCTGCCGCCACTGCGATGCCTGCGAGCACGACCTGGAGCAGTACTGCGCAGAGGGCGCGACCTGGACCTACAACGGCCGTGAACGCGAAAGCGGCGCGCCGACCTACGGCGGCTATTCCGACCACGTGGTGGTCGAACAGCGCTTCGTGGTGAAGGTGTCAGACACCCTCGACCTGAAGGCCGCCGCCCCGCTGCTGTGCGCCGGCATCACCACCTGGTCGCCGCTGCGCCACTGGAAGGTCGGCCCGGGCCAGAAGGTCGGCGTGATCGGCCTCGGTGGCCTCGGCCACATGGGCGTGAAGTTCGCCAAGGCACTCGGCGCACACGTGGTGATGATCACCACCACGCCGGAAAAGGGTGCCGACGCCAAGCGCCTGGGCGCCGATGAGGTGCTGGTCTCGCGCGATGCCGCGCAGATGAAGGCGCACGCGGGCAGCTTCGACTTCCTGCTCAACACCATCCCTGTTGGCCATGACACCAACCCGTACATGGGCCTGCTCAAGCGTGAAGCCACCATGTGCCTGGTCGGCGTGCTGACCGAACTGGACCCGCCGTTGACCGGTGGCAGCGTGATCTTCGGCCGCAAGCACCTGACCGGCTCGGCGATTGGCGGCATGGCTGAAACCCAGGAAATGATGGACTTCTGTGCCGAGCACGGCATCGTCAGCGATGTGGAGATGATCGACATCAAGAACGTCAACGAAGCCTGGGAACGCATGGCGAAGAACGATGTACGCTACCGCTTCGTGATCGACATGGCGACGATGAAGGACGCCGCCTGATCCAACGCAGATGTGGAAATGAAAAACCCCGGCAATGCCGGGGTTTTTCTTCTGGTAGTGCCGGCCGCTGGCCGGCACCCCCGCATGGCGATCAGTACGCGAATTCGCGGAACACCGGATCGACGTCGCCGTGCCAGCGGCCATGGAACAGCGCCAGCTTGCGCTCGGCCGGGGTCAGCCCGGATTCGACGATCTCCTGCAGCACGTCCAGGAACTTGCTCTCGTCCTGGCCGTCGGCATTGCGCGCCGCGCGGCGCTTGAGGCCTTCGACGGAAATCCTCACGGCTTCGCGGGCCAGGTCGCGCACCGTGCCATTGCGGAACGGCAGGCTCATCGCATGCTTCGGCACGCCGTCGCGCAGTGCATGGCGCTCGGCCAGGGTGAAGTCACGCACCAGGTCCCACGCAGCGTCCAGCGCAGCGTCGTCGTACAGCAGGCCGACCCAGAACGCCGGCAGCGCACACAGGCGGCTCCACGGACCACCATCGGCGCCGCGCATTTCCAGGTACTTCTTCAGGCGCACTTCCGGGAACGCAGTGGTCATGTGGTCCGACCAGTCGCGCAGCGTCGGCAACGCGCCCGGCAGCACCGGCAGCTTGCCCTGCAGGAAGTCGCGGAAACTCTGCCCGCTGGCGTCGTGGTAGATGCCATCGCGGTAGGAGAAGTACATCGGCACGTCGAGCAGGTAATCGACATAGCGCTCGTAACCGAAGCCACCCTCGAACACGAAGTCGAGCATGCCGGTGCGGTCAGCGTCGGTGTCGGTCCAGATGTGCGAGCGGTAGCTCAGGTAGCCGTTGGGCTTGCCTTCGGTGAACGGCGAATCGGCGAACAGCGCGGTGGCGATCGGCTGCAGCGCCAGCGATACGCGGAACTTCTTCACCATGTCCGCTTCGGTGGCGTAGTCCAGGTTCACCTGTACCGTGCAGGTGCGGGTCATCATGTCCAGGCCGAGCGAACCGACCTTGGGCATGTACGAACGCATGATCTTGTAGCGGCCCTTGGGCATCCAGGGCATTTCGTCGCGCTTCCACTTCGGCTGGAAGCCCATGCCGAGGAAACCCAGCTGCAGTTCGCCGGCCACCTGTGCCACTTCGTTGAGGTGGGTGCCGGTCTCCACGCAGGTCTGGTGGATGGTCTCCAGCGCCGCGCCGGACAGTTCCAGCTGACCGGCCGGTTCCAGCGTCACCGAGGCGCCATCGCGCAGCAGGGCGATCGTGTTGCCGTTCTCCTGCACCGGCTCCCAGCCGAAGCGGACCAAGCCGTTGAGCAGCGCTTCGATGCCGCGCTCGCCTTCGAAGGTCGGCGGGCGCAGGTCATCCAGGCGGAACCCGAACTTCTCGTGCTCGGTGCCGATGCGCCACTGCGCGCGGGGCTTCTCGCCGGAGGCGATCACCTCCACCAGCTGCGAGCGGTCGGTAATGGGGGTATCGGCGACGTGGCTGGGGCTCGACAAGGGAAAGGCTCGCTGGACGGTGGCGGGGGATGTGGGGCTCGCGGCCTTCCATCGCAAGGGCGCACTATAGCGTGGCACCCCGTTGCGTCATGCGACGGTGACGGGTTTCAGCATCCTACCGACGCCCTCTTGACCCTCGTACACTCAGAGCCATGAGCCGCCATTCACGACACCCCGAACTGCATCGCTCCGAGCGCGTCGGCTGGCTGCGAGCCGCCGTGCTGGGCGCCAACGATGGCATCGTCTCGGTGGCTGGCCTGGTGGTCGGCGTGGCCGCCAGCGGCGCCTCGGCTGCGACCATCCTGGCCACCGGCGTGGCAGGTACCGTGGCCGGCGCGATGTCGATGGCGGCGGGCGAATATGTCTCGGTGCAGACCCAGGCCGACACCGAAGAGGCCGATCTGGCGATGGAAAAGCGCGAGCTGCGCGACGATCCGCACAGCGAACTGGAGGAGCTGGCCGCGATCTACCGCCACCGCGGCCTGGAGCCTGCGCTGGCGCGGCAGGTGGCCGAACAGCTCACCGCCCACGATGCGCTGGGTGCCCACGCCCGCGACGAACTGGGCATCACCGATACCCTGCGCGCCCGCCCGCTGCAGGCAGCGCTGGCCTCGGCCGGTGCGTTCACCTGCGGTGCGGCGCTGCCAGTGCTGACCGCCCTGCTGGCGCCGGTCGACAAGGTCGCACTGATGACCACGGCCAGTACCCTGCTTGGCCTGTGCCTGACCGGCGCGGTGGCAGCCCAGGCCGGCGGCGCCCCGCCGGTACGCGGCGCAATGCGGGTGATGTTCTGGGGTGCACTGGCAATGGCCGCCGCTGCAGGCGTCGGTCGCCTGTTCGGCGCCCAGGTGACATGACCGGCATGCTGCCGCCAGTTACCGCACTGCTGGCCGAGATGGCCAGCCTGGCCGGCTGCGCACGCGCCGAAGGTTATGCGTGCATCACCGCTCGGCGCGAACATGGCGCCAGCTCGGTGGAGATTCCGCAACCGCAGTTCGCGATCCTGCTGGAAGGCCGCAAGCAGGTGCGTACCGCGCACCAGTCGCTGGAGTTCATCCCCGGCGACATCCTGCTGCTGACCCAGCGCTGCCGCATCGATGTGGTCAACACCCCCGACCCACGCAGTGGCCGCTACCTCAGTGCCATCGTGCCGCTGTGTGCCGAAGTGCTGGCGGCCGCACGCACGCTGTGGAGCGAGGAGCTTCCCGCGCCAGGCCAGGCGATGGCGCGACTGCCGTTGATCGATCATGGCGCGGTGCTGCGCCAGTGGCGGCAATCGCTGCAGGACGGTCGTTACAGCGAAGCGCGGCTGGCCCTGGCCTCGCTGGTACTGACCTTGTGCCGGCAGGGCCACGGCAACCTGCTGCTGCCGCAGGCACCGAGCCTGGGCGAACAGATCCGCGACCGCATCGCCGCCGAACCGGCCCGCGACTGGCAATCGCGCGATGTGGAAGAACAGTTCGCGTTGAGCGGCGCGACACTGCGCCGCCGTCTTGCCGCCGAAGACACCAGCCTGCGCCAGCTGCTCACCGAGGCGCGGCTGGCGCATGGCATGCAGCTGCTCTACACCACGGACCTGCCGTTGAAGACCGTGGCAGCGCGCGCGGGCTACCGGTCTGCGGCGAGTTTCAGCAAGCGCTTCGCCGAGCAGTACGGACTGGCTCCCACAGACATTTGAGGGGGTTCGGCAGGGCTGCGCCCTGCACCCGCCGAAGCGAGAGCAAGAGCCGGAGCAACAGCAACAGCGTGCATTCCGTGGGATGGCGGGGCGGTGTGGGTGGGCAGGACACGCCGTAAACCCGTCCCTGGGGGCTCGATGGCGCCATCCATGGCGCCAACGGTCCTGCCCACCCACACCGCCCCGCCTTCGACAGGTTCACTCGGCTGTTGGCAACTGCGGCTTTGTTCCGCGCGGCTGTTGGTAGGTGTCGACCTTGGTCGACACATCTGTCAGATATCGAATGAAACTCTGGGGTCAGATCCGTTTTCCTGCGGAAAACGGATCTGACCCCACGAGCTGACAGATCGCGGAGATCTGTCGAAGGCGGGGCGGGTCCGGTTGCGGGAGTGTCCGCGGCATGGATGCCGCGGCCAAGCCCCCATGGACGGGTTTACGGCGTCTCCCGCAACCGGACCCACCCCGCCATCCCACGGATAGCCCGCTGTCGCTGTTGCTGTTGCTTCGGCCGTTGCCCTGGCTCGTAGCGGGTGCAGGGCGCAGCCCTGCAGACAACACCCCTTCCCTGAGCATTCCGCGCAGTGGTTTGAGCGCCGTGCACACACCGGCCACGGCACTCTGGGCACAACGGAACCGCCCGTCATCCACCGAGAACCGCCATGACCCTGCGTCCCCTCCCGCTGCGCGGCGCCCTGCTGCTGGCCCTGTCGTCCCTGCCGCTGGTCGCGCTGGCCGAGGCCACTTCGCCCGCCCCCACCCAGCAGGTCCCTGGTGTCTATCACCAGCGCATCGGTGCGCTGCAGGTCACCGCCCTGTTCGACGGCGTGGTCGCGCTCGGCCGGCAGGAAGTGGTGGACGTGCCGCCGACGCTGGTCAGCCGCCTGCTGGAAGGCCGTTACGTGCCGGAAGACAAGAAGGGCCTGCAGACCGCGATCAATGCGTTCCTGATCCGCCAGGGCAACCACCTGACCCTGGTCGACACCGGCACCGCGCAGTGCTTCGGCCCCGGCCTGGGCCAGGTGCTGGGCAATCTGAGCGCCTCCGGCGTGGACCCGGCCGAGGTGGATGAGGTACTGCTGACCCACGCCCATCCGGACCACCTGTGCGGCGTACTCGACGCGCAGGGCAAGCCGGCCTATCCCAATGCCACGGTGTGGCTGTCCAAGGCGGATGCCGATTACTGGCTCAACCCAGCCAGCGAGGCCACCGCGCCGAAGGGCGTGCGCTTCGCCTTCCCGCTGGCACGCAATGCGGTCGCGCCATACCAGGCCAGCGGCCACCTGCGCACCTTCAGCCCCGGCGACGCCCTGCCCGGCGGCGCGGTGGCGATGGACACCCATGGCCATACGCCCGGCCATGTCTCTTACCGGTTCGACAGCCAGGGCCAGTCACTGCTGGTATGGGGTGATGTGCTGCACTTCCATGCGGTGCAGTTCGCGCACCCGGAGGCGGCATTCGAGGCCGATTCGGACCGCACAGCGGCCATCGCCAGCCGTCGCGGGCTGCTGCAGCAGGCCACCGCCAACGGCTGGTGGGTAGCCGGTGCGCACCTGCCCTTCCCAGGCCTGGGCCATGTGCGTGGCGAGGGCAAGGCCTATGCGTGGGTGCCGGCGGAGTATTCGCCGTTGTGAGGGTGTGCCGACCAAGGTCGGCACCCACCGATCGGGTAGCGCCCGGCTGCCAGCCGGGCGACCGGAAATGCCTTACTCCAGCCCCAGCCAGCCGCCGATCACGCCGCGGGCTTCGTCCACGCCGGTACGGTCTTCGCCGGAGAACACCTGCACGCTGACGCTGTCGCCGTAGGCCGATTGCAGTTCCTTGCGCACCTTCTGCAGGGACTGCATCTGCTGGCTGCGGCTGAGCTTGTCGGCCTTGGTCAACAGGGCGTGCGCCGGCAGGCCGCGCTGCACGGCGTAGGACAGCATCTGCCGGTCGTAGTCCTTCAGCGGATGGCGGATGTCCATCACCACCACCAGCCCCTTCAGGGCTTCGCGGGTGCGGAAATACTTGTCGATGAAGGCCTGCCAGTGCGCCTGCAGGTCCAGCGGCACCTTTGCATAGCCATAACCTGGCAGGTCGACCAGATGCGCTTCCGGGGTGACCTGGAAGAACACCAGCTGCTGGGTACGGCCAGGGGTCTTGGAGACACGGGCCAGGGCGTTCTGGCGGGTCAGCGCGTTGAGCGCACTGGACTTGCCGGCGTTGGAGCGGCCGGCGAAGGCCACTTCGGCCCCTTCGTCGGGCGGCAGCTGCCGCACGTTGTGGGCCGAAAGGTGGTAACGGGCGCGTTCGATGAGCAATGACATGTGCCTAGGATCGCATGTTGCGGCGCCGCGCGCCCGTGCCGGCGGCCTCTGCGGGCATTTTGCTGCACTGCTGCGTTGACCGTGCGCGGAAACGGCGTTGATAATCCGGGCGATGCCGGCGGCCACCGCCCGGCCCGGTCCATACGGAGCTTCAGCATGCGCCACGCTCGCGTTCTTGCCGTATCCGCCCTTGCCACTGCTGTAGTCGTTGCCGCTGCTGCGTTCGCGCAGACCACGTTGACCCCGCTGCCCGACAACGGGCCGATCAACACCGCCTCGCTGGAGGTGGATTTCAGCAAGACCCACTGGGGCGATGCCAAGGCCGGCCAGACCAAGGCCTCGGCCTGCGCGGCCTGCCATGGCGCCGACGGCAATTCCACGGTGGAGATGTACCCGTCCATCGCCGGCCAGAGCGAACGCTACGTCGCCCAGCAGATGGCCCTGATCGCCAATGGGCAGCGCAGTTCCGGCGCGGCGGTGGCGATGGTGCCGTTCGTGCAGAACCTCACTCCGCAGGACATGCGCGATATCGGCGCGTTCTTCGCCACGCAGAAGGCCACCGCCGGCATCGCCGATGACACGGCAGTCGCTGACGGCCCTTACAAGGGCATGAAGTTCTACGAGATCGGCCAGCAGCTGTACCGTGGCGGCGACGCCAAGCGCGGCCTGCCGGCCTGCATGGCGTGCCACGGCCCCAGCGGTGCCGGTAATCCGGGTCCGGCCTATCCGCACATCGGTGGTCAGCACGCCAGCTATGTCGCGCGCCGCCTGCAGGAATACCAGGCCGGCCAGACCAACGAGACCGACAAGGCCCACTTCCA
The DNA here is from genome assembly GCF_059368675.1 of Stenotrophomonas sp. YJH_SMC_120. Classification (NCBI taxonomy): domain Bacteria; kingdom Pseudomonadati; phylum Pseudomonadota; class Gammaproteobacteria; order Lysobacterales; family Lysobacteraceae; genus Stenotrophomonas; species Stenotrophomonas sp. YJH_SMC_120. The sequence goes on from NZ_JCAFRY010000009.1 coordinate 121,633, forward strand.
GATCATGGCGACCGTCGCGCAGAAGCTGAGCGAGCAGGAGGTGCAGGCGCTGTCGAGCTACCTGCAGGGCCTGCACAACAAGGCCGACGATGTGGCCACTGCCCCCCCGTCGGCGCAACCGGCTGCCGCCCCCTGACCACCACTGGTCGGCCCGGGCCGCCACCACGGCCCGCGCCTGCGGTATGTTTCCTTCACGCCGGCGACCGCGCCGGCGTTGCTTTTTTCAACGGAGATGCGTGTCGATGAGGTTGATTTCCCGCCTGCTGTTGTCCGTGCTGGTGCTGCTGCCGCTGGCAGCCTGCGCCGCTACCCCCGCCAATGCCCCGCTGGTCGAGGGCAAAGACTACGAGCGCATCGCCCAGCCGGGCCCGTTCCAGCCGCTGGCCGGCAAGATCGAGGTGGTCGAGGTCTTCGGCTACACCTGCCCGCATTGCGCCCACTTCGAACCGCAGCTGGAAGCCTGGGCGGCCAAGCTGCCGGCCGACGTGCGCTTCACCCCGGTCCCGGCTGCCTTCGGTGGCGCCTGGGATGCCTGGGCACTGGCCTACTACGCCGCCGACGAGGTCGGCGTGGCCAAGCGCAGCCACGCTGCCGTGTTCAAGGCCCTGCACGAGCAGGGATCGCTGCCGATGCAGAACGTCTCGGCCGATGAGCTCGCCACCTTCTACAAGGCGTATGGCGTGACCCCGGACCGTTACCTGCAGGCCCTGCGCGGCGACGCCGTACAGAAGAAGGTCGATGCCGCGCGCGCGTTCGCCCAGCGCACCAGGATCCCGGGGACCCCGGCGCTGATCATCAACGGCCAGTACCTGGTGCGTGGTAACAGCTTCGACGACCAGCTGCGCATCGCCTCGGCGCTGATCGCCCAGGCCCGCGCTGCCCGCGGCCGCTGAACCAACACCCACCACCGACACGGCGCTGTCGCCGCCGCATGTCATCATTTCCCTCTGGCCGGCGCCTGGCGCCGGCCCCACCATTCCAGATGCTGGAGACGTTTCCATGAAGATCCGTTACGCCCTCGCCCTCGCAGCGCTGCTGCCGATCCTGGCTGCCTGCAAGGCTGATGACGGCAGCACCAACACCACCGCGGCCCCGGCCGAACCGGCTGCAGCCCCGGCAGCCACCGCCGAACCGGCTGCTGCGCCGGCGGCGGGCAGCGAAGGCGCCGCGCCGGCTGCCGCTGAAGGCCAGAAAGCCCCGGCCGAAGCGGCTCCGGCCACCGCACCGGCCCCGACCACCGCCGCACTGACCGGCCCGGCCCCGGTGGAAGGTGCCGACTACCAGGTGATCCCGAACGGCCAGCCGTTCCAGCCGGCCACCGGTAAGATCGAAGTGACCGAGATCTTCGGCTACGTCTGCCCGGCCTGCGCCGCATTCCAGCCGCTGGTCGGCCCGTGGAAGGCCGGCCTGCCGAGCGACGTGAACTTCGTCTACGTGCCGGCCATGTTCGGCGGCACCTGGGATGACTACGCCCGTGCCTTCTACGCCGCGCAGACCCTGGGCGTGCAGGAGAAGACCCACGAAGCGTTGTACGCCGCCATCCACTCGCAGAAGACCCTGAAGGGCGAGCGCGGCCGTGATTCGGTGGAAGACATCGCCAAGTTCTACGGTGCCTACGGCGTGGATCCGAAGCAGTTCGCCGCCACCATGGGCAGCTTCGCGGTGAATGCCAAGACCAACTCGGCCAAGCAGTTCGCGCAGCGCAGCCAGATCAGCGGCACCCCGTCGATCATCGTCAACGGCAAGTACCTGGTGAAGGGCAAGAGCTTCCCGGACATGCTGCGCATCGCCGACCACCTGATCGCCCGCGAACGCGGTGCGGCCCAGGCTCACTGATCCAAGAGAAGCGTTTCCCGGCCGTGAATTCCCCCCGTACACGGACCCTGCGCTTGCTGACGGCCAACATCCAGGCCGGCTCAAGTACCCGCCGCTACAGCGACTATGTGACCCGCAGCTGGTCACATGCGCTGCCGGCGGGTCGCAAGCGCAGCAGCCTTGACGCGATCGCCACCTTGGCGCGCGACCATGACATCGTCGGCCTGCAGGAGGCCGACCCGGGCAGCCTGCGCTCGGGCTTCACCAACCAGACCCACTATTTGGCCCAGCGCGCCGGCTTCAATTACTGGAGCCACCAGCCGAACCGGCGCATGGGTGGGGTCGCCTCCAGCGCCAACGGCCTGTTGAGCAAGCTGGAACCGGTTGAAGTGCAGGATCACGCCCTGCCCGGCCGCATCGGTGGGCGCGGCGTGCTGCTGGCCAAGTTCGGCGACGGCGCCGATGGCCTGGCGGTGGCGGTGGCCCATCTGTCGCTGGGCGCGGGATCGCGGATGTCGCAGCTGGGCTTCATCGCCGAGCTGTTGTCCGACCACCCCAACGCAGTACTGATGGGCGACTTCAACTGCCTGGCCGAGCGCCCGGAAATGCAGGTGCTGTACCAGAAGACCCGGCTGCAGCCCCCGGGCTGCATCGTGCCCACCTTCCCCAGCTGGCGCCCGGACCGCGCCATCGACCACATCCTGGTCAGCAGCGGCCTGCAGACCCGCACCGTGGAAGCCGTACCGGCCGCGTTCTCCGATCACCTCGCCCTGGCGATGCAGATCGACGTCCCGGCCGACGCCCTGCGCTGACTCGCCGTTACGGTAGGTGCGGACCGTTGGTCCGCACGCTCTGCGCCGGGCGCCGCCCGGCGCCCCCTAAATCGGGGCATAAACGACTTAATCCCCTCCGTCCCCTTTTTTTCAGGCGGTGACGGGTGCCTTCAACCGCCGCGCGGTCATCGTGCTGCCCACCGAGGCCAACACCGTGCAGCCGATCGCCAGCCACTGCAGCCCGTGCAGGTGCTCGTGCAGCAACAGCATCGCCCACAGCGCGGCCACCGCCGGCTCCATGCTGATCAGGATGCCGAAGGTCTCCTTCGGCAGGCGCTTGAGCGCCATCATTTCCAGCGACATCGGGATCGCGCTGGACACCAGTGCCACCAGCAGGCCCGCCGCCAGGATCTTCGGGTCGAGCAGCGCGGCACCGGCATGCACCACGCCCACCGGTACCACCACCAGCGAGGCCGCCAGCAGCCCCAGCGAGACCGAGTGCCCGGCATGCAGATGACCGGCACGCTTGCCGAACACGATGTACAGGCCCCAGCAGGCCGCAGCGCCCATCGCGTACAGCACGCCGGCCGGGTCCAGCGCGGGGCCACCGCCGATCGGCAGGAGCAACAGCAGCCCCACCGCCGCGCAGCCTACCCAGAGGAAATCGATCGGGCGTCGTGATGACAGCATCGCCACCGTCAGCGGCCCGGTGAACTCGATGGCCACCGCGATGCCGAAGGGAATCGTGCGCAGGGCCATGTAGAACAGCAGGTTCATCAGCCCCAGAGTGAGCCCGTAGCGCAGGATGGTGATCGCATCCACGCGGCTGGTCTTCCAGCGCCATGGCCGCCAGAACAGCAGCAGCAACAGCGCTGAAAAGCCCACGCGCAGCGCGCTGGTGCCCTGCGCACCGATCAGCGGGAACAGGTGTTTTGCGTAGGAAGTGCCGATGGCCAGCGAGGTGACCGAGCCGAGCACCGCCAGCGCCGGCAACATCGGCGCAAGTCGTGAGGTCTGCATCCGCAAAGTCTATTGCGTCGGCGCCGAGCACTTGGCTCAATTGACAGCCTGTTCGTGCAACTTCTGCTCGCCATGGCCATCGCTCCCGTGCTCGACAGTTTCGACCGCGCCATCCTCGACCTCCTGCAGCGGGACAACACCCTGCCGCAGCGCGAAATCGCCGAGTCCGTGCACCTGTCCACCCCGGCCGTGCAACGGCGCATCAAGCGCCTGCAGGACAGTGGCGTGATCGCGGCCAACGTGGCGGTGGTCGCCGCAGCCAAGATCGGTCGGCCGCTGACCATCATCGTCGAGGTGCGCGTGGTCAGCGAGCAGTGCGACCGCGTGGCGCCGTTCAGGCGCCGCGTGCAGGACGACCCTGCGGTGCAGCAGTGCTACTCCATCACCGGCGATGGCGATTTCCTGCTGCTGCTTTCGGCGGCGTCGATGGAAGAGTACGAGGCCATCACCGAGCGGTTGTTCGGCGGCGATGACAACATCGAGCGCTTCCGCACCTCGGTGGCGCTGGGCACGTTGAAGCGGAGTTTCGAGGTCCCGCTGACACCGGTTCTGTAGCGTCGAGCCATGAATACACCGTCCTCCCACGCCCACCGCCTTCGCCGCTGGTTGCTGCGTGGCCTGTGGCTGGCCATTGCGCTCGTCGCGGCGATGACGCTGTGGAACAGCCCATGGGCGGTCGCACCGAAGATGCTGTGGGCGCTCTCGCGGATGCCGCCGGCCACGCAACTACCGGTGCCGGTGGACGGCGTGCGGCCACGCCAGATCGCCGATACCTTCGGCGCGCCACGTGGCCGTGACCGCTCCCACGCCGGCATCGACATCTTCGCCAAACGCGGCACCCCAGTGCGCAGCGCCACGGCCGGTGTCGTCGCGGATGTCAGCGAACGCGGGCTCGGCGGGCGTCAGGTCTGGGTGATCGGGCCTGGGCGCGAACGCTACTACTACGCGCATCTGGAGGACTGGGCCGACGGCCTGGCACGCGGCCAGGTGGTGCAACCCGGCGATCTGCTCGGCCATGTCGGCGACAGCGGCAACGCCAAGGGCACGCCGCCGCACCTGCACTGGGGCGTCTACGGCACCGACGGCGCGCGCGACCCGCTGCCATTGCTGCGCTGACTGCCACTGCGCACCCGCAGACCGATCTGTTCATGATTTGTAAATAGGAATAGTTCGTATTACCATTTCTTTCGTTTCCGGTGGTGCCAGGACGGCCTGCCCGTCCGTTTCCCACCCGTAGCGCCTCGCCTCTGGATGCCGGCCGGGCGCGCGTGCTCGTCCAGGACCCCCATGACCCGTTCCGTCTTCCGTACGCCGCAGCCACAACGGCTGTCCGTTGCCGTGCTCGCCGTTCTCTGCGCCGTGGCCCCGGCCGCCTTCGCCGAAACCGCCGCCGATCCGACCAACCTCGACAAGGTGGTGGTGAAGGGTGAACGCGCCGAAGGCTATTCGGTGCGCCGCACCTCGGCCGGTACCCGCTTCGACCTGGCCCCGCGCGAGATCCCGCAGTCGATCAGCATCATCAGCCACCAGCGCATCGAAGATCAGAACCTGGACGACATCATCGACGTGCTGGCCAACACCACCGGCGTGACCAGCACCCAGTCCGACAGCGAACGCACCGAGTTCTACGCACGCGGTTTCTACATCGATGCCTACCAGTTCGATGGCCTGCCGACGCAGATGGTGCAGAACTGGAGCTACGGTGATTCCGGCCTGGACCTGGCGCTGTACGACCGCGTGGAAGTGGTGCGTGGTGCCACCGGCCTGCTCAGTGGTGCCGGCAATCCGTCCGCGTCGGTGAACCTGGTGCGCAAGCATGCCGACAGCGCCGAACTGAACGGCAGCGTCTCGGTGAACGTCGGCAACTGGGGCCGCACCCGCACCACCGTGGACGTGGGCAGTGCGCTGAACGCCAGCGGCACCGTGCGCGGCCGCGTGATCGGCAGCTACCTGGACACCGACGGCCAGATGGATCGCTACAACCAGCGCAAGACGCTGGGCTATGCGGTCATCGACGCCGACCTGACCCCGGACACCCAGCTGAGCGCGGGCTACGACTACCAGCAGAAGCGCGCCAACGGCGCGACCTGGGGCGGCTTCCCGATGCTGTACTCCGATGGCTCGCGCACCGGCTATGACGAATCGTTCAACGCCAGCCCGAACTGGACCTACTGGGACACCACCAGCAAGCGCGCGTTCGCCACCCTGCAGCACGCCTTCAGCAATGGCTGGAAGTTCAAGGTCGGTGCCACGCACGATGAGACCAAGGCCGACGACAAGCTGTTCTACCCGGCATACAACGACTGGACCACGGGCGCGTCGAACTTCGACAGAACCAACGGCACGGGCATCTCGCCTTCCGCGGGTTTCTACAACACCGAGCGCGAAGTCACCGGTGTTGATGGCTACGTTGACGGTCCGTTCCAGCTGTTCGGCCGCGAGCACCAGTTCATGGCCGGACTGAGCTACAACAAGCGCGACTATGCCAACTACGGCGACTACCAGGTCGGTGGCGCCGGCAAGACCTGGGACCCGTTCACCAGCTACCTGCACTGGACCGGCAACATCAGCGAGCCGAACTGGAACCCGCTGGCACTGGCCAGCCAGGGCACCATCACCCAGAAGGCCGGTTACGCCGCCGTACGCCTGTCACTGGCCGATCCGTTGAAGCTGATCATCGGCGCCCGCTACACCGACTGGAAGAGCGAAGGCGAGAACGACGACCGCGAACACAAGGTGACCACCCCGTACGCCGGCCTGGTGTATGACATCAACGACACCTACTCCGCGTACGCCAGCTACACCGAGATCTTCCAGCCGCAGACCGCCCGCGACCGCAACGACCGTTATCTCGACCCGGTCGACGGCAAGAGCTACGAGGTCGGCGTCAAGGGGGCTTGGTTCGACAACCGCCTGAATGCCTCGCTGGCGGTGTTCCGCATCGAGCAGGACAACGTCTCCCAGGTCACCAGCGAGCCGATCATCGGCCGCCCGGGTGAGTTCGCCTCGATCGCCGCACGCGGCACCGTCAGCCGTGGCTTCGAGTTCGAGGTGAACGGTGAACTGGCACCGGGCTGGAATGCCACCTTCGGCGCCTCGCGCTACGTGGCCAAGGACATCAACGACGCCGACATCAACACCAACCTGCCGCAGACCGCCCTGAAGCTTTTCACCAGCTACACCCCGCAGTCGCTGCAGGAACTGACCGTCGGTGGCGGTGCCAACTGGCAGAACCGCATCTACTACGCGGTGCCTGCCTACGGCCGCATCGAGCAGAGTGGCTATGCACTGGTCAGCGCCTTCGTGCGCTACCGCATCTCGCCGGAGTTCAGCGTGCAGGCCAACCTCAACAACCTGCTGGACAAGAAGTACCTGTCGCAGATCAACGGCTACGGTGCGTATGGCGATGGCCGCAACGGCTCGCTGACGTTCACCTGGTCGTTCTGATCCAACCGGCGTTATAGCGTCGAGCCATGCTCGACTCGATCATCCAGGACAGTCGAGCATGGCTCGACGCTGCAACGGCGCCGGGCTGAGCCCGGCGCCGCTCTCACATCAGAACCGCAGATCCGCGCGCAGGTACCAGTAGCGGCCACGCGGGATGTCGTAGGTCGAAGCGTCGTAGCCGTTCAACGAGCACGACAGGCAGATCGGCGGATCCTTGTCGAACACGTTGTTCAGGCCGGCGGTCAGCTGCAACCCCTTCATCCAGTCGATCTTGTAGCCCACCTGCACGTCGTGGAAGGTGGTGGCCGACAGCGTGTTGGTGCCCGCTGCCTGGTTGCTGCACACCGGGAAGGCCGCGGCATCGCCACAGTTCTCGGTCAGCTCGGAGATGTGCCGCACCGTCCAGTTGGCGCTCCAGCGGTCCATCGTCCAGCCGATGCTGGCATTGCTGGTCCACTCCGGAATCGAGCTGTCGGCCACTTCCACGCCCGGCTTCTGCGGCTGCTTCTGCCCGGCCGCGCCGGTGGCCTCGTAACGGCCGACGAAGGTGTTCTTCCACGCCAGCTTGAACTGGCCGATGGAGGTCTGCGGCAGGGTCCAGAACAGATCCACGTCCCAGCCGTCGGTCTTGATCGACCCCAGGTTGGTCAGGCGGTTGTTGAAGCTGCTGACCGCACCGGTGCTGGCACGGGTGATGCCATCGCAGTAGATCGGGTCCAGCGTATCCACGCACAGGTCCAGCTGGGTCTGTGCGTTGATCGCCTGGATCGCACCATCGATGGCATGGCGGTAGAAGGTCACCTCCACATCGAAGCGCTCCGACCACGACGCATTGTTGCCGAACCACGGGCTCCACACGAAGCCGGCGCTGAAGCTGCGCGAGCGTTCCGGCTCCAGCTCGCGGTTGCCGCCGGTGGTCACCGAGATCTGCGAGTTGGCCTGCTGGAAGCCGGCCGGCACGCCCAGCGCGGCACAGTTGGCGGCGCTGCCACGTGGCGGAGTGCCGCCCAGACCCACCGAGCACGGGTCGAACAGCTGCAGGTCGGCACGCGCCGCCGAGCCGTACAGTTCACCGATCGACGGTGCGCGGAAGCCCTCGGCGTAGGTGGTGCGCAGAACGAAGTCATCGGTCACCTGCCAGCGCAGGCCGTACTTGGGCGTGAACTCGCCACCGAAGGTGGAGTAGTCCGAATAGCGGCCGGCCAGGCTCAGGTCCAGCTTCTTGCCGAACGAGGAATCGGCGAAGATCGGCACGCTCAACTCCAGGTAGGCCTCGTTGACGTCGTAGGAACCGGAGGTCGGCTGCGACGGCACGCCGTTGTAGTGGCCGATCACCGTCAGCGGATCGGGCTGGTAGGAGCCCTTGTACTTGCGGTACTCGAAGCCGGTGGCGAAGGATACCGGACCGGCCGGCAGCGAGAACAGCTCGCTGGACAGGTTGGCGGTGAACAGGCTCAGTTCGTTCTGGCTGCGGTCGCGCACCACCGGCTGGATCCACTTCAGCATGTCCGGGGTGATCGAACCGACGCCGCCGAAGATGTTCAACGGCACGCAGCCCGGCGTGGCCGCACAGACGGACGGATCGCCCAGCGCCATGTTCACCTTGTAGATGTCATAGCTGCCGTAGTTGGTCTGTTCGGCCTTGTTCTTGCTGTACATGCCGTTGACGTCCCAGTACCAGCTGCGGTCGGCGGCATGGAAATCACCGACCAGGCCGGTGGCGAAGTAAGTGGTGTCCACTTTCTGCTTGAACACGCGCGCACCGCCTTCCACCGGGCGACGACCGATCAGGCTCATGTTGTCGCCGGAAACCAGATCGAAGCCGAACGGGTTGTACGGATTCAGGCGCGAGACCACGATGTTGTCGGCCAGCGGATTGCCGGTGGCGCCATCGGGGCCGAAGAACAGCGGCTCCGGGCCGGCCTGGTTGGTCGACTCACGACGGTTGCCCAGTGCCTTGACGTACCACTGCACGTTGTCGGTGATGTCGAAGCGGAACTGACCGAACAGGCCTTTGCGCTCCGACGGCGTCAGCACCATGTTGTATTCGGCGAAGTTGAAGCGGTCGGCGGTGGTGAAGCAGTGGTAGTCATCCGTGCGGCTGCAGCCGGCGCTGCCGTCGTAACGCGGATTGCTCACGCCGGTATTGGGCACGATGTTCTGCACCGCACCGGTGTTCGGGTCGGTGAACATGAAACGGCCCTGCGGAATGCCACCGCTGCCGAACGCCAGGCCGGTGCCGGGAATCGGGAAGCGCGACTGCTCGCGGTCCTTGGCAAATACCGGATCCTGCTTGGTCCAGCTGGCGCCCAGGAACAGGCTGAAGCGGTCGCCACTCTTGCCCCAGGCCAGGTCCACGCCCTTCTGCGTGCCGTCGCCCTTGCTGTACTCGCCGTAGTTCAGCGTCACCTGCGCACCATCGAAGTCACGGCGGGTGATGATGTTGACCACGCCGGCAATGGCATCGGAGCCGTACAGCGACGACGCGCCATCTTCCAGCACCTCGATGCGCTCGACGATGGCCAGCGGAATGGTATTGAGATCGGTAGCCGAGCCGACGCCGGAGGCGGACGACTCATTGACCCAGCGGATGCCATCGACCAGCACCAGCACGCGCTTGGCCCCCAGGTGGCGCAGATCGACCTGCGCCGAGCCGGCACCCACGCCACTGCCATCGGGCGGGAAACCGAAGTTGCCGGACGAGTTGAACTTGGCGTTGAGCGCCGAACCGGAACCGGTGAGCTGCTGCAGCACTTCGCCGATCGAGGTCAGGCCGGTGCGTTCGATGTCACCGCGCGTCAATGTCTGGATCGGCACCTGGCCTTCGACTTCAGCGCGCTTGATGCGGGTACCGGTGACTTCCACCGCATCGAGGTTGGTGGTGGATTGCGCAGCGGCACCCAACGGTGCCAGGGCCGTCACGCACAGCGCAACGGCAACCGCCAACGGGCGGTGATGCAGGTGAATCATTCGCTCTCTCTCCAAAGGAATGTCGGGACATGGGCTGCCGCGCTCCCCCCTGCATGGCGGCAGCGTCTCCTTTGTAAACAAGTGGTAAAAATCACGGCGTGATGACCGGCACTCTTTCACGCGGAATTGACGCAAATGACGGTCATTTGCGTCAGATCGCTATACATGAAGACCGGACGATACTGTTCGCCGCGCGTCGTTGATGCCGGGTGCGACAGCGGTTTCCCGGCTTTCCCGCAATTGGGCAAGTGCTCTTGCCGATCCGTCCAACGACAATGCGCCTGCGCCATCGGCAGCATGATGATCGCCGTTGCCGTCGGTCGACGGTGTCGATCAGATCGCTTTCGAGCTGGAACTCATACCAAGATGGTGAGTAACCCGTATGGAGGAGCTCTTGCAATGACGGACTGCAGATCGCCGGGATCACCGTGCGAACGTGAGGCACTCAATGGCTGCTCTTTCGGCTCCTGCCATCTCGATGACAGAGCCACATGCATCGACTAACTTTAATCTACGAAGCAAATTCAGACAACATTTAGGAATAGTTTGAAAACTGCCCGTCAAACGAATTTCCGAGGCCAACCAAGGTGAGACTGAGAGCCCCAGTCATTCTCATGAGGCTCAATTGTGAAAACAATCACCGTCATGATCCATGTCGCGATTGTCACGGCATTGCTTCTGTTCCCTGCAAGCGAATCGAGAGCGGGGGGCCTGATTGAATGCAACAACTGTGCCTCTCCCAAAGATGCAGCCCTGATGTCAGGCTCCGGGTTGGCGGTTGTAATGGACTTCGAAAAAGCCCGACTGAGCGCCTTCGAAGTTGAATATGATCGCGAGATCAGAAAGTGGCGCGCACTTTCGACACCGGTTCCCGCACAGATTCAAATGGCTTTCCTACGGATTCTGGATGCGACCTCAGCCTTTCGAGGGCCACCTGAAGGGGCCCACGCGATGGCAGGAGGCGGATCAGTGGTCGTGCTGCATCCAGACAATCCTGGAAACTCCAATGGAGTGAGGTTCCCCGAGTCTTACAAGTCCTCCAATACCTTTGACATCGTCGCCTCAGCCACACTGCGAACCCGACTTGGCCAGTATCTAGCCACAGAACTGGCAGGAGCCAATACGGGAAGCCCAACCTGGAACAGCATTGCGCTCTCGATTCAACAAGCGGCCCTGAACTGGGCAGGCCTCAAAGGTGGCGGATCCATAACAATAATGATCACATGGCGTGACGGATCGAAGACGCTTTATCGAGTAACACCGGACAACGTTGCCGAAGCGAAGTATCAGAAGGGCGAAAGTCGCGACAGCACAGGCAACAAGGTTCCTGACGAATCCATCGCCGACCCGATCTCCGCCCCTTCGTACGCCGGACAATACTATTTCGGCCAGCATGGCGACCTGGACAACTGGGTCAGATCCGCACAGATGTATGGAGTCCCCGTCCAGCGCGGAAGCAGCAGCCGCATCTCGTGCAGTTGGGATGGTCGCACAGTCTACTGCCAGCAATACTGACACCCTCATCCGCCGCTCATGTCGCAATCTCCCCCTGAGCGGCGGTTTAGATACGCTATCGCACGAAGGCGATGCGCTCTATGCCGGTAGCCTCGGCGGCGGCCAGGATCCGCGCCATGCCTTCGTACTCGGCCGACGGATCGGTGGCGATGCGCAGCTCCGGCAGGTTGCCCGCATGTTCGCCCGCCTGTGCCTGCAGGCGCGCCTGCAGCTCACTGATCGCCATCGGCTGGCCATTCCAGCTGAGCTGGTTGCCAGCGTCCAGGCGCAGCTCGATCGGCGGTGGCGGTTCGGGGCGATCGATCGTGCGATCGGTGGCCTGTGGCAGCTGCACGGCAATCGGCCGGGCCACGATCGGCGCGGTCACGATGAAGATGATCAACAGCACCAGCATCACATCCACCAGTGGCGTGACATTGATGTCCGCCAGCGGGCCGCTTCTTCCTGCGCTACTGAACGCCATGTGCCGCTCCGTGCAGCCGGGCCGTTCGCCCAAGGCCGACAGTACGTCGCCTTCCGTCACCTGCGGCAGTGGCCTGTACGGGTTCATTCAGCTGTCGTTGCCAACGCCCGGCGTGCACACAATGCGAAACTGAATTCAGCCAGCCCCCGCTATGCTGGGCGCCATGACCCGACGCTCCTCGACCACCCTGTCCCTGCTGCCCTTGGCCACCACGCTGCTGATCGGCTGCGCCAATGCCCAGTCCCTCGACGCCCAGAACGCGCAGCTGAAGGCCGCGATCGCTGCCGCCGAACGCGGCCAGTTCGATCCCGGCCAGGCCGCCGCACTCAGCCGCCATCCGGCTTACGGCTGGCTGGAGTACGCCAACCTGCGCCGCAACATCGACACCGTCGATACCGCGCAGGCGCAGGCCTTCCTCAAGCGCTATGACGGCCAGGCCGTGGCCAACACGTTCCGCAGCGTGTGGTTGCCCTCGGTCGCACGCCGCCAGGACTGGCCCACCCTGCTCGCCAACTGGGCGCCCACCGACAACGCAGGCCTGCGCTGCGCGCAGCTGACCGCGCGCCAGGTGACCGGCAAGGTCGATCCGCAGTGGATCAGCGAGGCACAGGACCTGTGGCGCAAGAACGGCAAGTCGCTGCCGGACGGCTGCGACGCGGTATTCGCAGTGCTGCAGGCACAAGGCGGCCTGAGCGACGCCCTGCGCTGGGAGCGTATCGATGCCGCCGCCGACGCCCAGCAGCCGGCCGTGATGCGCAGCGCCGCACGCGGCCTGCCCGCCGCGGACCTGGCGCAGGCCAACAGCTACGCCGCCTTCGTCGACAAGCCCAATGCCAGCGCGTTGAACTGGCCGCGCAACGAGCGCAGCCGGCGCATCGCCACCGACGGCCTGGCCAAGCTGGCCAAGGCCGACCCGGCCGCCACCGAACAGCAGTTGCCGCAGTACGCCCAGGCGCTCGGCCTGAGTGCCGAGCAGCAGGGCCAGGTGCTGTACCAGATCGCGCTGTGGACGGTGGCTTCCTACCTGCCCGATTCGGCACGCCGCCTCAACGCAGTGCCGGAATCGGCGTATGACGAACGCCTGCACGAATGGCGCGTGCGCGAGGCGATGTCGCGCGGTGACTGGCCGGCGGCACTGACCGCGATCCGCAAGATGGCCAGCAAGCAGCGCAGCGACCCGCGCTGGCGCTACTTCGAAGGCCGCATGCTGGAGAAGACCGGCCAGGCCCAGCAGGCGCAGCCGTTGTTCCGCGATGCGGCGCGCGCACCGACCTTCCACGGTTTCCTGGCTGCCGACAAGCTGCAGCAGGGCTATACCCTGTGCCCCTGGAAGCCGAACGACAGCGCGCAGGCACAGGCGGTGATCGCGCGCGACCCGGCCATCCAGCGCGCGATGGCGCTGTACCAGATCGACCGCACCGGCTGGGCTGTGGCCGAATGGAACAGCGCGCTGTCGCGCTTCGATGATACCCAGCGCCGCCTCGCGGTACGCGTCGCGCAGGACAACGGCTGGTTCGACCGCGCCGTGTTCGCGCTCGGCAAGCAGCCGCAGGAACAGCGCCTGTACGACCTGCGCTTCCCGCTGCACCACGACGCCACCATCCGCCGCGAATCGGCACGCAACGCGATCGATCCGGCCTGGGTGGCGGCGGAAATCCGCGCCGAGAGCACGTTCACCCCGCGTGCGCGCTCGCCTGCAAACGCCATGGGCCTGATGCAGGTGCTGCCGGCCACCGGTGCCGGTGTGGCCAAGTCGATCGGCCTGACCGGCTACGGCGGCGCCGACAGCCTCTACGACCCGGACACCAACATCGCCATCGGCACCGCCTACCTGCGCCAGCTGATGAACAAGTACGACGGCCTGCCGTACGTGACCATCGCCGCCTACAACGCCGGCCCGACCCCGACCGCGCGCTGGCAGAGCCAGCGCCCGGGCTTTGACCCGGACCTGTGGATCGAGACCATCAGCTACAAGGAAACCCGCGAGTACGTGGCGCGCGTGCTGGCCTTCAGCGTGATCTACGACTGGCGCCTCAATGGTGATGCGCTGCCGCTGAGCGACCGCCTGATGGGCCGCCTGGTGGACAAGCGCAAGAACTTCAGCTGCGCCGCCAACGCCGAGCAGGGCGGGGATTGATCGCACTGCGGTAGTGCCGGCCGCTGGCCGGCATTCCCCGGTATCCACGCCCAGGAGTGAAACGATGAGCCTGCTGGCCTGGATCAGGCTGGCCGCTGTATCGGTAGTGCCGGCCGCTGGCCGGCAGCTTCGGGGTGACTGCCGTTGCCGGCCAGCGGCCGGCACTACCGGTGCATCTGCGCCGGGCATGCGATGATTCCAGCCATGAAGATCTATCTTGTCGGCGGCGCCGTACGCGACCGCCTGCTGCAGCGCCCCGCCGGCGACCATGACTGGGTGGTGGTTGGCGCCACGCCCGCGCAGATGGAAGCGCAGGGCTACACCGCGGTCGGCCGCGATTTCCCGGTATTCCTGCATCCAAAGACCGGTGAGGAGTACGCACTGGCGCGCACCGAACGCAAATCCGGCCGCGGCTATCGCGGCTTTGTGGTAGATGCCGACCCGGGAGTGACGCTGGAAGAAGACCTGCAGCGCCGCGACTTCACCATCAACGCGATTGCCTGCGACGAAGACAGCGGGGCGCTGGTCGATCCTTACGGCGGCGTGCGTGATATCGAGCAGCGCGTGCTGCGCCATGTCGGCCCTGCGTTCGTGGAAGATCCGTTGCGCGTGCTGCGCGCGGCGCGCTTCATGGCGCGCTTCGCGCCGCTGGGCTTTACCGTCGCCGAAGAGACCATGGCGCTGATGCGCGAGATCGCCGCCAGTGGCGAACTGGATGCACTGGTGCCGGAGCGAGTGTGGCAGGAACTGCGCAAGGCGCTGGTCAGTGAGCAGCCCTCCGCCTTCCTGCGCACGCTGCACGATGCACATGCACTGGGCCCGATCCTGCCCGAGCTCGAAGCACTGTATGGTGTGCCGCAGCGTGCCGAATTCCACCCGGAAGTCGATACCGGCATTCACCAGGAAATGGTCAGCGACATGGCGGCGAAGCTGGCCCCCGGCGATGACCTGGTCGGCTTTGCCGCGCTTACCCACGATCTCGGCAAGGGCCTGACCCCGCCGGAGGAGTGGCCGCGCCACATCATGCACGAACAGCGCGGCATCAAACCCCTGAAGGCACTGTGCGCGCGGTTGAAGATTCCTGCCGAGCACCAGCAGCTGGCCGAAGCGGTCTGCCGGGAGCACTTGAACGTGCACCGCATCGACGAACTCCGCGATGCCACCGTGTTGGAACTACTGGGCCGCTGTGATGCGCTGCGCCGGCCGGAGCGCGTGGCCCGCATCGCACTGTGCTGCGAGGCCGACAAACGCGGCCGGCTCGGCTTCGAGGACGCCGACTACCCGCAGGGCGAAACGCTCAAGCGCCTGCACCAGGCGGCACTGTCAGTACAGGCGCGGGACCTGGATACCACCCATCTGAAGGGCCCGGCCATCGGTGAAGCGTTGGCCAAGGCGCGCGTAAAAGCCATCGCCGCCGCCCGCTGATCCGCAACCGCCGTGGCGGCCGCGCACCGACTTCCATGGGTAGTGCCGGCCGCTGGCCGGCAACCCTATACCGCTGGCTTCAATGCGCCATCCCGCGGGTGATCGCCGCCGCCCGCTGCTTCAGCTGGGCCACGGCATCGGGAATCATCTCCATGCCCACGTCCAGGCCGGGGTTCAGCACCAGGCCGACGCCGTCGCCGATCCCGGCCAGCAGCGCGTGCACCGCGATCGGCATGGCGTGGGCGAACTGCGGCAGCTGCTCATGCCACAGGCCAGCGCGCTCGGGCGCAGTGAACACCGCGAACATCGGCTCGCCGCTCTCGCTGGTCAGCACCAGCGGCGAGATGCTCTCGTCCCAGGCACCGTCTTCGCCGATGGCCTTGTCCAGCAGCACGAACGCCGTCGAGGTCAGCAGGCCATCGAGGAACTGCGATGCGGTCAGCGTGCCGTCCTGGGCCTGCAGCAGGCGCACCTCGAGGTCGTTGAGGGGTTCGAACGGGGTGTCGTGGTCCATGGTCGGTTCCGGTACGTGGTTGCAGGGCAGACTTTAACAGGCCCGCTCCTCAACCGAGGAATCCATGCCGCCACAGCCAGCCCAGCGCGGCCAGCCCGGCCACGCCGACCAGCATCAACGGCAGGCCGAAGCGGTGCCGCCACGGGATCGGCACCCCGCCCAGCTGCTGGTCCATGGTCTCGGTATCCAGCACCCAGCCGTGCTCGCACCGGGTGCAGGCCAGCTCGTAGCGACGCTGGTAGGTGAAACCGAACAGCAGGTCGATGCGCGCCATCCTGTAGCGCAGCCGGGGCGCGAACTCGGTTTCCGTCTGGCAGCGCAGGCAGTGGTGGGCTTCGGTCGGGCCGACCACCACAACCCGCTCCTGCTGGCCGATCAGGATCATGGATCAGCGGCCCTGGCAGGCGGGTTGGGCCAGCAGCCAGGCTTGGGCGGCGGCCAAAGTGGCGGCATCACCTTCGATACGCTGGTCGGGCTCGATCTTCAAGCCATCACCACGATCATTGCGGTCGCGCATCACGGTGGTGGTCAGCAGCAGGCGACTGCCATCGGCAAGCGTCTGCACGACATTGCCAGTGGAGACACCCGCAGTGGGCTGACCGAAACTCCGCGTCTGCGGACGACCTCGCCACGCCAGCACCGAGGCCTCGCCCGAACTGCCGGTGCGCGGCCCGAACAGCACCGCCACCGGCGCGCCGGGCTGCCGCAGCACATAGCCGGACTGGCCGAAGTCAAGCACCGACTTGCCTGCACGCTGCACGGCGGTCGCGGTCAACGTCCAGCGCTCAGGCCCCTGTGCGGTTTCGAACGACCCCACATCTTCGTTGTTCACTACCGAGGTGCGCAGCAGCGGTGCCATGCCCAGCAGCATCGGCCACATGTTGCCACCGCTGTTGTCACGCAGGTCGACGATCCAGCCACAGCGCGCGCCGTCGTCCTTGCTGCGGATGACCTGCTGCCACCGCGCGGCACGCTGGATGTCCTGGCGGAATTTTTCCTGCGGCGTCGCGCCCGGCGTGGAGGCATAGCCCTCGATGACCACCCAGCCGATGCGCATATCCACCGCATCGGCCGCCTTGGCCCGGTCCACGGCGGCGGCGCCGGCCTGCTGCGCGCGCGCAAGGGATTCGCTCTGGCGCTGGGTCGTCGTCCATCCGCCATGATTGCCCGTGCTGACCGCAATGGCTTCGCGCAGAACGGCCAGCCGTTGCGCGGGGTCGCCCTGCGCCGATTGCAGGCGTACGCGGGTGGCGGCCCAGTCCACCCGATCGCGATACAGCGCCTGGCGTTCAAGCAGATTGAGGATCTCGGCCTCCGCCTCCGGCGAGGGCACTTCGATTGCCTTGGGCGTATCGGCCATGGCGTTGGCAACCACCAGCGCGATCACCAGCGCACCAATGCGACGCACTCCCTTGCGAACCTGCATGTGACGTTTCCTTGTCGTTGAGGCAGGCGCACAGCATAGCCCGCAGGTGATGGCTTTCGCCATGCGCGAACTGTCGTATCTGGCCCCGCCGCGGGTTGCAGCAAGACAGCGTGCACGCGATCAGTAAATTGCAACTTTGCCCATGTCATTGCCACGTAGAACGCGAGAAGGTTGCCTCCGTCGGCGCCTCCTGCGCTGGCCGGGATTGGCGTCCTGAATCAAACATCGAAACGATCGAGTTGCCGCCTCAGCGGCAATCGCGACAATGCACCGGCTTGCCCATGGCGGGCGGTGCGTGGGGATCCTCGTGATCCGTCGGCCTTTTTTCGTTTCGATTTTGACCGGCACGCCAACCCGCACCGCCCGCCACCTTGCACGCCGCAGGTGGCCTTGCCTCGTGAGGTTGCCGCCATGAACACGCCCCACCCCACCTATCCACGCCTGCAGGCATTGCTCGGCGCTGCACTGCCCGGCCTGCAGCTGCCCACTACCGCCGCCGAAGCGTTGGAAGATGCACTCGCCGAAGCCAACGAACAGGCGCCGCCCTCCGCATTCTTCGCGCGGTTGCGCGGCATCGCTCACAGCCACGCAGCCGACGGCCAGGCGTGGCGCAAGCGGCAACTCAGCGAGGGGCGCGGTCGGGAACTGGCCGAGGCGACGCGTTGCCTGGCGGCGTTGTCTGCGTGCGGCGGGGTACTGCTGGCTGCACAGTCGGCGCGCGAGACGGACGATGCGCAGGCGCAGTGTCCGCCGCAGGTGGAGGAAGGCCTGCTGCACGCAATGGTGGTGTTGGCCGATCATGCCAGCGCGCTGGTGGAACCGGATGCGTGCGCACCGCTGCTGTAGAGCCGAGCCGTTGCTCGGCTGCGCGGAGGTCATGGCATCGGTGGGATTCGTGCCGACCAAGGTCGGCACCTACCAGAGCGGGTCATGACACCCGTACCGCGCGCTACCAGTACGCGCGCAGGCCGATGTTGCCTTCGATGATGCGGCGCTTCTCGTTGCGGTCGCCACCCAGTTCACGGGTGTAGTCGGCCACCGCGTACGCACTGATGGTGCGGTTGAAGCGCCCGACCACACCGACGCCGGCCTCCAGTGTACGCGAGCGCTGCGAATTGATGATCGTGTCGTTGTCGAAGCCGACGCGGTCTTCGCCGGAACGGCCATGCCAGTAGTTGAGCTTGAAGTACGGCTGCCAGCCGTTGTCGGCCAGCTGATAGTCGCCGGCAAGGCGCAGGCCGACGCGGCCGGTCCAGGCGTTGTCGTTGTCGAAGCGTACGCTCGACACCTCATCGCGGCGGTCGTCCAGCGAGGTGCGTTGCCAGATCACCTGCACCTGCGGTTCCAGCCACCATGCGGACTGACCGAAGTGCAGCAGCGGTTTGCCCGCCTCCACCGACACGCTGGTGCCATCACCCTTGATCCCGAAGCCGAGCCCGCGCGAGGAACGTACGCGGCCGTCGTAGCGGCTCTGCATCGCCACGGCGTCGATGTAGCCGCCACTGCTGCCGGTGAAGGTCCAGTACAGGCCCACGTGCTTGTCGTCCAGGCGGTTCTGGCCTACCTGCACGTTCTCCCAGCCCAGTGCCAGGCCGGTGGTCTTGCCCTGCGCGCGGGTGCGGCCGACGAACACGCCGATCTGGTTGCGGTGGTTGTCAGAGGCAGCAGCCCACACATCCAGACCGGCCTGCAGGCCCATCACATCGCCATCGAAGCCCGGCTGCGCATCGCCCTTCCAGTGGATCTCGCTGCTCTGCCCCACCAGACGGCCCCAGGCGGTGCGGAACGCACCCTGGTTGTACAGCAGGCGCTGCTCGCCCTGCCGCTCGTGGAAGGTACCCAGGCTGGCCAGCGAGGTCTCGCGCAGCAGCGGCGGCACCACGGCATAGGTGGCAGTCTCGACGCGGTACAGCGGCACCACCGCGCCTTCGGCGGGGCGTGCGCCCGGCGTCGGCGGCGTACCGGTTCCGGGTAGCGCACCGCCGGCCACCGGCACGTCCGGCACCGCGGGATCACTGGGCGGCGCCACAGGCGCCGGTTCCGGTGGCGGCGGCGGTGGTGCGGTCTCGCCGGCAGTCAGGTCTGGATCGGTGGCGCCTTCGGGCGGCGGCGGCGGTGCCGGGGTGATCGGTGGCGGTGGTGCGACGGGCGGCGTCGGCGTCGGCGGCGGCGGCACGCCATTGATACCGCTTCCGTTTGGCGCTGGTGCCGGGCCGGCCACCAGGGTCGAGCGCAGGTACCAGTTCTCGCTGGTACCGGCACTGACACCCCCCTTGAACAGGAAGTACTCGTAGGCACCGGCCGCGACCGGTGCGAACAGCGAAAACGCGCCCGGCGCGGTGCGGCCACCATTCAAGGCCTGCACCACCAGGATGCCATCGGCCAACGTGGCAGCGCCGCTGCCGCCGGCATTGAGCACGCCGATGCCGGTCGTGCCGGTGACGGCACCACCATCGATCACCAGGCGGTCGCTGGTTGAATTATCCGCCCCCAGAACGGTGCGCAGGTACAGACCACCACCGTCACCGCGGTAGTTGCCACGCACGGTGAACACGTCGCCGGCGCCAGTACCGGTCAGGTCGATGCGCCCGGCATTGACCATCTCCACCAGTGCACCACTGTTGAACGGACGGACGGCATGGCTGCCACTGCCCGCGTAGACGGTGCTGGTGTCATCCACCGTGAGCGTGCCGGTGCCGGTTCCGCTGTCGCCCAGCACCAGATCGCCATCAAAGGTCAGCTCGGTGCTGTTGGCCAAGCTGATCGCCTCCCAGTTCTGGAAGCGGCCCACGCCCGTGGTCTTGACGTTGTTGAAGTTGAGCTGGTCGATGCCACTGCCGCCGTCGAACAGCGGCACCGCACCGAGGTTGCCCTGGTTGAGGCTGCTGAGGTTGGCCACATCGTTGTCCGGCCCCATGTCGATCGCGCCGTAGACGATGCCACCGCCACTCCAGTTGAAGGTGTCGCTGCCGGTACTGAGCAGCACCTGCCCGCGCACGGTGCCGTCGGTGATGGTCACGCTGTCGTTGCCGCCACTGACACTGATGTTGCCGCCGATGTAGGCCGTGCCCGAGATGATGATGGTATCGGTGTCGAAGCCGGTCACCACGTTGCCGTCAACCGTACCGCCAGACTGGTCCCACAGGTTCTTGTCCAGCTTCATGTTGACGCGGCCGATGCGGCCAGCGGTCATCCAGGCCTGGTCGCCATCCTCGAACGCGCCGATGATGCGGCCACCGCTCATGCGGAAGGTATCGATGTTGTCGCCCTGCTGCAGCGCGCCGATGGTGCCGCCACTCATGATGAAATCATCGCGGCCACTGCCCTGCGCCACCACGCCGGTGACGGCGCCGCCGGTGACGGTCATCTGGTCATCGCCGCCGCCCTGGTCGACGCTGTCGATCGTGCCATCGCTGAGCAGCAGCACATCATTGCCATCGCCCTGCAGGACGCCGCCGGTGATGCTGCCGCTCTGCATCTCGAGGCGATCATTGCCCGCATCGAACTGTACGCCGGTGCGCCCGCTGATCGCTCCTCGATTGACCAGCACGCTGTCGCCCGCACCGACGAACTGCAGGGCGGTGTTGTTGCCGGTGCTGATGCTGCCGGTGTTGTCGACGCGGCTGCCACCCCCAAGCTGCACGGTTACACCGCCGACCGAACTGATCGCGCCCTGGTTTGACAGCAGGTGACCACCGGCGCCGACCAGCGCGATGGCCGATCCACCACCACTCTGCTGCAGCTGTGCACCGGCGGCGACATTGACGGTGATGCCGGCCGCACCATTTGCGGTAACGGGAGTGGTCTGCGGATTCGGCGCGTTGGTATCACAGGTGACCGTCTGGCCGGCAGTCGGTGCCGGGCTGTTGCAGCCGGCCCAGGCAACGCTGGCGGTCGTCAGAAGCAGGGAGGGAACGGCGAGGGCCTGCAACACGGAAACAGCAAGGCGGCGCGGACGGAACGCACGCGGAACGGCACGGTACATGGGGCACTCCTGGGCGGGCAATCAGGAACTGCGTATGTGCGGCACGGCGCTTGCAGTCTGCCGTGTGGTGAACCATTTCGATAGGTGAACTTGCGTGCGGGAAATCACAGTTCAGATGTGAAATCGCCCAGCCCTCACGCCGATGTGATGTGGCTGAAATCGTTCATTTTTTTCCGGCATCCGGAATCACGCGCAAAGCATCCATGCATGGCGTGGATCTACTGATCCTGCATCGCCAATCGATTCGCTCATGGCACCTGGTAAATCTACGTCATGCCTGGATGCCGTTGGCGGATGGGGTCAGATCTTCAGGTAGATCTTCCGCTTATCCAGCCACCACGCCACGCCCCACCACAGTGCGACGAACACCAGCGCCTGCAGCATCGACGCCAGCTCCAGCGCCTGCGGCATCGCGGTGGCCAGCTGCTGCCAGATCCACCCCCAGATCCCGGTGGCCATCAGCACCACCGACATCACCGATGCCCCCAGGTACGCGGTGATCGCATTGACCCCGAAGCGCCGGCCGAGTGCCGGCCAACCCTTCTGGTCGATCAGCACGTGGCCCAGCCACAGCGCCAGCGCGGCCAGGCCGCCGGTCCACAGCACGTAGCTGGGCGTCCACAGCTGCTTGTTCAACGGCAGAACCACGGCCAGCAGCAGGCCCAGCACAGCGGCCGCCACGCCCAGCCCTGCCAATGCCGCCGAACGCCCGTTGCGCAGCAGGCCACCGGCAAGCAGGCCGAGCACGGTACTGGCCAGCGCCCCCAGCGTGCTCAGCAATCCTTCCGGGTCATGGCCCAGTCCGGTATCGGCATGCCACTGGTAGATCCACGGTGCGAACAGCGCGGTATCCAGGCGGCTGGCCGGGTTGGTCCACGGCGCCAGGTCGCCGATGCCCAGCAGCAACACGGTGTACCCCACCAGCAGCGCGATCAAAGCGCCCACCTGCACGCGTGGTCGCGCGTAGACCGCCAGTACGCCCACCAACGCCGCACACACCGCGATGCGTTGCAGCACGCCCCAGATGCGGAAGTGATGCGTATCCAGTGCCCACCAGATCAGCAGATGCAGCAGCGCACCGGCCACCAGGATGCGCAGCGCGCGCTCCAGCACGCCGCGCGCCAACGCGGGTCGCGCCGCCGCATCCTGCGCGCGCGGTGCCACGCTGAAGGCCATTGACACGCCCACCAGGAACAGGAAGAACGGGAACACCAGGTCGGTGGGCGTGCAGCCATGCCATTCCGAGTGACGCAGCGGCGCGAACACCGCACTCCAGTCGCCCGGATTGTTGACCAGCAGCATCGCCGCCACGGTGATGCCGCGCAGGGCATCGATCGAGCCCAGCCGGCGTGGCGGCGAACTGTTCATCAGGCGGCCTCGTACTGTCCGGCAATCCAGGTACCCCGTACCTGCAGGGCGTCGTCCAGCAGCACCAGGTCGGCCTGGTAGCCCTCGGCGATGTGGCCCAGGCGATCATCGACATTGAGGAACTGCGCTGGGTACGTCGATGCCATGCGCGCCGCTTCGGCCAGCGGCTGGCCAAGCAGCTGCACGGTGTTGCGCACCGCGGTGGCCATGTCCAGCGCCGAGCCGGCCAGCGAACCGGCAGCATTGCGCACCACGCCGTCGACAGCGGTAATGGTTTCGCCGTACAGCACGTAGCTGGGATCGTCGGCACCGACCGGCGGCATCGCATCGGTCACCAGCAGCAGGCGGCCTCGCGGCTTGGCCGCCAGCGCCACGCGCAGGCTGGCCGGGTGCACGTGAACGCCATCAACGATGATGCCGATCCAGCTGTCGCGGTCCTCCAATGCGGCGCCCACCGCACCGGGCTCACGGCCCTGCAGCGGCGACATCGCGTTGTACAGGTGGGTGAAGCCACGCACACCGGCATCCAGGCCGGCACGGATCGCTTCGTAGGTACCTGCGGTGTGCCCGGCCGCAACGATCACGCCACGCTCGACCAGCGCACGGATGGTCTCCAGCGGCACGCGCTCCGGCGCCAGCGTCAGCACGGTCACACCGTTGTCCAGCGATGCCGCCAGCGCGATTTCTTCTTCGTCCGGCACGCGGAACTTGCTGGCATCGTGCGTGCCCTTGCGCGCCGGTGCGATGTACGGGCCTTCCAGGTGGATGCCGATCACGCCTGGTACACCCTGCGTGATCGCCTCGCGCATCGCAGCGATCGCTTCGCGCATCACTGCCACGTCATCACTGATCAGTGTCGGCAGCATCGCCGTGGTGCCGAAACGGCGGTGCGCCTGCGCGATGGTGCGCAGTGCCGCCACGTCCGGCGTGTTGTTGAACAGCGCACCACCGCCACCATTGACCTGCACATCGATGAAGCCGGGCAGCAGCCAGCCGCCACCCAGGTCCACCTGCTCGGCGGCATGGCCGAGCTGCGGTGCGGCGTCGGGCAACAGCGCGCTGATGCGACCGTTCTCGATCACCAGCGCCAGATCATCGCGGAAGTCGTCGCCCGCCAGGATGCGGGCATTGCGCAGGACGGTCGCCATTACACGGTCTCCGTCACCTTGTTCAGGTGCGGCGGCAGGTCCGGGTTGAAGCCACGACGCAGCGCCAGCGCATTGATAGCGCGGTAGAAGCTCTGCACGGTCAGCAGCGGTGCGCACAGCGGGTGCGGCGCAGCAGCCACCGGCAGGTTGCCGCCAGCACCGGCCATCCATACCTGTGCGCCACGCGCGGTGAATTCTTCGACGACGGCACGGGTGCCGGCGCCGGTTTCATCCGGCTGGGCAAAGGCCAGCACCGGGAAGCCGCGGTCGACCAGCGCCATCGGGCCATGCTTCACTTCAGCCGAGCTGTAGGCTTCGGCATGCAGGCTGCAGGTTTCCTTGAACTTCAGCGCCGCTTCCTGCCCCGCCCCCAGGCCCAGGCCACGGCCGAGCACGAACAGGTTGGTGGCCTCGACCAGGCCTTCGGTCACCGCGCTCCAGTCGCACTGCCACGCCTCACGCAGCGCGTCGGGCAGCAGGTCCAGCGCCGCGCGCAGGCTGCTGTCCTGCTTCCAGTACGCGGCCAGCTGCAGCAGCGCGGCCAGCGACGCCAGGTAACTCTTGGTCGCCGCCACGCTCTTTTCGGCACCCGCGTGCAGCGGAATGACCGTGTCGGCCAGCTGCGCCAGCGGTGAATCCTCGACGTTGACCAGCGCGATCACGCGCGCACCGGCCGCCTTGGCGGCCTCGGCGTTGCGCAGCAGGTCCGGGCTCTTGCCCGACTGCGAGATGACGATGAACAGTGCGCCACGCAGCTGCAATGGTGCGGCGTAGACCGACCCCACCGATGGCGAGGCCGACGCGACCACCAGGCCCAGCTGGGTTTCCAGCAGATACTTGCCATAGGTGGCGGCGTGGTCGGAGCTGCCGCGTGCACAGGTGACCACGAACGGCGGCGGTGCAGCACGCAGGCTGGCGGCCAGGGCTTCCATGGTGGCGTGGTTGCGCGAGAACTGGCGCGCGACCACGTCGGCCGCTTCAGCGGCCTCGGCGAACATCAGGGTGGACGTGGGGTCTGACAGCGACATGGCAGGCTCAGGCAGGATCGGAAGGAAGGGGGCGTGCGCCGGCGGGGCGCATCGGCGCGGTCGAACCACGCACCACCAGCTGCGGCACGAAGCCCTGGTTGTGCAGCGGCGCCGGCGCGTCGTCGTAGGCATCGCTGCGCAGCTGCGCGATCAGCAGGCGCGCGGCGTGGCGGGCGATGTCTTCGGTGGCCTGCTTGGCCGTGGTCAGCGGCGGCCACGACTGGCGCGAGAACGGGCTGTCCTCGAAACCGGCGATGGACAGGTCGTACGGCACGTTCATGCCGGCCGACTTTGCGGCTGCCAGTACCCCGGCGGCGATTTCATCGTTGGAACCGAAGATGGCGGTGGGTGGCTCGCGCAGCGCCAGCAGGCGGCGCGCACCGCGGAAACCGTCATCGAAGGTGTAGTCGCCCTGCACCACCAGATGCTTGTCCACGGTCATGCCGTAGTCCTTCAGCGCGGCTTCGTAACCGGCATAGCGTTCGCCAGAGGAGCGGTGCGAGCTGCCGCCCCATAGGAAGCCGATGCGCTGGTGGCCCAGCTGGATCAGGTGCTCGGTGATCTCGTAGGCGGCCTCGCGGTCGTCCACGAACACACATGCGCCATCGGCCGGGTCTTCGGTGGCGGCGATGATGCGCACCAGCTTGATGCCGCGCGCGGTCAGCGCCTGGATCAGGTCGCGGCGCTCGGACATCGGTGCGGTCAGCACCAGCCCGGCCAGGCGCGAACGCTGCACCCAGTCGGCCAGTTCATCGGCCAGCAGCGGCGAGCTGGAATCGCAGGGATGGATCTGCAGCCCGAACCCGGTCTCGCGGCAGGCGGCGAGCACGCCGTTCTGCACGCCGATGATGTGGTATGGGTTCGGGTTGTCGTAGACCAGCCCGATCACGAAGGTGGTGCCGCTGCGCAGGTTGCGCGCGGACGGATCGGGTTCGTAGTCGAGCTCGGCGATGGCACGCAGCACTCGCGCGCGGGTGGCCTGCATCACCGAGGGCTCGTTGTTGATCACGCGCGAGACCGTCTTCAGCGAGACCTTGGCTTTCTCCGCAACGTCCTTGATGGTCGCTCTGCGCATGGGTTTTCCCTGGGGTTGGCTGCCGTCCATCATCGCCGATCAGGCCTTGTCCTGCGGCAGGCCGGCGCGATGCCCGATCACCGAATAGAACAGGATGTACAGGTAGCACGGCACCATCAGCAGCACGAACACCAGCTGGAAGTCGATGTGCTGCTTGAGCACGGCGAACAGCTGCGGAATGATCGCGCCACCGGCGATGCCCATCACCAGCAGGGCCGAGCCGGTTTCGGTGAAGCGGCCCAGGCCACGGATCGCCAGCGGGAAGATGGCCGGCCACATCATGGCGTTGGCAAAGCCCAGCAGGGCCACGAAGGCTACCGACACATAGCCGTGGGTGGCCCAGGCGCCAAGGCAGAACACCACGCCCAGCACCGCCGAAATGGTCAGGTAGCGCGACTGCGAGACAACCTTGGGGATCAGCAGCAGGCCGACCACGTAACCGACCAGCATTGCGCCCAGGGTAAGCGAGGTGAACATCTTGGTCTGGTCCAGCGGCAGGTCGAAGCCGTGGCCGTAGGTACCGATGGCATCGCCGGCCATCACCTCCACGCCCACGTAGACGAACAGGCACAGCACGCCCAGCCACAGATGCGGGAACTGGAAGATGCTGCGACGCTCGGCGGCACCGGCCGCAACCGGCGTGGCATTGGCTTCGGACGACTTGATTTCCGGCAGCGGCGAGAACAGCACGGCCACCGCCAGCAGCACCAGCAGGCCGGCCATGGCCAGGTACGGCACATGGATCTTGGCGGCGAATTCGTTGAGCAGCTGCGCCTTGGTCGCTTCATCGGCAGCGGCCACCGTGGCCGACAGATCACCGATGCCATGCAGCACCACGGTACCGATCAGCACCGGCGCGAGCATGCCGGCGATCTTGTTGCAGATGCCCATCAACGCGATGCGGCGTGCCGCCGTCTCGATGGGCCCAAGGATGGAGATGTAGGGGTTGATCGCGGTCTGCAGCAGGGCCAGGCCGCTGCCGATCACGAACAGGCCGCCGAGCGCGCCCGGATACCAGCGCTGGGTGGCGAATTCGCCGAACAGCGCGGCGCCCCCGGCCATCACCAGCAGGCTCAGGCTCAGGCCCTTCTTCATGCCGGTGCGGCGCAGGATCCACGATGACGGCAGGGCCAGGAAGAAGTAGGACAGGTAGAACACCATCAGCACCAGGAAGGCGCCGACCTCGCTGAGTTCGAAGGCGAGCTTGACGAAGGTGATCAGCGGGCCGTTGAGCCAGGTGAAGAAGCCGATCAGGAAGAACAGCACGCCGACGATGGCGATGGAGGTGGCCACGTTCGGGCGCACGCTTGCAGCGGGGACGGCGGACATCAGGAGGGCTCCTGCGGCGACGGCCGCAGAACGCGGCGTCGGAGAGTGGCTGGGAACAACGTTGTCACATTCTTTCGATGGACAACCGCGGTTTGTCAACTTCCCCGCGAGGCCGCGTGAGCCTCATGCTGCACTGCGCAACCCGATGGCAGCGGATCGTGCTGAATGCGCCGCAGCCCTTGAGTCCCGTGCAGCAACGGTTCCAACGTGAAACCCATGCTCACGCGATGTAAACGTTTACTGCACGCCGCATTCGTTGCGACGCAGCAACGAAAGTGTCACGAACTCGTTGACATCGTTGTCAGCGCGGTTACAGACTCCGCCCCAATCGCCGCCCTCGAACCTTGGGGACGGCCCCACCTGCAGCAGGAGCCCGCGTGACCGCCAGCCACCCCGCCCCGGCCCATGTCCTGTCCCGAATCGCGCCCTCGTTCCTGGCCGCCGACGTCGGTGGCACCCATGTGCGCGTGGCCCGGGTCCAGGCCAGCGGTGATGCCGCCCATCCGGTGCAGGTGCTGGAGTACCGCAAGTACCGCAACGCCGACCATGCAGGCCTCAGCGCGATCCTGTCCGACTTCCTCGGCGAAGGCCCGCGGCCCACGCACTGCGTGGTCGCCAGTGCCGGCTACGCCCGCGAGGACGGCACGGTGATCACCGCCAACCTGCCGTGGCCGCTGTCGGCGCGCCAGGTGGAAGCCGACGTCGGCCTGCAGCGGGTCTTCATCGTCAACGACTTCGAAGCCGTGGCCTATGCCGCCGCGCAGGTTGACGCCAGTGGCGTGCTGCACCTGTGCGGACCGGAAACCGCCGCCCGCGGCCCGACCCTGGTGGTCGGCCCCGGTACCGGCCTCGGCGCCGCACTGTGGATCCCCACCGCGCACGGCCCGGTGGTGCTCCCGACCGAAGCCGGCCAGCCGACCCTGGCCGCCAGCACCGAACTGGAAATGGCCATCGTCCGCCACATGCAGCGCGACCGCGCGCACGTGTCGATCGAACATGCGATCTCCGGCCCGGGCCTGATGAACCTGTACCGCGCGGTATGCGCGCTGCAGGGCCAGGTGCCGACCCTGGCCAGCCCCGACGCGGTCACCGCTGCGGCCATGGCCGACAGCGATGCACATGCGCGCCAGGCGCTGGATGTGTTCTGCGGCCTGCTCGGCAGCACCATCGGCGACATGGCGCTGTTCTACGGCGCCCACGGTGGCGTCTACCTGGCCGGCGGCATCCTGCCGCAGATCCGCGAGTACCTGCACGCCAGTACCTTCGTCGAACGCTACCTGCAGAAGGGGCCGATGGGCGAAGCGCTGGCACGCATCCCGGTGAAGGTGGTCGAGCACGGCCAGCTGGGCGTGGTCGGCGCTGCCAGCTGGTACCTGCAGCAGCAGTCGGCCGCCTGACACCGCAACAGGCTTCAACGCAATCGCAGCACGCAGTACGTGGCACGCCAACGCACGGGACTTCGCCGCCGCCCCGCGCATGTCATCGCAACCGTAATCGAACACCGCCGCCGGCATCCAATCGAGTGATGAGGAGAGACATCATGAACACCCGCAAGACCCTGCTTTCGGCCGCCATCGTCAGCTGCATCGCCTTCAGTGCACATGCGCAGCAGGCCGCCCAGACCGCCACCGACCTGGATACCGTGCAGGTCACCGGCATCCGTGGGTCGATGGAAAAATCGCTGGACACCAAGCGCGAAGCCAATGCGCGCGTGGAAGTGGTCACCGCCGAAGACGTGGGCAAGCTGCCCGCGCACAACGTCGCCGACACCCTGCAGCGCCTGCCGGGCGTGAACATCAGCTCGTCCAGCGCCGACGAAGGCGGCTTCGACGAAGCCGACCGTGTCAGCCTGCGTGGTACCAGCCCGAGCCTGACCCAGACGCTGATCAACGGCCACACCGTCGGCACCGCCGACTGGTTCGTGCTCAGCCAGGGCAACAACGTCGGCCGCAGCGTCAGCTACTCGTTGCTGCCGTCGGAACTGGTGCGCTCGGTGGAAGTGAACAAGTCCTCGCAGGCCAAGCTGCAGGACGGCGGCACCACCGGTACCGTCAACATCCTCACCCGCAAGCCGCTGGAATTCTCCAAGCAGCTCACTGCGGAAGGCTCCATCGGCATGGTGCGTTCGGACCAGGCCAAGTCCAACGACCCGCAGCTGTCGGCACTGTTCAACTACAAGAACGACGAAGGCAACTTCGGCGTGATGGTGCAGGCCTTCAGCCAGAAGCGCGAGCTGCGCCGCGAAGCGCAGGAAATCCCGGGCGGCTTCTTCCAGATCGATCCGAATGGCACCGTGGCCAAGTCCAACCCGGACCTGGCCGGCGTATACGCGCCGGGCCTGCTCGGCTCGACCCTGTTCGAACAGACCCGCGAGCGCAAGGGCGGCCTGGTGTCGCTGCAGTTCAAGCCGATGGACAACCTGACCCTGGGCCTGGAAGGCTTCAGCTCGGAACTGA
The DNA here is from genome assembly GCF_059368675.1 of Stenotrophomonas sp. YJH_SMC_120. NCBI lineage: Bacteria > Pseudomonadati > Pseudomonadota > Gammaproteobacteria > Lysobacterales > Lysobacteraceae > Stenotrophomonas > Stenotrophomonas sp. YJH_SMC_120. The sequence goes on from NZ_JCAFRY010000009.1 coordinate 151,527, forward strand.
AGGCGAACAACTACAACCGCAACTTCATGCTGTGGGGTGGCCGCATCCTCAACGACCGCACCGTTGAAGATGCCAATGGCAACAAGATCCTGATTCCGGGCCAGGCCCCGAATCCGGGTTACGTCATCAAGGATGGCGTACTGTCCAACGCCACCTTCGCCGGCCAGGCCGACCGCGACTACGCGGTGTACGACATGATCTACCGCGAGTCGAAGGCCAAGACCAACTACATCACCTTCGATGCCGATTGGCAGATCAGCGACAACCTGGGCATGAAGTTCCAGGCTGGCAGCACCAAGGGCACCGGCGAAACGCCGCGCCAGTACATCGCCGAAGTCAACCTGGCCCGTGGTGGTGGCGCCACCTGGGCAACCCACGGCAACGGCTCGCCGATCGACTGGAACGTCGGTGGCAACATCGGCCCGAGCGGCGTGACCGACTTCGGCACCTGGGGCAACCAGCAGGTCACCGCGATCGACAAGGAAAAGTGGGCCACGCTCGATTTCAACCAGTACTTCGCCGACGCTGGCGTACTGAACTCGATTGATTTCGGCGCCCGCTTCGGCGACCACAAGCGCGAGGCCAAGTCGCCGGAAGGCGCAACCCCGGGCGCGATCTGGAATGCGCTGAAGAACGGCGCCACCGCCAACTTCCCCGGTGGGTTCGCCAACGGCATCGGTGGCAGCTTCCCGCGTGACCTGTGGTACTTCACCCCGGGCGCACTGAAGGAAGCAGTGACCAACAACTCCACCTGGCTGTCCGGCAATGACGGCCCGACCGGCCGCCACAACTACGGCGCCGAGTGGACGGTGTCCGAGAAGAACTTCGCTGCCTACGTACAGGGCAACTTCAGCGGCGACCGCTGGAGCGGCAATGTCGGCCTGCGCTACGTCAACATCAAGCAGGATATCGATACCTACGCCGCCGCCACCGGCTCGACCGTGCCGGACGTTAGCAGCCTGTTCGGCGCGTGGACCCGCGAAGCTTTCGAGAACAAGCACAACCGGGTGCTGCCGAGCGCCAACTTCAAGTACGACCTGCGTGACGACCTGGTGCTGCGCGTGGCCGCCTCGCAGACCCAGACCCTGCCGGACTTCTCGGCACTGGGTGCCTCGTCGTACGGTTCGGACCTGAACCGGACCGGCGGTGGCGGCAATCCGAAGTTGAAGCCGGTGGTGTCGACCAACTTCGACGCCAACCTGGAGTGGTACTTCATGCCGCGCGGCATGTTGTCGATCGGTGCCTACTCGATGCGCCTGAAGGACTACGTCGCCTTCAGCACCGAGAAGGAAATGCTGTTCAGCGAGCTGACCAACCGTCTCGAGGAATACAACATCTCCCGCCCGCGCAATGCCGACGGCAAGGTGCGCGGTATCGAAGTGGCCTATGAGCAGCCGATCGGCGAGTATTTCGGTGTCAATGCCAACTACACCTACGCCGATGGCAGCACCGACCACACCTGGGCCGATGGCAGCGACAACCTGCTGGGTACTTCGAAGAACACCTACAACGTCGGTGCCTACTTCGAAAACGATACCTTCGGTGCACGCGTCAGCTACACCCGCCGTTCGTCGTTCCTGATCGGCCTGTCCGGCGCCAACCCGTACTACCAGGATGACTTCGGCACCCTGTCGGCGTCGCTGAGCTACAAGGCCACCGACTGGCTGAGCATCAGCTTCGATGCGCTCAACCTCAACAACCCGACCTACAAGTACTACCAGACCGCGGCCATCCCGACCTCGTTCTACAGCAACGGTCGCCAGTACTACCTCAACTTCCGCTTCAAGTACTGATCCAGCGGCGGCAACATCGCCGAGTCGTGCACGCACGCCGGGCCTGGGTCATTCCGGGCCCGGCGTTTTTCATGTATAGCGTTCATCGCACCGATCCAAGGAGTCGTACCGATGGTCAAGCCTTCCCGCGCCCGGATGCGCAGCGCAGCGCTGCTGGGCAGCCTGCTCGCCCTGTTGCCGGCACTGCCGGCACTTGCCGCCGACCCCACGCCCGCCACTGAAGCACCCGGCCCCCTGCTGCGCGCCGGCAGCCTGATGCTGATTCCCGCCCCGGCCACCGTGCAGCGCGGCCAAGGCAGCGGCATCACCGTCCGCGCCGACACCGTGCTGCAGGCCGAAGGCGAAGCCGCGCAGCGCGTCGCCAGCCAGTTCGCCGATCTGCTGGCCCGCAGCGGTGGTCCGCGCCTTGCAAGAGCCAGGGGCAAGGCGGCAGGCACGTCGGGCAGCATCCGCTTCCAGATCGTGCCCACCTTCCGCGACAGTGGCGAAAGCTACACGCTGGAGAGCACCGCGCAGGGCGTGCTGATCCAGGCCGGCAACGAAACCGGCCTGTTCTACGGCGCGACCACCCTCGCCCAGCTCGCCACCGGCGGCAGCAATGGCGTGCTGCCGGCGGTGCAGATCCAGGACGCGCCACGCTTCAGCTGGCGCGGTTTCATGCTCGATTCCGCACGTCACTTCCAGAGCCTGGACGAGATCAAGCGCGTGCTCGACGCGATGGCCGCGCACAAGCTCAACACCTTCCACTGGCACCTCACCGACGACCAGGGCTGGCGCATGGAGATCAAGCGCTACCCGAAGCTGACCGACGTGGGCAGCTGCCGCCTGCCGGCCGGCGACGGTGGCATCGATCCGGTCACTGGCAAGGAGCATCCGTATTGCGGCTTCTACACGCAGGACCAGATTCGCGACGTGATCGACTATGCGGCGAAGCTGCATATCCAGGTGATCCCGGAAATCGATGTCCCAGGCCACGCGACTGCCGCGATTGCTGCGTATCCGGAGCTGGGCACCATCGATACGCCGTTGAAGCCGATCAGCGAATGGGGCGTGTTCCCCAACCTGTTCAACACTGAAGACAGCACCGTCACCTTCTTGGAAAACGTGCTGGAAGAAGTGATCGACCTGTTCCCGGCCAAGTACGTGCACGTCGGTGGCGACGAAGCAGTGAAGGACCAGTGGGAAGCGTCGAAGCAGGTGCAGCAGCGTATGCGTGCGCTGGGCATCAAGGATGAAATGGCCATGCAGAGCCACATCATCAAGCGCCTGGAGACCTTCCTGGAGGAGCACGACCGGCGCCTGATCGGCTGGGATGAGATCCTCGAAGGCGGGCTGCCGCCGCAGGCCACGGTGATGTCCTGGCAGGGCACCGAAGGCGGACTGGCTGCGGCCAGCGCCGGCCATGACGTGATCATGTCGCCGGTCGGCTACCTCTATCTGGATTACCTGCAGACGGCGTCGCCGAACGAACCGCCCGGCCGCCCGACCCAGGTCAACCTCGGCAAGCTGTACAACTTCGAGCCGGTGCCGGCCGAGCTGGCCGCTGACAAGCGCGGGCACATCCTCGGCCTGCAGGCCAACATGTTCACCGAGCACACACGCAGCTACGCACGCCTGCAGCACAACCTGTTCCCACGCCTGGCCGCCGTGGCCGAGACCGGCTGGAGCACGCCGGAACATCGCGATTTCCGCGATTTCCTCGCGCGCCTGCCGTCCCAGTTGCAGCGCTACCGTGCCTGGGGCCTGGCCTATGCGCAGACCCCGTTCGAAGTGGGCGTGGCCTACACCGACAATCGTGCGGACAACACGGTGACGGTGTCGCTGGCCAATCCGCTGGGCTATGAAGTGCGCTACAGCACCGATGGGCAACCGGTGAGCGCGCAGTCACCGCTGTACCAGCAGCCGCTGACCGGAAAACTGCCAACCACCGTGCAGGCTGCCGCGTTCTACCAGGGCCAGATGCTGGCGGCGAAACCGACCATTGCCACCTTCACCGCACAGTCGCTGCTCAGCCGCCGCAGCGATGAGCTGCTCAGCTGCGTGGGCAAGAAGGGCCTGGTGCTGCGCCTGGAAGACGATGGCCCACGCGAAGGCAACCGTGCGGTGTTCAACGTGGACATCTTCCAGCCGTGCTGGCGCTGGCCGCAGGCACAGCTGGACGGCATCGGCAGCCTGGAAGTCCGCGCGGGGCGTATTCCGTACTACTTCCAGCTTGCCCACGATGAATCCAAGCGTCGCTTCGAGAAGGCCAAGCGCGCGCACGGCGAGATGCAGGTGCGTCGTGGCGACTGCAGCGGCAAGGTGCTCGCGGAAGTGCCGTTGCCGGCCAAGCCGGATGCCGATGGCTTCGTGACCCTGCGTGCGGCGCTGCCGAAGGGGACGCAGGGCAGCGGTGACCTGTGCGTCAACTTCACCGGCGACACGCGCCCGGCGATGTGGGTGCTGGATGAGGTGACCCTGGGGAAATGACGGCAGGCCTGTCCAGGTGGGTGCCGGCCTTGGTCGGCACCTCGGGCAGAGCATCCACGCATGGCGCGGATCTACGGGTAGGTGCCAACCTGGGTTGGCACGCCTTTACCCGCGCCAGCGCAGCAGCAGGTCGCGCAGCGGGGTCAGTGCGGTGGCCATGCCGGCGAGCACACCGACCGTGTTGGCGATGGCATCCATCGGGTCGGCCATGCGGTTGCTGGTCAGCGCACCCTGGGCAAATTCGATGCCGATGCCCATCAACACCAGGCCCACGCCCACCCACAGCAGCGGGCGGCCCCGACGGAACAGCTGCACCGCGCTGCCGGCCAGGATGAAGTAGGCGAGGAAGTGCTCGCCCTTGTCGCTGTTTTCCGGCAACGGAATCGGCGGCGGTGGAATCAGGCAGACCACGATCACCAGCAGTACTGCCGCCGCCCACAGCCCGGCCCACAACCGCGGCCGCCGCAGCGGCTTGATCGCCGGCAACACCTCGCTCACAGGCGCCAGCTCAGGTCACCCAGCTCGAAGGCCGGTTCGAAGTCGACGCCACGCTGCAGGCCGATGGCCTGGAAGCGCTCGCCCATCTCGGTCGGCAGGGTCAGCTTCTTCACCTGGTCGCGCAGCTGGATGCGGCCGACCTCATCGGTGCGTTCCTCGGCCAGCAGCAGCACCTGGTCCAGGCCATTACCGAGCAGGAAGCTGGCCTGGCTGCAGTAGCCGGCCAGCTCGAATCCGCCGTGCATGCCGGCCTCGGCCATCGCGGTGAAATCCACCGACGCGGTGATGTCCTGCAACCCCGGCCAGCGGTGCACGTCGTTGTGCACGTGGTGGCGGTAGAACGCACGCACGGTGCCATCGTCGCGGTCGTGCTGGTAGAACTCGCTGCGACTGTAGCCGTAGTCGACGAACAGCATCGCACCACGCTGCATGCCACCGGCCACCGCCTGCAGCCAGTACGGCAGCTGCGGCAGCACTTCAGAACGGTAGCCCTCGGCGAAAGGCTTTTCCAGGTAGCGCTCGATATGGCGCACCGCACCGTTGAGCAGGATGTCGGCCGGCTGCGCGCCACGGATGAAGTTGCCCTCGGCGTCCAGCTCGACGGTTTCCTCGTAGACCTCGCCATCCCGGATCAGGAAGCGCGGGGTCGGCAGCGCGTCGATCACCTCGTTGGCGAACACCACGCCTTCCCAGTCCTCCTCGAACGGGCGGTCGACCCAGTCCACGCGCGCGGCCAGCTCGGCCGGCAGGTTCTGCTGCAAGCGCTGCTGCTGGCGCTCGCGCAGATCGGCACTGGGTTCCAGGATGGCGTAGCGCGACGGCAGCGCATCCAGCTCGGCCAGGCGCAGCAGCACCGCCTCGGCAAAGGCGCCGGTACCGCCGCCCAGTTCCAGCATCCGCGCCTGCGCACCCAGCTGGGCAAACACCGGCGCCAGCGCATTGGCCACGCTGCCGGCGAACAGGCTGCCGAGCTCGGGCGCGGTGGTGAAGTCGCCACTGCCACCGAACTTGCTGGCGCCGGCGCTGTAATAGCCCCAGCCGGGGGTATACAGGCAGAGCTCCATGAAGCGCGAGAACGGCATCGCCCCGCCCTGCGCAAGGATCTCGGCGCGCAGGGCGGCCGCCAGCTGGTCGCTATGGGCCAGGGCATCGGCTTCGGGCAGGGGGAAGGTGGGCTGCATGGCGTCTTCGAATGCGGTGACAATGGTGCACAGGATAGCCGAGCCTTGGAGGACCCTCGATGAGCGATACCCACCCCGTGGTCCTGATCACCGGCAGCGCGCGCCGGATCGGTGCGGCCATCGCCCGCCAGTTCCACGCCTGTGGCTGGTCGGTGGTGCTGCACGCCAATACATCCAGCGCCGAGCTGCAGCAGGCCGCGTTCGATTTCGACAACGTGCGCCCGGGCAGCGTGCTGGCCCTGCAGGCCGACCTGCGTGACGCCGACGCCCTGGCCGACCTGGTGGAACAGGCGGTCACCCACTTCGGCCGACTGGACGCGCTGGTCAACAACGCCTCCAACTTCTTCCCCACCCCGCTCGGCCAGGTCACCGCCGAGGCAATGGACGAGCTGTATGCGGTCAATGCACGCGCGCCGCTGCTGCTGTCACAGGCGGCGGCGCCCTACCTGCGCCGCCAGCAGGGCTGCATCGTCAACCTGACCGACCTGCATGGCACCGACCCGATGCGCGACCACATCGCCTACACCATGGCCAAGGCCGCGCTGGAGATGGCCACCCGCGCGCTGGCGCTGGAGCTGGCACCGAAGGTGCGGGTCAATGCGGTGGCCCCGGGTGCGATCCTGTGGCCGGAGCAGGGCAAGGACGATTTCGCCCGCGAGGCGTTGCTGGCGCGCACGCCGCTGGCACGGATCGGCACGGTCGAGGAGATCGCCGAAGCGGTCTACTGGCTGGTGGCCGAAGCCAGCTTCGTCACCGGCCACACCCTGCGCGTGGATGGTGGGCGCACGGTCAGTTGAGGTAGTGCCGGCCGCTGGCCGGCAACCGCCATCATTCCAGGTCCACCACCTCGAACGCTTCGCCAAACTGCGCGTGCGCCCGCCACAGCGTGGCCAGGTCCTGCCCGCTGACCGGGTCGATGAAGCCCGGCGCGATGTCCGCCAGCGGCTTCAGCACGAAGGCATGCTTCAGTTCCGGGCGCGGAATGCGCAGGTGGCCGGGGCCTTCCACCACCAGGTCGCCGTAGAACACCACGTCGATGTCCAGGGTCCGGTCGGAGAAGCGCGGCCCGCTGCGATCGCGGCCATGCGCGTCTTCCAGCGCATGCAGCCAGTCGTCCAGTTCCTGCAGCGGCAGATCGGTCTCGATCGCCACCGCATTGTTGAGGAAGGCCGGGCCATCGAAGCCGACCGCGGCAGTACGGTAGGCGGGTGACACCTGCAGTGCGCCAAAGCGCTCGCGCAGGGCCGTCACCGCGGCGTGGAGGTAGCGGCGGGGCTGGACGTTGCTGCCCAGGCTCAGGAGCACGGTGGTCATGCGGTTCAGGTGACGGCACTTGAGGGGGCGTGGACATGCCGTCGTCACGGCGGCCTGCCTACAATCCGGGACGCACATGATAGGGCACCGACATGACCTATTGCGTTGGAATCGAGGTGGACGAAGGCCTGGTCTTCGCTGCCGACACCCGGACCAATGCCTCGCTGGACGATGTGCGCGTGCACCGCAAGCTGCACGTGTTCGAGTACCCCGGCCAGGCAGCCTACGTGCTGATGGCGGCTGGCAACCTGGCCACCACCCAGCTGCTGGTGTCACGCCTGGGGCGCGACGCCGGTGAACGGCGCACGCCCAACCTGCGCGACATGACCCATCTGTTCGAAGCTGCCGAGTACGTCGGCCAGCTGCTGGTGGACAGCCAGGTGCACAGCAGCCACAGCGAGCACGGCCATGACGGGGTCAACACCCAGGCGACGCTGATTTTCGGTGGCCAGATCGCGGGCGAGCGGCCCGGGCTGTACATGATCTACCCGCTCGGCAACGCCATCGCCGCTTCGCCGGAGACGCCCTATCTTCAGATCGGTGAGTCCAAGTACGGCAAGCCCATCCTGGACCGCATCCTCAGCCCGGCCACACGCCTGGAGGACGCGGCGCGCACGGCAATCGTGTCGCTGGATTCGACCATTCGCTCCAATCTGTCGGTAGGCCTGCCGATCGACCTGGCGCTGCTGCGTGATGGTGAACTGCGCATCGGGCAGCAGCTGCGGCTCGGCGCGGATTCAACGTTGTATGCGGACATCCACCAGAACTGGTCACGGCGCCTGGAGCAGGCGGTGGACGCCCTGCCACGCTTCCCCTGGGAAACTGCCGAACGGTAGTGCCGGCCGCTGGCCGGCAACCGCATTGATCCCGCCACACAGGGATGCCGGCCAGCGGCCGGCACTACCGGGGCATCAGCCCAGCGCTTCGGCCACGGCGCGGAAGACCTGCTGCATCTGCAGCGGCTGGAACAGGCGGTGGACGCCCTGCCACGCTTCTCCTGGGAAACTGCCGAACGGTAGTGCCGGCCGCTGGCCGGCAACCGCGTTGA